>SXON01000080.1 GCA_005778355.1 Pseudomonadota bacterium | reverse complement strand
GATGGACCTTCTCGAGTCAAGGATCGACGAGCGGTGCGCGTATCTCGAGAACAACCCGGCCGAGGTCCAGGCGCTGACCAGGTACCACTGGTGGCCCGAGGACCACCGAGTTGGGGGGTGATCACGTCGATTCGGTATTACTCCAGGTCCTGACGGTGGCCAACCACGTCAGCCATGCCGACGCGCTCGCCCACGAGGCCGCCGAGGCCGAGGCGCAGGACGACAGCCGCCGCGCCCTGCGCCTGTACCGCGAGGCGGTCGCGGCGGGCACCGGCGTCGCGCGTGCGCACGTCCAGGTGGCAAGGTCGGCGCTGTCAGAGGGCCGACCCGCCGCCGAGGTTGCCGGTCATCTGCGGCGAGCGCATCAACTGTCACCGGGCGACCACGAGATTCTGCTGGCCTACGGCGAGGCGCTGGCCGATGCCGGCATGTTTGCCCTCGCGCAGAAGGCGGCGAGGGAGGCGATGTCGTCCAACGGGCACGACGCCCGGGCCCGCGCGCTCCTGCGCCGGTGCAGCGGCTAGCTCTCGCGCCGGGCGGGTCGGGATCCGATGAGCCCGATCACCCCGATGCCGCGCAGTCTCTGGCTCCATCACCCGCTCGCCATCTCGGCCCTCCTGGCGAACCTGGTCCAGGCTCGCCATGGCACCTCGGTGAGTGGCGGGGAGCTGTGCGCGGCGGCGCAAGTCATCGAGGCGCGGGCGGGCGGAATCACCTTGCGACTGGGGGCGGGCCGCAAGCCGCTCTTGCCGCTGTCGCCGGGGCAGTCGCTCCGAGTGGAGGTGGTGACGGTCGCGCGGCGCGCCGGTTTCTGCGCCTCCGTGCTCGCCCACCGGGGTCTGGAACTCCACCTGTGCGCACCGACCGCCGTCGAGACGCTTGAGCTGCGCGAGGCCTCGCGCTGGTCGGCGGCCCAGCATGGTCGCGTCCGCTTCGTGCGCGAGGGAGGCTCGGGGCAGGAACTGCCCCTCGAGAACCTGTCCCGCACCGGTCTCCGCGTGCTCGGTCCGCGTATCGAGTTGCCGGTCGCGTTGAACGACCGGCTGAGCGGCATGCTCGTCATGCGGGGCGGCACCATGCGCCCGGTGGCCGGGCTGGTGCGCGCCGTCAATGTGACCCACGCCGGTTGTCTTGCCGTGGGTACTGAGCTTTTCGTCCAGTCTCTCCTCGACGAGTCGGCGCTCCGTGCGCTGCTCGGCGCCCCCTCGTTGCTCGCCTGAGTGGAGGTTTCCATGCGCACTTCCCGTCAATGCACCTCGGCCACAACTGGCTTCTCGCTGATCGAGCTGATGATCGCGGTGACGCTCACCGGGATCCTCGCCGCGATCGCGGTGAACCAATTCAGCGAGGCGGCCTACGCCGCCAAGCGAGCGGAGGTGGCGCCCAGCGTAAGTGCGCTGGCCAGCCTCGAGGTTTTCGCCATCGCCTCGCTCGACGAGGTGATCGAGGTGGACGAGGCGCCGCGCAGCCTCGCGGCGGACGGCAGCGACCGGGGGCAGGTGGCCTGGCCGAGCGACGCCGGGGATGACTGGGCGCGGCTTGGATGGCAGCCCGACGGCGCGCTCTACGACACCTACAGGGTGATCGCGACGACCGACGAGGAGGGCAAGCCGAGCTTCTGCGTGGTCGGGGCCTCGAACGTGGATGGCAACGCCGAGATCGAGATGGTGTACCAGCTCGGCACCGGCACGCCCAGCACGACAGATGCTTGCGATGGGAGCGGCGGGAGCTACAGCAGCGGCGGCTCCTCCTCGAGCTCGTCGTCCAGTGGTTCTGGAGGTGATTCGTCGTCGAGTTCGTCGTCGGATTCATCGTCGAGCGGCACGGGGAGCGAGTCGTCGTCGTCTGACTCGTCATCGTCATCGTCGTCGTCATCGTCTGACTCGTCATCGTCTGACTCGTCATCGTCTGACTCGTCGTCGTCCTCTTCGGACTCGTCGTCGAGTTCGTCGTCGTCCTCCTCGGACTCGTCGTCGAGTTCGTCGTCGTCGTCCTCCTCGGACTCGTCGTCGAGTTCGTCGTCGGGGAGCGGCTCCGGTGGTGGTTCCGGCGGAGGCTCGGGCGCCGGGCGGAGCGAGTCGGGCTCATCGCCCCCGGGGCGTGGCTGGGGTCGCGGGGGACGCTTCGGCGGCGGGAGCTAGTCGCACTCGTAGTCGGTCACCACCAGCTCATCGATCAGGTGCGCGTTCGTTTCCCCGCCAGTTCCCGCGGTGAAGCCCACGTAGCCGGAGAAGCCGAAGTTCCCCGACAGGTCCTGGTCGATGTAGGTGGTGCCGTCGACGGCGACCGTCACGTGGGGCGCGATGACCGTGACCGACACGAGATGCCAGCCGGAGTCTTCCATCTCGGGCAGCTCGGCCCAGGCCGAGAAACCATCGACGTCGCCGTCAAAGGTGAAGGCGAGGTGATCGGCCTCCGTCGGGTCGACGCCGCCGTTGTAGTAGGTGTCGATCTCGAGCGACCAGCCTGGAAGCGCGGGCCCCGCCGTGCAGTCAGCCGAGCCGCCGTAGCCAATGCCGCAGCCGCTGCCTCCGAGGAAGGTCGTGTAGCGCGCGGCGTCGAGCGCGGTGAGGCTGATGCCGTCGGCACCCGTGCCGTCGCCGATGTACACGTAGAACTCGATGTCGACGTTGTCGGCGTTGACCGGGGTGCTGGTCTCGAACGCGGTGCCGACGGCGTTGGTGGTAGCGGGCGTGAGCTGCAGCCAGTTGTTGGTCGTGTCGTACGTGGCCACGCCCTCGTAGTGCCAGGCCGAGAGCGAGAGCGCGTCGTAACTGTAGGCGCCGTCCTGGCAGAAGCTCACCGTGGTGCTGGCGCTCTCGCCGCAGGCGTCGGTGGTGGTGAGCGTGAGGTCCTGGAGCCCGGTGCCACGGTCGGCGGCCGGCCAGGTGTAGGTGGTGGTGCCATCCGGGAGCGGCGCGGTGGACAGGATCTTGCCCGACAGGCTCGACGACCACGTGACGGACAGGGTTTCTTCGGCATCCTCGCTGTCGACGGCCATCCCCGAGAGCACCAGGTCGGCCCCCTCGGCCACCACCTCGCTCGGGCTCGGCCCCGAGATGCTCACCGAGGGCGGTGTGTTGGCCGTGGCCGAGAGCGGCACCGCCAGCTCGGGCTCGTCGGGGTCGTTGCTCTCGATGGTGAGCGTGGCGCTGCCGACGGTGCCGATCACCGCCACCAGCGTGCTCTCCCCCTCTCCGAGTTCCAGGGGAAGCGCGGGCGCCGAGTCGATCGACCAGCCCTCGCCCTCAAGGCGCAGCCCGGTGAGGGTGAGGGTACCGTCGCCCTCGTTGTACACGAGGATCTCGCGTCGCGACTCGTCACACACGCCGCTGAGGTCGAGTGCCCAGGGGTCGGTGGCGATGTCGCCCTCGCCCACCTCGGGCACCTCCTTGTGCTCCTCGAGCCCGTAGTCGGAGCAGGCGATGAGCAGGAGCGGCAGGGCGCGGCGCACGGTGAGAATCCTACCCCCTAGAAGTAGAAGTCCCCGAGGAAGTTGACGCTGCCGTTGTAGAAGCCCCAGTAGTTGGTGGCGTAGGGGAAGCTCGCCCCCAGGCCCACATCGATGCGACCATTACCCTGCTCGTCCGTGGGCTTCTTGGCGCGGAACTTCAGGCCGAAGTTGGTGGTGAAGAAGGTGAAGGTCTTCACGTCGGGGTTGGACAGGTACTTGGCGTCCCAGTCCCACTCCCAGAAAACGCTCACGATCTCGTTGGGACGGAGGCCCGCCATGAACGCCCAGTTCCACCGGAGGTCGCTGTCCTCCCGCGTTTCCGCGTCGACCGAGAAGCTGGCTTGCAGGTCGAGGCCCTCCATGATGCGGAGCTTCTGCCCGAAGCCGATGGTGGGGCGGAAGGCGACGAACGTGGGCGAGGCGTTGATCTTGAGGTCGAGGCCGCCGCTGAGCACGGTGCCGGTGCGCGCGGACTTGATGATCGCGTAGCGGGCGCCGGGGCTAATCGCGGCGCCGGCAAAGTCGCGCTCGATGTTGAGGTGAGCGCTCGCCTGCCGGAGGAAGGCGTACTCCACGTCGAGCTGGCCGCTCGCGTAGCTGGGGAAGCCCACCTCGGCACCGACGGCCACGTGGGTGCGCGTGTCGACCGGCGACATCTTCAGCGGCATCGTGAGATTGAGCTCCTGCTGCACGGCGTCGAGGCCGCGCGCGCCCTTGTCGCTCCCTTCCACGCGCTCGCCGAACATCAGGATCGAGAGCTCGTCCATCCGCTTCTCGACGCGGTCGGCGAACAGGGACTTCGGATACTTCCGGAGGTAGTCCTCCCAGAAGAGCTGCTCCTCGTCGGGCGACATGTCTTTCGTTTTCTTCTGCGCGTCGCGGTAGAGCTGGGCCGTGTCCTCGCCGGGCTGGCGCGGTTGGACGGACTGCTGATCGTCGTCCTCGGTGAACTTGAGGTCGTCCGTATCGTCGCTGTCGTCGTCGAAGTCGAGCTCGTCGCCCTCTTCTTCGGGCTTGTCGTCTTCCTCGATGCGCTGAGGCGGCGCCTCGTCGTCGCCCTCTTCCTTGAAGTCGTCCTCGTCGACATTGAGCTCGGGCTCGACCTCAACCTCCTCGTCGTCCTCGTCCTTGTCCTTCTTCTTGTCGGCGGCCCAGGCGGGCACGGCGAGGCCGAAGGCAAACGTGCAGAGGGCAAGGCGAGAGAGGAGGCGCATGAGCACTCGCGGAGGGGCCGCGGAGGATAATACGGGCCCACGAGGGGCGCAGCGCGGGCGCGCGCCCGAGGCGGGTGGTGTGAGCAACGACGTCGACGACGAGCCCCTGGGCAGCGCGGGCTCTGATTCGGATTTCGGTCCCTTCGCGGCGGATGCCGAGGCGGTCCGGGCCTACCTCGTGAGCACGCGCGGCGGGGCTCCCTTCCTCTCGGGCGCCGACACGCGACTCTTGCACGGCTGGCTCTCGGGCGGGGTGCGCCTCGGCGCGATCGTGCGCGCGATCGACGTGGTGGTGCGCAAGCGCATCGCGAGCAAGGTCCGGGCGCCCTTGTCGCTGGCGTCTTGCCGGGGAGAGGTGGCCAAACAGGCCCGCCGCCCCAGCCTCGCGCCGCGCCGGCTTGTCGAGCGCCAGCCGGTCGCGACCGATGGGCCCCCGGTGCCCGATCTGGTGGCGTCGCTCTACGCCCGGGCGATGGCTGAGGCCCGCGCGCTGCCCGGGGGCGATCCGGAGTCCAGAGCCGAGAAAGCTTGCATGATCGGGCGACGTTTCTATGACGAGGCCTTCGATCTGGTGGATCGCGAAGCCTGGCTGGCCGCCGCTGGCGAGGCGCTGGCCGACAACCGGGAGCTATACGCCGAGGGCGACTGGGGCTCCATCTGCGAGGCCTGGGCGCGCGACGCGCTGCGGCGGCGTTACCCCGGGCTCACCGCCACCCGGATCTGGGAGGAGTTTGCCTGTGGAGTGGACTGAGGGCTGGGCCATCGAGGAAGAAGGCGGGCTGTCCCGTGCACGCGTGCTCGACAGCGGTGCCTGTCCGCACTGCAACGGCACGGGACGACGCGCCTTCACGCTCGACGGCGTGTCGAGGGTGGGCCGGTGTCGTTGCCAGCGCCTGCCCGACCGCGCCAAGACCTACAACGAGGCCGCCATCCCCGCGCGACACGCGGCCTGCACCATGGAGAACTTCCGGGCCGAGCTGGCGCGCCCCACCTGGGCGGCGGTTCGCGGCTGGCTCGACGGCTACCGCCCCGGTGGCGACATGCAGGGGCTGGTGATCTTCGGCCCCCCGGGGCGAGGCAAGACCCACCTCATGGCCGCCGTGATCCGCGAGCTGGTCTTCCGGCACGGCGTGCCGACGCGTTTCGTGGAGTTCACCCACTTGCTCGCGGCGATTCGCGAGGGCTTCGAGCACAATCACAGCGAGGCGCGACTCGTGGCCCCGCTGGTGCGCGTGCCGGTTCTGGCCATCGACGAGCTCGGCAAGGGGCGAGGCACCGACTGGGAGAAGGACGTGCTGGATCAGCTCATCACGCGTCGCTACAACGCGCACCCCGGGCCGATCCTCGCCACGTCGAACTTCCCGCCGCGTGCGCCGCGTGCGCGCCGCGACAACGACTCACTCTCGACGGGCACCGTGGCCACCCTGCCCGAGGTGCTGGGCGAGCGGGTGTGGAGCCGCCTCGCCGAGAGCGTGAAGTTCGTCGAGGCCGGCGGCGACGACTATCGCATCACGCGGGGCCGCTAGCCAGCCAGCGCTCGTAGAAGGGCCGGGGGAGTGGCGCCTCGTCGGGGTCGAGCACCTCGCCCTTCGACTTGGGGTCGTAGCGGCGGATCTTGAGGCGGCGATCGCGCGTGTCTTCTGCCTTGCGACGTGCCCACGCGCGGGTGGGGTCGGCGGCCAGGGCGGCGCGGTAGTGGATGTACGCCTCGTCCCAGTCCTTTTGCATAGCGGCCTCGTCGCCTTTGGCCTCGAGACGCTTGCCCACGGGCGCTCCAGCCTCCGCCACCCGCTCGTCGCGAGGGGAGATGAATCGCGCGGCGCGGAGCAGCAAGGCGCTGCCGAGGTCGTCGCCGGAGTTCGTGGCGCGGTCGACGTAGCAGCCCACGATCGTGGTCAGGGCGGCGTCGCGCTGGCTGTCTTGCCACTTCCGGTTGTTGGCCACGTGGCGCCGGGCGTTCTTCCAGGCCACCAGCGCGTCGTCACATTCGCCCCGCCTGGCCGCGTCGCGACCGGCGTCGAGGGCGGCCTCGGCGGCGCCTCGCGCCTCGTCGGGGCTCACCAGCTGCACGGTGCCGGGGAGCAGGTACTCGCCGGTCATGTAGACCGGCGGCGAGGTGACGGCCGCGTCGATGACCACTTCGATGGGCGCATCGTCTTCCATCCAGATCTTCTCGGCACCGGCGCCCTCGCCCAGGAAGGGGAGGACCACACCCGCTTTCTCGTCGAGAAGCACCACGCCGAGGCGGTAGTCGCCCCGGGGGACGGACTCGGGGATCTGGATGCTCCAACGGCCCTTCACGTACTCCCAGGGCTCCCAGCGCTCGGCGCGGTACCAGTCGTAGCCAGGCGACACCTCCCCCGACCAGGCCAGACCCTTCTCGCCCACCAGGAAGAGCAGCACGCGCAGGCCGCTGTCTCGCTTCTTGGCGCGCCAGAGCGTGTCGACGAAGAGCTGCCCGCCGGGCGCCACGATGGGCGCGGGGAGGTTCCAGGTTTCGAGGTGCACCTGGTCGCCGAAACGAACCAGGCGTTCGCTGCTCCCGGGGGCCGTCTCCACGGCCAAGTGGTCTTTCCGCACGTGGTTGCCCACGTGCAACGCGGTGCGACCGGTGGGGTAGCCGGGAATCTCGACGTACTGGTCTTTCCACTCGGGGTGCGCGCTGATCTTGATGGTGCGCGCCCAGCTCCCGTGCACGTGGGCGAAGTCGGGACGCACCTCCTCGAAGAGGTACTCCTTCATGAAGGGCTTCTCATACTCGTGCTGGGCCATCGGCACGTCGATCAGGCCAGCAATATCGGCAATCCACCAGTCGGTGTACCAGGTGTGCGCACCCATATCGACGTCGAAGAGGGTGACCCGGTCGAGGTCAAGTCGCGACTGCACCCAGCCCATGAAGTTCACGCGCTTGTGCACGTCGCGCGGGGCGGTTTCTGGCTTGCGCACGAACTCGATGGAGCGAGGGATGGACGCGCCCACCAGGAGGCTCGCCATCACCGTGGCGTAGACTGCACGCACGGGAACCCTCGCGACGGCGCGCTGAGCCAGCGGGAGCAGCTCGGCCAGCATGCCGATGCCCACGGCCAGGAGGGTGAACTGAGGAACAGAGGTAAGGTTGTACCAGCGTAAGCCCTTCATCCAGTCGCCGGTGGCGAGCACCGTGTAGAACAGGCCGAAGGTGTAGCAACACCAGAGCAAGCCCCGGGCGATCCAGCCGGGCTGCCCGAGGCTCACGAGGCCGAGTAGGGCCGCGACGCCACCCAGCGTCCACACTCGAACCTCGTTGTAGTGCTGATTCCACCATGTGAGTTTCACGGTGGCAGGGAGCAGGCTGCCGAACTTGCCGTCCCAGAGGATGGCGACGGCGAAGGGCACCAAGAGCGCGGCCACCGCGAAACGTCGCCAACGGGCCACGCCCCCAACCGCGAGCGCGATGGCCGGGGCGAAGTAGATGATCCAGTACTTCGTGAAGTACTCGCGCATCTGCTTGTAGCCGTAGTTGTTGCTCCAATCAAATGGCTTGAAGTTCTTCTTTTTCGCGTACCAGGTGTTGGGCCACTCCCAGGCAAAGTACTCGTAGCGCCAGAAGTTGTAGGCGAGCCAGGGCACGCCCGCCGCGAGCACCCAGAAGATCCACGCCTTCCACTGCCGACGGCCGAGCGTCCCGAGCGTGCGGCCGATGAGACCGATGCCCAGATAGGCGAGCCCGTCGGGCCGCGTCATGGACAGGCCGAAGAAGGCGAGCGCGCTCCACGGGACGGCGCGGTCGTCCGCCACCTCCACGACCAGGCCGTAGAGGCCAGCGGCGAGGAGCATGCAGAAGAGGCCGTTCTCGAGGCCCGAGGCGTTCCAGAGCGTGAACTGCGTGCTGCCGGCGAGCAGGATGGGCGCGAGCAGCGCGTAGCCCTTCTGCCCGTCGGGCAACATGCGGCGGGCGAGGCCCCAGGAAAAGCCTTGCGCCACGCACCCGAAGAGGGCGCCCAGCACCTTCGACGAGGTCCACGGCGAGACACCGAGCGCGTAGGCGATGCCGATGAGGAAGGTCCAGAGCGCGTTGGAGTAGCCCTCCACCCGCTCGCCACCGACGTAGGGCACGAGCCCGTCGCCTTCGACCCAGTGCTTGGCGTAGGCGAAGCTGATCGCCGAGTCCTCGATGTACCAGGGCTGGGAGATCGAGAAGGCGATCGTGAAGTGCGTCAGGTAGCCGGCCATCGCGAGGAGCAGCACCGCCACGTGCAGGGCGATGCCCGGCGGCGAGGCGGCGAGGCGCGTCGCGACCCGATCACGCAGGCGGGAGAGGAGGGGGCGCATCGCGGAGAGCTAGATCGTCTTCTTGGAACCACCGGCGGCGCCGCCAGCTGCGCCCTCGGCGACAGCGCTCGCGTGCTTCGCCGCGTGCAACTTCTTGAGCTCTTCGAGCTGCGACTTGGCGGTGACGTCGCCGGTCTTCTTCCGGATGTCGGCAAGGCGCGCGTCGAGCGAGTCGTTCTTGATCTCGGCGCCCACGTCGGCTTGTGCGGCCAGCTTGCCAATGTGCTCGCGCACGTTCTCCAGCGCCTTGATGTCGGCGTCGGTGCTCATGCCGTCGAGCGACTCCTGGATCTTGATTCGGGCCTCAGCCGTGGACTTCTTCGCCAGCATCTCGTCGCGCTCGCGCTTGAGCTTCTCGATCTCGCCCTGGAAGGAGACGAGCGCCTTCTTCGCGTCTTCAGCCTGGCCAGCCATCTTGGCCTGGTCGGCGGTGACCTCCGCGATGGCTTTCTCCAGCTCGTTCTTCTTCTGGAGGAGCACCAGCGTGACCTCGTCGTCGCCGGCTTCGAGTGCCACCGGGATCTGCGCGTTGATCTCGGCGAGTTCCTTGGTCTTGGTCTCGAGCTCGGCCTCGAGCTTGTTGCGGAGGTACACGATGTTGCCCACGGCCTTTTTCAGTTCGCGGTGGCGCTTGAGGCGCTCGTCGATCGCGGTCTCGTAGACGGCCTCGGGGTTGTTGACCTCGGCGCTCGTGACGGCACCGCCGAAGGCGCCCTTGACCAGGTTCCACAGTCGCTCGAAAAAGCCCATCGGTTCCGCCTTGGGACGCCGCTATCACGCCGACCGGTAGGCGTGTTAGCCGCGGGCGCCCATGCACGCGCTCCTGTTGCCGCTCGCCCTGGCCGACACCGGGGCCAACGAACCCCCGGTGGCCGACGCCGGCCTCGGTTTGCTCGCCGAGGTGGGCGACACCGTGGCGCTCAACGGCACGGCCTCCTACGATCCCGAGGGCGCCGACCTCGGCTACACCTGGCGCCAGGCCGGGGGGCCCGAGGTGGGCATCAAAGGCGGCGACAGCGCGGAGCCCTCCTTCACCGTCGAGGCGCCGGGCACCTTCCGCTTCGAGCTCACGGTGAACGACGGCTACGCCGACTCCGCGCCCGACTTCGTGGAGATCGTGGTCGCGGAGACCAGCTTCGGCGGCGAGGCCGAGGGCGGCTGCAGCGCCGTGCCTGCCTTCGCTCCCCTGTCACTGGTGCTGCTGCCGTTCTTCCTGCGCAGGCGACGGGCTGCATAGCGAGTCGCTCGGTCGCGACATCTTGCTGCGCGAGCGTCTCGATGCGCTTGTGAGGAACACACCGATCGAGTCCCGGCTCGCGCGCGACCCGCTGCGGTTCGCCCGCCGCTTCTCGGCCCGGGCCGACCAGGAGGTGGCGGCCTTTCTGGGCGCGATGCTCGCCTTCGGCCGGGTGGAGCTCTTTGGCGCGGTGCTCGAGCGCATCTTCGAGGCGGCCGAGGGGCGACCGGCAGACTTCGTCACTCGGGGCGACTTCCGGGCGATCCGCGGACTCTATTATCGCTGGCACCCCTCAGAAGACATCGCGGATCTCTGCGCGCTCGCTGGGCGCGCCACCCGCGAAGGGGGATTCGAGCGCCTGTTCGTCGGTCGCGACACGACGGAACGGCTCACGGTGGCGATCGACCAGCTCCGCGCTTGGTCACCGGCGCGCGCGAGCTTTCGGCGTTTCTTGCCCTCGCCCCGCGACGGCTCCGCGATGAAGCGCTGGTGCCTCTACTTGCGCTGGATGGTGCGCGTGGAGGAGCCCGACCTCGGCCTCTGGCGGAGCTTCTCGCCGGCCTCGCTGGTGATCCCCCTCGACACCCACGTGTTTCGCATCTCGCGGCTCCTGGGTCTGGTGTCGCGGGCCACGCCGGGGTGGGCGGCCGCCGTGGAGCTCACACGCGCGCTCGCCCGGCTCGACGCCGCCGATCCGCTTCGCTACGACTTCGCCCTGGCCCACCTCGGCATCAGCGGCGAGTGCCTTGGTCGTCGCGACGACGCGATCTGCCCGGCCTGCCCGCTCAGTGACATCTGTCAAGCGGGTCGGTGACGGGCGGCCCGCTGTGGCCTATGCTGCGACTGGTGCTCGTCCTCGCCGCGCTTGCCCTCGCCGCTGATCCGCTCACCGAGACCGAGTGGGCCGAACTGCGCGCGGGCAACGTGGTGGTCCACGCCGACACCAGCGGCGCCGACACCATCTCGACCGGCTACGTGCTCGTCGACAAGCCCTCGTCGCCGCTGTGGGGCGACGTACTCGACTTGCAGGCGCGCATCCCCGAGAACGGCACGCTCCGGGGCATCGAGGAGTACCGGCGGGTGAGCCCCTACGAGTGGTACGTGGCGGTCGACATGGAAGTGTTCGGTTTCGACGTGCGCTTCACGAACCACTGGACCTGCAATGACAACACCTGCGCCTACACCCTCGACCCGGCGCAGCCCAACGACCTCACGCTCTGCGACGGCTACTTCAAGATCGACGAGATGGGTAGCAAGAGCTTGCTCACCTACTACTCGCGGAGTCGCCACGAGGTGACCGTCCCGAGCTGGGTGCGCCGGTGGCTGGCGATCGACGCGGTGCAGAACCTCCTCCGGAAGATGAAGGCGCGCGCCGAGAGAGCCTAGTTGCCGCTCCCACGGAGCTGCTCGGCCAGCTCTGGGCTGATGTCATCGACGTCGACCCCGCAGTCGCGGAGCAGGTCGATCATGGCGTCGGGCGGGCAGCCGCAATCGGGGACCGCGGGCTCCGGCGCACCGAGCCAGCACCACGCCCGGGCAAGTTTACGCATCTCCGAGTTGGACAAGGCCTGTAGCTCGCCGACCGACTCGACCGGAAGCGCCCCGTCGGCGTGCAGCCATGCGTGCAGACCCCGGCGCCGGTCCACCACCAGCTCGTGGGTGACGGCCGGCTCACCCTCGATGTCGAGCGTGACCCGCGCCACAGTGCCGGGTGGGAGCGTGCAGGGGCCGCGCACGCTCACCTCGACGAGGCCGCCCGCCGCTGGCTGAGCCACGACGGCCGGGCCGAGCGGACGACCGTCTTCGCCGACGAGCCCGACGGTGAGGCCGCGAACCGGCAGGGTGGGCGACAACTCGAGCTGGAGCCGCCAGCGCATGTCTTGCCGATCGAGCACGGTGAGCTTCAAGCGCAGGCTCCAGCGGCGCATATACTCACGCATTCGCGAGAGGCAATGATGCTGGTGCTGGTGCTGGTGCTCGGGTGCGGCACGGAGGAGGCGGCGCCGGCCGCCGAGCGGAAGGGCGGAGCTAAGCGCCACGTTCCTCGAGCGGGCCCCGAGGTGGAGGTGCCGGCAGAGGATGAGGTCGCGGAGGCGCCCGCGGGAAACAACCGCGCACCGGTGATTGAGCGCTTCGACGTGTCGCCCGGTCAGCCCACCGTGCTCGACACCATGGTGGTGAAGGCCAAGGCCAGCGATCCCGATGGACAAGCCCTCGACCTCGAGTACCGTTGGGAGGTGGATGGCGAGAAAGTGGCGGTACGCGGCGATGAACTCGACCTATCCGCCTACCGGCGCGGGCAGACGGTCAGCGTGACCCTCACCGCCAGCGACGGGGTGCTGGAGAAGACGCTCTCCATGGTGCCGGTCGAGATCGCCAACGCGCCGCCGCAGTTCGAGACCGACCCGGCGCGGATCAGGACCATCGAGGGCTTCCGGCTCTCGGCCAAGGATCCCGATGGCGACAGCATCACGTGGTCGCTCGAGGGCGCCCCGCCGATGATGTCGATCGACGCACGCGGTGCCTTGCACTGGAAGGGCAGCGAAACCGATGCCGCCGGCAACTTCACGGTGAAGATCAAGGCCACCGACCCCGGTGGCGAGGTGGGCACGATCGAGCTGCCGATCGACGTGTCGGCGGGCTCGAAGGCGGCCCCGCCTGTGGAGAAGGCCGAATAAGTCTGTGGATAACCTGTGGACACATTATGTAGTGTGTCTAAGTGTGATCGACCCACAACATCTTGTGGTCTGACCCCTTGACCTGCAAATGGCGGTCCCATACGATCGCGGCACGGGTGGGGGCCGTGCGCTCTCGCTCGCGGTCGGCCCCCAGCTCTTGCGGAGTCAATACCCCATGCAAATTTCCCGCCGTTTCACCTCTCCTTCTTCCCTCCTTCCCTCCACGCCCTACGACGCTTTTTCCTGGGTTGGCCGCCGCTCCGAGATCCGCAACCCTGATGGATCCTTGGTTTTCGAGGCAGACGACGTGCAGGTGCCCGGGGGCTGGAGCCAGGTCGCGGTCGACATCCTCGCCCAGAAGTACTTCCGCAAGGCCGGCGTGCCGGCCATCACCCGCCGCGTGGCCGAGAAGGGCATGCCCGAGTGGTTGCAGCGTCGCGTGCCCGACGAGGAGAAGCTCGGCGCGGTGGCCCCCGACCGGCGCTACGGCCCCGAGCGCGACGCCCGCCAGGTGTTCGACCGCCTCGCCGGTTGCTGG
>SXON01000079.1 GCA_005778355.1 Pseudomonadota bacterium | reverse complement strand
TCGGGGGGGCCGACGGGGGCGCCTTCGGCGGCGAGAAAGAGACGGGCGGGGGCCGCGAGGCGGGGAGCGACAGCTGGAAGGCCTACATGCGGCGGCAAACCTGCACGCTCAACTGGGGACGCGACCTGCCGCTGGCCCAGGGGATCAGCTTCGACGTTTGAGTCGCGAGGACCGGGACAGACGGCGTGGGACAGGCGCGGGACAGAGTGCGACACGCCTGGGGCAGTCGCACGCCCGTCCCCCGGTGAAAAGGGGGGTTGAGTCGATGGCACGGGGCTTGCTCCCCCTCCCCTCGAACCCCCTGGAGCCCCCCATGTTCACCGAGCTCATCCGCGAAGAAGAAGGCCAGTCCACCGTCGAGTACATGCTGCTCATCAGCGTGATCGTCATCGCGCTCGTGGCGGCGGCCTGGGTGTTCGTGCCCACCTTCGAAGAAGGCGTGAAAGACCTCGCGGGCGACGTGAAGAAGATCCTCAGCACCGGCAAGATCGGCAAGGCCGGCACGCCCCGCTGATCAGCGGTCAAATCTCGACGAGAGCCACCGCGCGCTCGACCGCCTCCACGTCGGGGCGGCCGAGCCATTCGCTGCGGTAGCCGAGCGGCGAGCACACCGCGCGCAGGCGGCCGATCTGCTGGTCGCTCGGCGAGTGTGTGTGCCCGCAAACGGAAAGCACCACGCGCTCGTCGGCGGCGAGAATGTCGCCGAGCGCCCGGTGACCGATGAAGCCCTGGCAGAAGCGCCAGCCCGGGTGCGACTTGTGCACGAGCTGCGAGTCGAACTGCACCATGTGGGTCACACCCACCACGCGATCCGCGTTTACCGCCCGTAGTTGCCCCCGGAGACGCTCGCGGAGCTCGGCGGCCACGACGGCGTACGGCACGTCCTCGCCTTCGCGGCGGAACCGCGCGAACACGTGGTCCATCCACCGCAGGCCGCCAAACTCACCCGTCACGTAGGCGCTCGCCGGCGCTCCGAGGGCCTCGTCTCGCATCGAGAGATCCCACCAGCCGAGGGTGCCCACGAAGCCCACGCCGTCGATGACCACCGGCGACGCGTCGAGGTCGTGCACGCCGGCCTCCAGGCAGAGCGCGGGGAGGAGGCGGTCGAGCCGCGTCCAGGCGTCCACCCCCTGCGCCTGCGCCAGCGGGTGACTCCACACGTCGTGGTTTCCCGCCACGAACACCATTTCCCGCGCGCAGGGGCGGAGCGCGAGCAGGGCCTCCAGCAGCGTGGTCAAGGGCGTGGCCACGTCGCCCGCGAGAACGAGCACGTCGGGTTCGAGGGCCCGCACGCGGGCGGCGAGCGCCTCGAGCGCCCGGGGACCGTTCTTGTCCACGTGGATGTCGCTGGTCACCGCGATGCGCATCCCGCGTCGTTACCTCGCCGTTGCCACGCCGTCAGGCTGCCGCAAAAAGGCGTTGCGAGGGAGGGCCCGGGCGAGTAAGGTCCGCGCGCTTCCAGGCACCCCCTCAGACCTTCCAGGAGACCCAATGCGCCTCAGCATCATCGCGGCCCTCGCCCTTGGCGGCTGCTTCCCCGCCGCGGAAGACGACTCCGCCTGCGACGAGACCAAGGAAGACTGCTCGGCCGACGCCGACACCGACACCGACTCGGATTCCGACAGCGACAGCGACAGCGACAGCGATACCGACAGCGATACCGACGCTGACACGGCCGTCGTCTACATGCGCGCCAACGGCAACTGGGCGGTGCCCGAGGGCGCCTTCGAGTCGGCCGACATGGGCTACTCCTTCTACGCCCCGCTCACCGATCAGTTCGTGTGCGACGTGCGCGTGGACTACTCGGCCGCCGGGCCGGGCCAGGAAGGCTGCCCTGACTGCGACTGGTCGTTCGAGGTCACGCCGAGCGTCCGTCCCACCGAGGGCACGCTGTGCTCCGAGATCTTCATCCCCGGCACTGGCCAGCCCGGGTACTGGTTCTGGGGCTACTACGACGCGTCGTACAGCTGGATTGGCGACGGCCGCGTGAACGGCATCGCCACCAACCCGAGCTACACCTACACCGCCGACGACGGCGCCGAGTACTACCTCGGGCAGACCTTCTTCATTCACTACACCTACGGTCGCTACGACGGCTGGTATTTCCAGGCCTGGAACCTTCCCGACCAGGGCTACTACCAAGTTTACGGCGACAGCGAGGCGGCCTACTGGGGCCGATGGGTCACCTACAACGGCGAGCTCGTCTACTACTACTACTACTACTAGTAGACGTCGGGCGGCCTCGGGACACCCCCCGGCCGCGAGCAGCCCCCACGCCGGAATCGGCCGTGGGGGTTTGCTTTTTTGCCCTGGTGCTCGAGCCACGTGACAGTCGGCCGCCCTGGGGCTAACGTCGCTGCCTCTCAGGAGAAGCCGGATGCGCGCCCCGTGGATCGAGATCCCCCTCGGCACCCTCACCCTCGTCTCGCTGCTCGCCTGCTTCGGCGAGACGGCCGGCGACGAGGAAGACAAGGACGAGGCCGACCCCTTCGGCGACGCCGACACGGACGCCGACGCCGATAGCGACGCGGACGGCGACGCCGACAGCGATTCCGACGCAGACGCAGACGCAGATGCAGAGGCAGACGCGGATGCCGCCGGCGACGCGGATACCGGCCTCGCTCTCGGCTACTTCGTGGGCGGGTGGGAAGCTTCCTCCACGCGACTGTCTAGCTTCGAGCAGGGTATTGGCTTCTACGGGGCCGACAGCGAGGACCTCGTGTGCAAGGTGGTGGCCTCGTACACCGGCGGCTCGAAGGCCGAAGAATGCCCGCAGTGCGACTGGAGCTTCGAGACCAGCCACGACGGCGACCGCGAGTCCGGCTCGGGCTGCGACGGCATGATGGGCCTCGACGGCGGTGACAGCCTTTTCCAGGCCTACGACCTCGACGAGTTCTGGATCACGGACATCGAGGCCGTGGGCGTCGCGGCCCGCTACGAGTTCAGCGGCGACGACCCCGCCGAGAACGTGATGTTCATCATGTACGGCGGGGAGTGGTACATCCACGCCTACAGCTACGCGACCAAGCAGTACGTCGATGGCGACGAGTGGAGCGCCACCTTCCAGCGCCCCTGGGTCTTCGAAGACGGCGGCAGCTACTACTACTACGCCCAGTTCTACACGCGCTGATCCGCGCCTAGCGACGGTTGATGGGCACCAGGTGGCCCAGCTCGCGCAGCGGGCTGAGCCGCGCCGAGGGCCACTTCGCTTCCATGTCGACCATCGTGGCCAGGTCGCCCGCCGCGCGCGCCAGGTACCAGCGGCTGCCCACCACGTCCTCGTCGAGCACGTCGGCGTACGGGGCGAGCAGCTCCTCGGCCTCGTCGAGGCGTCCCTGGTCGACACGCACCCGCGAACGCAACACATCGGCCTCGAAACCCACGAGCTTGGTGCGGTACTTGCGCTCGTACTCCCCGTCGGCCGTCTCGGTGTTGCCGAGGCGGCGTTCGATCTCCGACTGCAGGAGGCGGGCCTCGAGGCTGCGCTCCACCCTGAACTTCGACGTCAGCGCCTCGGCCGCGTGCACCGGATCGTCCACGTCGAGCCACGAATAGGCCTTCAAGCGCGCGAGTTCCTCGCTGGGCCGCCCATCCCGTTCCCAGCTGAGCACCAGCGCGTCGAAGTCGTCGAGACGGCCCTCCCGCAGGGCGATCGCTGTCTCCGCAAAGAGTGAGCTGTCCTTGTCGCGGTCGATCACGAGCAGGCGCTCCAGCACCTCGCTCGCGCCAGCGCGGTCGCCCGCCTGGTGCAGGTCGAGCGCGAGCGCGTTGAGCGTGCGCAAGCTCGCGGGATTGCGCTCGAGCGCGAGCATGTCGAAGTAGAGCGCGTCGTCGATGTAGCCAAGGCGGGCGGCGCAACGGGAGGCGGCGAGCGCCACCGAGGGCTTGAATGGCCGGGTGTGCGTGTAGGGCCAGAACTTGTCGAGCGCCTCCTCGCAGCGGCCCAGCCGGCTCTGGGCCACGGCCCATCCCACCCACGCGGACACCGCCTCCGGGTCGCTGTCCGTGCGCTTCTTGTACTGGGCCGCCGCAGAGCGCACCCGACCCGCACCGAGGAGCGCATCACCGAACGGCGACCCGCCTCGTCCCCCGCCGCCGGGCCGCGCGCGGGCCCCGCCCGCTGCGCCCTCGCCACCCCGCCCACCGGGCCCGGCCTTGCCGCCGCGGGCCGCCTTACCCTCGGGCTTGCCGGCCTGCTTGCTCTCGGCACCACTCGGCTCGGCCGCCCGGGCGCCGTTGGGCGCTGCCGGCAACGCAGCAAAGGCCACGGCGACCGCGAGCCCCCCTAGCCATGTCCAGCGCCTCATCGGGGTGTCCCCGTCGGCGAGGCGACCGTGTTCGCGGGAGGACGGCTCGCGGGGTCTGGGCCCGCCTCCGTTGGCTTCGCGCCGGCGGCGGCCTCGGCCTTGGCCCGCTCGGCCTCGGACGTGGCCAGCCGGGCGTCGTTGAGCACCTTGGCACGCTGCCATTGCACCTCACCCTCGGCCTTCTTGCCCTCCTTCGAGAGCAGGTTGGCATGCAGCAAGACGATGTCCGGGTCGTCCGGCCACTGCGCCATGGCGTGCTGGAGCACGCGCCGGGCGCTGCCATAGTCGCCGAGGTTGAACTGGCACTGGGCCAGCGCGAGCTGGACGTCGGGACGTCCCGGCAACATCCGTGCGGCGGCGCGGATGTGCGGCAGCTGCTCCAAGTACTGCCGGTCCTCAGCATAGATCCTCGCCAGGGCCAGCCGAGCTGCGGCGTTGCCAGGGTAGTCGGCCACCTCGGCGAGCAGCAGCTGGATCCCGTCGTGATCGGCACCCGCCGCGACTGCCAGGGCGGCGAGTCGAAGCCGCGCGCCCATACGCGGGTTGGGGCCCGAGACGGCGATGCGCAAGAACTGCTCCGCCTTCGCGTACTCGCGTTTGCTCAGCCAGTAGCGGCCGAGCGTCGCGGCGAGCCCGAAGTTGCGGCGATCCTCGGCGATCCAGGCCATGCCCTGCTCGATGGCCCGCTCGTCGCGCCCCAGCCGGAACTGCGCCTCGACGGCCAACTCGCGAGCGGCGGCGTTGTGGGCATCCAGCGCCAGCGCGCGCTCGGCGTGGCCCAGGGCCGCCTCGAAATCCTGCTCCATGGAGGCCAGCGTCGCGAGCTGCAGCCACACGCGAGGGTCATCCGGGAAGATCCTCGCCGTCTCCTCGTCGAAGGCGGTGGCTGCGGCCGCGCTGCCGAGGCGCTTGAGCGCCTGCGACTTCCGCCTGCGCAGGTCGAAGGCGTCCGGCTTGAGGGCGAGGAGACGATCAATCTCGGTCAACGCGTCGTCAGCGCCGCCTCGCCGGTTGGGGCGGTCGAGCTCGAGCACGCCCCGGAGGAACTCGGCGTGGTCCTTGGGGTCGGGCAGGGTGGCGGGATCGGTCGTCGTGGCCGCGCTGGCGACGTACCCGAGCGCCGCCAACGCGGCGAGCGTGTCCGCGTCGGCCTCAGCGCCGGCGGCGGCCTTCCCGGGCGGGAGGGCGCCGAGCGCCTCGAGTCGCCCGCCGAGCCGGGAGAGGTCGTCGGGGCGGCTGGCGGCGAGATCAGTCGTCGCGCCGGGGTCGGCCACGTAGTCGTAGAGCTCCGGCCTCGGGGTGCCCAGGTACATCAGGCTCCCCTCCACCACGACGCGGTGCGGCGCGATCCCGAACCGATCAACCAGCTGGTAGGTCTCCGCATAGGGCAGGGTGGCGCCGCCCGGCTGCACGTGCCCGTCCAGGCCCGAGGGGATCGGCAACCCGGAGAGCGCGAGGAGGGTGGGCGCGAAGTCGACGCTGGACACCGGCGCCTGGACGACCTGCGGTTTGATCCCGGTACCGTGGACGATCCAGGGCACGTGCTGGGTGGAGGGGAAGGCGTAGAGCCCGTGCGTCAACTCGCCGTGTTCGCCGAGAGACTCACCGTGATCGCCCACGATGGCGGTAATCGTGTCGCGACCATGAAACGCTTCAACCAGGCGTTGAACCTGGTCGTCCAGAAACGCAATTTCCCCGTCATAGGGTCGGTTTTCCTCTTCGAGCTCGTACGCGGCGGGCGGCCGATAGGGAAAATGGGCGTCGTAGAGGTGCACCCAGAGGAACACCGGCTTCTGCCTGTCGATCATACTCAGCCAGGCCAGCGCCTCATCGACGACGAGGTTGCCCGGCCGCTCCAGGTGCCAGTAGTTTGAGTCCTTGCGCGCGTTCTCGTCGCGCTCTGGCATCTCGTCGAAGTAGGCGTCGAAGCCCTGCGCGAAGCCCCACTGGCGGGTGGTGACGAAGGCCGACACGCTCCCGCCAGTCGCGTAGCCCGCGGCGCGAAACTGCTCGGCGAGCGTGGTGAAGGAGTCGGCGAGCACGTTGTCGCCGTTGCTGCGAATGCCGTGATGGAACGGAAAGAGACCCGTGAACAAGGAGGCGTGGGCCGGGATGGTGAGCGGCAGGACGCTGAAGGCGTTCTCGAAACGCATGCCCTCGGTGGCGAGGCGGTCGAGGGTCTCGGTCCGTGCCTTAGTGTAGCCGTAGGCGCCGAGACGGTCGGCGCGCAAGGTGTCGAGGGTAATCACCACCACGTCGGGCTTCTTGGCCGGGGCCGCCTCCACCGGCGTTTCGGGCGCCGTTTCGCAAGCAACGAGGAGGGCGATGATCACGGCGCTTCCTGGAGGGCCGCACCCTACCCCTACACCTGCGGCTGAGCAACGGCGCGCCCGTCAGGCTTTGTTTGGGTTAGCACGCGACCCCGTGCACCTCCTCGCGTTCGCTGCCGCCGCCCTCGCCGCGCCGCCCCTGCCCGTCCTCGTGGAGGAAGGCAGCGCCGTCGGGCTCGGAGCGCTGGTTCGCGCCGACACCGACAGCCTCGTCGACCCCGGTTGCGCAGGCGCGGGCTGCGAGGCCCTGCGCTCCCGGGTGAACATCGGCGGCTTCGCCCAGGGCCAGCTCTACCCGTGGCTCGGCGGCTATGCGGCCATCACGCAGGAGCAGGTGTCCACTCCTGCGGCGTTCTACGCCGCGTCGGGCATCGCGCTCGACGCCGGGCTGGTGTCGAGCCTGTGGGCGCGTCGCGAGCAAGGCATGGTGGCATGGGCACACTTCACCGCCGCGAGCGCGGGCGACGCCAACGCCACGCGCTCGAGCCGATACCAGGTGGAGGCCGGCGCTGCGGCACGCTTCGGCAACCCGGGCGGCGGCGTGCTCGGCTTCGCGGGGGGGAACGTGCTCATCCTCGGCGAGGACGAGCTGCACATCCTCTCCGGATCGGTCCCCATCCCGCTCGCGCCGGCCTTGCCGGTCGAGGCCGTGGGCGGCATCGTCGTCACCAGCGAGCCGCTCGGCGGCTACGCGTCCTCGTCGCGACTGATGCTCAGCACCGACGTCCGCCTCGGGGCGCGAAACGGCGTGGGCCTCACTCTGGGCCTCACGCTCTAGCGCCTACGGCAATGTGAGGGACGCGTCGCCTTCCCAGCCCTCGCGGCCGGCCGCGACCCCGGGCCACGCGCGCGAGTCGGGATCGATGTACTCCGCGCTCTCGAGCGCGTAGGTGGTCTGCTCGTCGGCGCTGGTCCACTCCACCCATCCCGAGGCAGGCAGGGGCGCATTGGACGGCTCCCACTCCAGCGCCTTGTCCGGCGGGTCGCCGTCGATCGTCGCCAGCGCCGTTTCCCCATCGACGGTGTAGTGGCCCTCGCCCTGCATGAGCACCCGGCCTGCGTACACGTCGTCGGCATCGGCGCGGCAAGTGGTGACCGTGAGGTCTGCGGTGAAGGCCACGTCGCCGGTGAAGCTGACGTTCGCGGAGGTGCGGGCGCTGTCGAGGGTGATGACGAGGCCGCCGGTGACGGCGCTCTCGTCGGCGCCCAGGCTCACCGCGCCGAAGTCCCAGGTCTTCTCGCCGTTCGCCTCGTCGACCGACACCTCGGCGGTGGTGACGCCCAGCGCCCGGGCGCCCTCGCCGCGCCAGAGGTACCCATCCACGCTCTCCATCGCGCAGGGCTCGGCCACCAGCGCGGCGGTCGACACGAGCAGGCCGATCGCGGGCGCGGCGTCGGCGGCGGCATCGGCCGCGAGCGCGTCGGAAACCCGCTCCAACGGCGGCGTACTCTCACAGGCCAAGAACAGAAGGATCACGTCGACTCCCCGAGGAGGGCACGCAGGCCCGGCTCATCGATGATGGCCACGCCCAGTTCCTGGGCGCGGTCTAGCTTACTGCCGGCCTCGGCGCCCGCCACAAGGAAGTCGGTCTTCTTCGACACGGACCCCGAGACTTTACCGCCCGCGCCCTCGATCAGGGCCTTGGCCTGGTCGCGGGAAAGAGTGGGTAGGGTACCGGTGAGCACGAAGGTCTTGCCGCCGAGGCTGGCGGAGGCCGGCGCCGCCGGAGGAACGAAGGCCACGCCGAGCGACCGGAGACGCTCCACCTCCTCGCGGTTTCTCGGATCGGCGAAGAATGCCCGGATGCCCACCGCCGTGGTCTCCGCGATGCCGGGCACCGCGTCGAGGGCCTCGACCGACGCGTCCATCACCGCCTCGATCCCTCGGAAGGCGCGGGCGAGGTCCTTGGCGGTGGACTCGCCCACGCTCGGCACGCCGAGCGCCATGAGACAGCGCTCGAGCGGTCGCGACTTCGAGGCCTCGATGGCGTCGAGCAGGTTCTGCACCGAGGTGTCACCAAGGCGGTCGATGCTAACGAGCTCAGCTCGTCGCTCCGCGAGCCGGTAGATGTCAGAGGGTCGCGACACGAACCCCTGCGCAATCAACAGCTCGAGGAGCTTCTCGCCCAGCCCCTCGATGTCCATCGTCCCGCGCGCCGCGAAGTGCCGCAACGCGGCCAGCCGCTGGGCCGGGCAGGCGAGCGTGTTGGGACAGCGGATGAGCACCATCTCCGGCTTCTTCGGGTCGGACAGTTCGCGCACAAGGGCGTGTCCGCAGTCCGGGCAGGCCTCGGGGTAGGCGGCGGGCGACAGGCTGTCGCGACTGGGCGTGGGGATCACCCGCACCACCTCGGGGATCACGTCGCCCGCTCGCTGGATCTCCACCGTGTCGCCCACTCGGAGACCGAGCACCCGCGCCATCTGGTGCTCGTTGTGCAGCGAAGCGTTGCGCACCGTGACGCCGCCCACCCGCACCGGCTCGAGCTGCGCCACCGGCGTGACCGCGCCCGTTCGTCCAACGCTGAACAACACCGAGTTCAGCCGCGTGCTCACCTTGGCGGGCGGGTACTTGAAGGCCAGGGCCCAGCGCGGCGAACGGGTGACAAAGCCGAGCGCGTCTTGCAGGGCGAGCTCGTCGACCTTCACCACCGCGCCGTCGATCTCGTAGGGCAAATCCGCCCGCTGGGACTCGAGGTCGGCGACGGCCTGGATCACCTGCTCGATGCCGAGGCAGCGGCGGTTCAGCGGGTTCACGGCGAAGCCCATGGCGGCGAAGCGCGCCAGCATCTCGGCGTGCGTCGCGACCCCGGGCACCTTCTCGCCCGAGCTGTGAGCGAAGAACATCAGGGGACGACCACGCGCCAGCTCCGGATCGAGCTGCCGCATGGTACCGGCCGCCGCGTTGCGGGGGTTCTCGAAACGTTTCTCGCCGCGAGCCTCGCGCTCGTTGTTCATGCGCTCGAAGCCTCGCAGGTCGAAGAGCACCTCGCCGCGAACCGCGAGGCGTCCCGGCGGGGCGTCGCGCAGCGCTCGGGGCACGCTCGCGAGGGTGAGCAGGTTGTGGGACACGTCCTCGCCCGTGTCGCCGTCGCCACGGGTGCCACCGGCCACGAACTTGCCGTCAACGTAGACCAGCTCCATCGCCAGCCCGTCGAGCTTCGGCTCCACGACGTAGGCGATCACCGGCGGGGCCTCGCCGTCCATCGCCGCGCGAATGCCTCGTCCGGGGTCCTTCGTGCCGCGCGTTCCCCGGGTCCAGCCCTCGAAAATGCGCAGGTCGAGGAAGGGGTCGGCCCCGAACACCTCGTCGGTCTCCAGCTCGGCACCCTCGCGGCGGTAGCCGTTCTGGAGCGACAACATCGGCACTTCATGCGTGAAAGGCCGAAGCTCGACCACGGGCGACGAGCCAATGCGGCGGGTGGGGCTGTCGGCACGCGCGAGCGCGGGGTGCGCCACCTCCAGCGCCTCCAGCTCGCGAAAGAGCCGGTCGTATTCCCAGTCGGGGATCTCGGGTGTGTTCTCTTCGTGGTACAGCCGATTGTGCCGGTTCAGCTCGGAAACCAGCCAGTCGAGGCGGGCGCGGAGGTCATCGCTCATGAGCCCGGCGAGCTATCTCAAAATTTGGTAGCATGGTGGGTCGAGGCCGACATGGACGCTACCCCGACCGAACTTGCCGACTTGCTCGCCGAGATCGAGGCTGTTCCCAACAACGGCGCCACCCGGCTGCGGGCCGCGGTGATCGCCAATCGCCTCGCTCAGAACGGCGGCGACCCGTGGATGGCCGACGTCGCCGAGGCCATCGCCGAGGAAGACGTGCCCGGCGCCACGCGCGCCTTGCGCGACTCCCTGCGAGAACAGGCGGAGTTGTCTGGCCGCGTGCGACGCGCCATCGCCTCCGGCCACCGGGTCGACGAGATTTCGGCCGAACAAAACGAGGCAGCGCTGGCCGCAGGCGCATAGAAGGCGCCGCATGACGCCCGACCAGCTCGTTGCCGAGATGACGCGCCGTTACGTCCCCGGGAAGGTGCCCCGCGCGCTCAGCTACTACCTGAGCATCGGTGAGCACAAGTACACGATGAGGCTCAGCGCCGAGGCCTGCGCCATCACCCCTGGGAAGGTCGAGAACGCCGACTGCGTCATCAAGTCCGACCCCGCCGTCTTCGCCAAGCTGGTGCTCGAGCGCAAGGCGCCGGGCCCACTCGACATCGCCCGCGGCAAGTTCAAGACCAGCGACGTGTCGCTCCTGGCCCTGCTCCAGGACTGCTTCCGCTAGAGCGTCTGCTCCCCTCGCCTTGCGCTTCCCGCCGCTCGGCACGTCTCCTCCCCTCCCCACATGCCCACCCCCGACCCCGCCACCCTGCGCACGCTCCCCCTGGCCGACCTCGTCGCGGCGGCGCGCGCCGTCAACGTCGAGAACGCCACCAGCCTGCGACGGCAAGAGCTGATCGCCGCCATCCTGCGTTCCGGCAACACCGCCTCCACCAGCGATGGCGAGGGCATCCTCGAGATCCTGCCCGATGGTTTCGGATTCCTCCGCGCCGCCGAGTACGGCTACTCGCCGGGTGCCGACGACATCTACGTGTCGCCCTACCAGATCCGGCGTTTCAACCTGCGCACGGGCGACCTCGTGCATGGGCAGGTGCGCGCGCCCAAGGAAAACGAGCGCTACTTCGCGGTGATCAAGGTCGAGGCCATCAACGGCGCCGATCCTGAGCACGCGAGAGACAAGGTCTTCTTCGACAACCTCACCGCCGTGCATCCCCGCCGCCGCCTGATCCTCGGCGCCGGGAGCGACGGCACCGACCCCGTCCGCACGCTCGACCAGCACGCCCCGCTCGGCTTCGGCCAGCGTGCCTTCGTCCGCGCCCACGGCCGCGCCGGTGTCGCGACACTGCTCCACGCCGTGGCGGCGGGGATCCACCGCAACCACCCGGCTGCCAACCTGTTCACTCTCATGGTGGCCGAGCGTCCGGAAGACGTCACCGAGGCGCAACGTACGCTCCCCGGCGAAGTCGCGGCCACGACCTTCGACGAGGCCGAGGCGCGTCACCTCCAGGTGGCGGAGATGGTGGTTGAACGCGCCAAGCGCTGCGCCGAGGCCCGTCGCGACGCCGTGGTCCTCTTCGACTCCGTCAACCGCCTCGTCCGCGCCGCCGCCGGGGCCGTGCCAGCCAGCGGGCGCCTCGTCTCTGGTGTGGATGCCGCGATCACCCACCGGGTGCGTCGCCTCCTCGCCGCCGGTCGTTCCCTCGAGGAGGGCGGCAGTGTCACGCTCCTGGCGGTGATCGACGACGACGACCCCGTCTCCGGCGAGTTCGCCGGCATCGAGAACCACCGCCTGGTGCTCGACGAGAAGGGCGAGCTCGACCCCAGGCGATCCCGCTCCGAGCGCCGCGAGTTGCTGGAAGGGGCGCGCGGGTTGGACTAGGGGCAGGAGTGCGGCGCCCCCCCTTGACAGCGGCCCACCGACAGGTGAAACGGCGGGTCTCCCGCTCCGAGGGCCCCATGAAGTCCGATATCCACCCCACCCTCAACAACGTCGTCTTCGTCGACAGCGGCGCCGGCGTCGAGTTCACCACGCGCTCCACGCTGAGCAGCAAGCAGACGAAGGACATCGACGGCGTTCCCCACTACGTCGTGTTCGTCGACATCAGCTCCGCCTCGCACCCCTTCTACACCGGCAAGCAGCGCGCGCTGACGGTGGCCGGGCGCGTCGAGCGCTTCAACAAGAAGTACAACATCAGCCAGTAGTCGCGACACCAGCTACCCTCGCCAGGCCGTCCACCTCCGGGGCGACGGTCCGCAGGCGAAGGGGCAGCGGGTGCCGGGCCACTGCAAGGGTCCAGCGTGTTTCGTCTCGAGGAGTTCGAGGCTCGCCTGGGCGAGCTCGACCGTCAGCTCATGGACCCGTCGCTGGCCGGGCAACGGGACCGTTTTCGCGAGGTCAGCCGCGAGCACGCGCAGGTGTCGCGCATGGTCGAAGCCGCGCGCGAGGTGTCGCGCCTCGAGGGCGAGCGCGACGCATTGAAAGACATGCTCGCCGACCCCGAGCTGCGCGAGATGGCGGAGCTGGAGAAGGCCGAGCTCGACGCCAAGATCCCCTCGCTCGAACACGAGCTTCGCCTGATGATGTTGCCGCGCGACCCCTACGAGGGGCGCCCGGTACTGCTCGAGATCCGCGCCGGCACCGGTGGCGACGAGGCGGGGCTCGTCGCCGCCGACCTGGTCCGCATGTACGCCCGCTACGCCGACAAGCAACACTGGCGGCTGGAGATCCTGTCCTCCTCTGAGAGCTACGTGGGCACCGCCCAGGGCTACAAGGAGATCGTCGCCCAGCTCACCGGCGAGAACGCCTACCGGATGCTGAAGTACGAGGCGGGTGTGCACCGCGTGCAGCGCGTGCCGCTCACCGAGGCGCAGGGCCGCATCCACACCAGCACCGCCACGGTGGCGATCCTGCCCGAGCCGGAAGAGGTGGAGATCCACATCGCCGAGAAGGATCTCCGCATCGACGTCTTCCGCGCCGGTGGCCCGGGAGGCCAGTCGGTCAACACCACCGACTCCGCCGTGCGCATCACGCACTTGCCCTCGGGCCTCGTGGTGCAGTGCCAGGACGAGAAGTCGCAGACGAAGAACAAGTCCAAGGCGATGAAAGTGCTCGCGGCGCGACTCCTGGAGAAGGAGCGCAACGAGCGCGACGCCGCCGAGGCCGCCGACCGCAAGGCCCAGGTGGGCTCGGGCGAGCGGGCGGAGAAGATCCGCACGTACAACTACCCACAGAACCGGGTGACCGATCACCGCGTGGTCGATCCGCAGGGCAGCACTTTCACCCTCTACAAGCTCGATGCCATCGTCCAGGGCGACCTCGACGAGCTGCTCGGCGGGGTGATCGGGTACTTCCAGGCCGAGGCGCTGCGGCAGGCCGAGGCGCGGTGAAAGCTCTCGTCGAGGTGCTCACCGCCACGACGGAGTTCTTCAAGGCGCGGGGCATCCCCTCCCCCCGGATGGAGGCGGAGCTGGTGCTCGCCCACGCCCTCGGCATCGACCGGGTGAAGGTGTACCTGCTTTTTGACCGGCCCATGGCCGAGGCGGAGTTGTTGCCCATTCGCGAGCTGGTGCGCCGCCGGGGACAACGCGAGCCCCTCGCGGCGGTGCTCGGCAAGAAGGAGTTTTACGGTCACGACTTCATCGTCACGCCGGGCGTGCTCGTGCCGCGTCCCGACACGGAAACCTTGATCGAGGCGATCTTGCCTCGTTTTCAGGGCGAGGCGGTCTACGTGGCCGACGTGGGCTCGGGCACCGGCTGCATCGGGCTCACGCTGGCGCTCGAGAACCCGGCGGTGCGGCTCTACGCCATCGACCTCGCCGAGGCGGCGCTCGCGTGCACACGCGCGAACGTGGAGAAACACGGGCTGAAGGAGAGGGTGGGCGTGCTGAAGGGCGCGTTCCTCTCGACCGTCCCCGCCAATCGCCCGGTGGACTGGGTGGTGTCGAACCCGCCCTACATCCCCAGCGCCGAGATCGATGGCCTCGAGCCCGAGGTGCGCGTGCATGAGCCTCGTCTGGCCCTCGACGGCGGTGGCGACGGCCTCGACGCCTACCGGGCGCTGGTGCCCCAGGCGGCGGCACGTGCGCGCCTCGGGGTGGCGCTGGAGGTGGGGAAGGGCCAGGCGCCAGCGGTGTCGGAGATGCTCTCGCGGGCGGGGCTCCAGGTGGAAACCTGTCGCGACCTGGCGGGGGTGGAGCGGGTGGTGGTGGGGACGAGGGCGTAGCCGATTCTGTCATCTTTTGTCGCGGTGCGCCGCCGCCGCCGCCGCCGCCGCCGCAATACTCATACCAACGTCGCACCCTCGCGACAGCAATCCACTTCGGGAGTCATCACGGGCGCAGAATTGACCCTCACACCTCAGCCTGTCCGCACCACCGTCACCACGAAGCAGCCCCTCCAGCAGGCGGTCGACGTGTCGCGATACGACATCGCCGACCTGCTGCTCTATGTCGCCGCCCTGGAAGGCACCGGGGGGCCGACGGCGACGGTGCGCATCATCACGGGCATGCAGTTGGACTCCGAGGATGGCTGGGTCGTCGCTGGAACCTTCGCGACGGTGAACACCACGAATACCGCTGTGAAGATGCGCGTCCCCGAGTTGTTGAAATACATCCGTTGGGAGGTCTCCGGGCTCACCGGCACCACGCCCGCCGTGACATTCCTGATTAGCGGCATGCTGCGGCAGAGCTAACCGTGGGCGCGCGTGATGTTCGACCGACCGACTCGCGAATCCGCGTGTCGGTCGGCGTCGCGGATCACCGAATTGTCGATGGCACGGCGACTCGGGCATGGGGGAAGCCCATTCCCCGCGCCTGCCAGTGCGGCTGTGGCGGCACCAGCTGCGGTTCGACGAGCCAACAGCCGCTGCCCTGCGGGTGCACGGCGACGCGTGACGCCCTCCCGGGAACGGGGTCGCTCTCCCGACCACCCACTCTGACCCTCGGCTCGGGCGCGGCCCTCAGGGCCCCCTCGCTGAGCTCTCGAGCAGCCGAGGTCCAGTACCTCGCGCGAAACCCGCTAGCGCTGTTGCACGCCGCGAAAACAGCCGCGGCGGGGGGGGCGGTAACCGGGCCATTGAGTTGGGCGTCGGGTTCGTCGAAGGTTGTGGCCTCTTCGTCGCTCGCACGCACCGCAGCTTCCGACTGCCTAACCGTGCCGCTCCAGGTCTCCTCTTGCGACGTGGCGAAGTTGCGCGACGCCTGCTGGATCGTTCTCGGGCCTTGCCGCGCGCTCAACGGCGTGGCGGGTGCGAACGGGATGCTGCTAGGTTGGCTGCCCCCAGACTTCACCCCGACCTCGAGCCACTCCGAGTTCCTCGAGGCGATGTTGCCAGGGTGGTGGTCGAAGATCCGGAGCTTCGACGTGGACGTCTGGGACGTTGCCGGGGGGGTGTTCAGCCCGGCCGCTTTCCCGCGGGCGGAGTGGCTGAACAAGGGCCTGTACTGGCAGAACGACGACGGGTTCCTGTTCCGCGCGCTGCGGTACGGGCTTGCAACCCTGTACGCACGGGCAAACACATGTGAAGACATCGAGCGCTTCCAGAACGCCTGCTACATCTCGAAGAATTGGATTCGCGAGCAGATGCGTGAGAAGTCGTGGCGAGTCGACCTCGGCAACATGTGCTCATACAACCGCGACGTCATCGCGCTGTACGGGCTCGGGTTCGTGGATGCGCAACGGAAGTGGAAGGGCTCCTACATCGGAATAACGCCCGCAGGCTGGACTACCATCAATGACGGGATCCAGGTGAATGCCGCGCTAGCAGACTACTTTTTCTGGTGGGGAATCCGGCTTTACGACTGGGTGTTGGCTGGGGAGTCGTCCAACCCCTGGCTTGACACCCTCGTGGCGATGATGTGCGCTCGCGCGGGTCTGGCCGAGATCGCTGAGATCTCAGCGTTGCTGATGCACGAGATCTCTCACTGGACGGCGTGGCCCTACACGCTCGCCGAGTGCGCCGGCGTCGACTTCGGCGGCGACGGCAGGCTGCGATGCTGCCACTTCAATCTCGGATGGCACAACCTGAGTCGCCTGCAGGCGGACTACGGTCTCCCGCTCTCGATCTTCCCGGACCTATCAGACAATCATCTCACATGGGGGACCTACGGGCGGACACAGACCTATTCTACTGACACAACCCGATGGCCCACGACGACCGACGGCACTCATCGGCAGCGCTTCGACTTCGATTGGGATGAAGGGTGGATGTTCAACTTCACGCGAAGCAACGACATCGCGACCGACCAGTGTGGGGGCGCGGCGTTCACAGCGCAGCATGCGCGCCTTGTCGACGTAGATCACACGCTCAACGTGCTCTACCAGTACCCCTCCGATTGCGCCACAGAAGGCGGTCCCGGCAGCGGGAGCCAAAGTTTCAATGACTAGCCAAAGCACAGCCCGGCAGCGCATGCAACCGCCTCCCGGAGGCGCCAGGAGATGTTCACAAATCGCCGTATGGCTGCTCGCCACGGGGTCATTCCACTGCTCGGGCGCGGACGATCCGCCCGAGGGTTGGCTTGATGACTGTGATTCAGCACATCCACTGGCTTCCTGCCCCGGCCCCCTCGAGTGTCACGAATTCACCAACAATCCGGAGTACAACACTCAGCACCTTTGCACGCTGACATGCTCGTTGGAAAAACCGTGCCCTGGCTGGACCGATGGCGCCTGCACAAACCTGGCCGGCGGCCACTGCGAACCCTACCCCAGCGAGGAGCCTGACCCGCCCCGCTAGCCCCCGCCCCTACCGCCGCCCCTTCCGTCCACCCGGCTTGGTGGTCGGCTGCTTCGACGGCTCGGAGGCGGGCGCTGGCTGGGCGGGCGCTGGCTGGGCAGGCGCGGTGGTCGGCGTCGCCGGTGTCGCGACAGACATGCCGCGCTGCGTGTACCACCACCACCCGGCGCCGGCCGCACCAAGCAGGCCAACGCAGAGCACGGCGGCGACAAGGATGGCACCGATGGACAGACCGAGCCACCGTGCCCCGCTCCCGCGCGCCTCCGGCTCGGGCTCCGGAGGCCGCTCTACGAGGATTGGCCGCTTCACCTCGGGGGCGACGACGCGCCGAGGGGGCTCGACGCGCGGGTCGGGCACGGGCTCCGGCAAGGGCGGCGGAGCCTCGACCGGCAGTGGCGGCGGCACACCAGCCTCCGACGACGACGGCGCCGTCGTTCCCCCCCCGACCTCCGGGACCGGCTCCCCCTCAGCCGCGAAGTCCACGACCAGGGTCCGGGACGGCGCCGTGTCCTCGTCCCCCTCGTCTTCAACCGGCGAGTCGTCGAAACCCTCGGGCACGACGCCCGGAAGCTCGTCCCCGTGAACCCAGCCGTCCCGCGTGACCTCCGGCGGCGAGACAAACGCCGGCGGCGACGACGCCACGGGGGCGTCCACGACTGGCTCCTCCCAGTCCCGCGAGGTCGCGACAGGCTCCTCCAAGTCCCGCGATGTCGCGACAGGCTCCCCCAAGTCCGGCGGGGTCACGGGAGGCTCATCCACCGTGGGCGCGTGCAGGACGGGATCGGCCACCGGTGCCACCGCGGCCGGCTCGACCACCGGAGCCGGCTCCGCCACGGCCGCCACCTCGAGCCCCGGGAACTCCCCGGCCACCGCGACCTCGGCCACCAGCCGCGTCGCGAGCATGCGATACACGGGCAGGGCGTCGAAGGCGCCAGCGGCCACCGCGGCCGAGGCATCCACCACGCCGAAAACCGACGGCAGATACTCCGCGAGCAGACCAGCGGCGTTGAAGGGGAGCGCAGCGCGCTGGGCGGCCAGCTCGGCCACCGCGGCCAGGAGCGAGGGCCACTGCTCGTCGGCAGCCGCAGCCTCCGCCTCCGACACCACCGCCGCGAGCTGGGCACGCGCGCCCGCGCGACACGCCTCCAGTCGCGACGCGACCTTCCCCGCCACCACCTCGTCGGCGAAGGGCAAGAGCACCTCCGCCATCGCGAGCCATGAGAGCACGGCCCGTCCCGCGGGCATCGATCGTAGCGCCGCGACCCGAGCCTCGGGCGGACCAGGGAAACAGAGCGACACCGCGAGCGAGACGCCCAGCACCTTCTCGGCCGCATCGCCCCACTGGCGGGCCTCCATCGCCGTGAGCCCGCCCCGTTCGCCGTCGGGACCCTTGCCCAGCGCCAGTCTCAGCGCCGTGCCGAAGCCGCTGGCGATCGACAAGACCCCCTCGCCCTCGTCGAGCGCATCGAGCACCCACAAGACACGACGTGCGTCTCGCGACGACGCTCGCGCCTCGGTTTCGGCGTCGATCTCGGTCCACGCGGGCAACTCGGGTGCCCCAGGCGCCCAGCCGATCACCCGCGACACCAGCTTCGAAACGGTGTCGTCGCCGTCGTGGCGGCCCAGGCGCTCGGAGAAGTCCATCCGCCCTCCTACTTCGCCGCGCCCACGCGCACGATCACCCACCGTCCCTCGGGACGTTCATAGCCGTCGTCCTCGTCCTTCTCCGGCTGCCACTCGCCCACCCGGTGCTCGGGCTCGGCGTACACCACCGTGCCCACCGCCCTGGCCTTCTGCAGCGCGCCCTCGGTGTACACCGCGATCCACTTCACGCCTTCGCGGCGAACCGTGCCCTCCACCTCGACAAAGGGACGCTCGAACAGCGAGGTGTTGGAGGCCTTTTCTTCGTCGGTCATCGGGCGGTCGAGCGGCACGAGTGTGACCAGTCGGTCGAAGCGCGCGTCGTCCATGTCGCCGAGCAGGATCTGCAGTACACGTGTCTCGTAGCCGATGGCCTCGATCAGCACGGTGCCGCCGGCCCGAGCGCGAAGAGATCGCAAGCGTGTCGCGACCCGAGCGAGGTCGTCCTCGTAGGCCACGGGCGGCCACTCGAGCAACATCAACGATCCCTGGAGCACCAGCGCCAAGCCGAGGTAGGCGACGGGCCGACCCAGCGCCGAGAGGCGATCCACGAGCGCCCCCACGCCGATGGCCACGGGGATGGCGAGCGGCAGGTAGTGACGCCACACGTTGTGCAAGCCCGCGAAGCCGAGCGTGTGCGCCGTCACCTGCAAGACCGTGGCCGCCAGCGCCGCGACGATCACGACGGACAACCCGCGCAAAGGACCCGCCACGAGCAAGCCACCCAGGCCGCCCAGCCCCACGGGGAGAACCACCTCCCACAAGGCCTCGATACCGTCCTGCGCGCGGCCGAGCGCGGTGAGATCAGGGTTGTCCTGCACGAGAAACTCGTGCGCGAAAAGCCCGAAGTTGAACGGATTCCCGGTCCACGCGATCTGGGCCACGCACCACAGCGCCGGGAAGAGCAGCGAGAGGCCGAGCGGTCGCCATGCCGCGCTGACGTCGCGACCGCGATCACGCGCGATGAAGCAGGCCATCGCCAAGAGGCCGATCCAGCCCCAGGCCTCGTACCGGGTCATCGCGCCGAGCCCGAGGGCAACGAAGGCGGGACGAAGGGCAGCCGCGTCGCCTTCCACCCACCAGCGACGCGCGCGGCGAAGCGCGTAGGCGCCCGCCAGCAAAGTCCACGGCTCGACCAGCGCTGAGGGTGCGAGCCAGAGCACGTAGGGCAGCGTGCCAAATGCGAGCATGGTCGCGACACGACCAATGCGACCGACCCCCATCTCGCCCGCCATTCGCCCCACTTGCACGAGCGTGGCCGCCGTGACCAGGAGACCCACCAGTCGCGGCACCGTCGCCGCGTCGGGCCAGATGCGCAGCGCCGCGCCGAGCACCCAGAACTGCAGGGGTGGCCACACCTCCGAGGGGGCCAGCGCCCCGTGGCTCGACTCGTGCGCGTGGATCAGGCGCCACACGTCGTCGAAGGACAGCAAGTAGCCCGCAGGCGCCTTGGTGCTCGACCACCACAGCACCACGACCCACCACAGGGCAGCGAAGCGCAGGTCGAAATCGCGGAGCGCCGCGCGAAGCCCGTTCACCGGCGCATCATAAGCCTCACCGGCGACACACCTCGATCCGATCCTCCGAGCATGCAGGTTCTCCTCGTCGGAGAGGCCCCCGAGATCGCGGCCTCCGTCCATGCGCTCCGCGAGGAGGCGGGCGTGGAGCTGGTGCGATCCACTTCCCCCGAGGAGGGCGTGGCCCGGCTCGCGCGCGACCCCTTCGACCTCGTCATCGACGCGTCCAGCCCGGGTGCCTGGCTGCTCGACCAGGTGCGCGCGAACTGGCCGGCGACGGCCCGTGTGGCCGTCGTGGCCAGCGGCTCCCCGCCTTCGATGTCGGCTTACCGGGCCGCCCACCAGCTCCTCGCCCGTCGGCCCACCGCCCGCGAGGTGAGCGAACTCGTGCTCGGCCTGCAACGGGCGCGCGCGCTGCTCGATGGGCCGGAGCTCGCCAAGCTGGTGGGCGCGATCGACACGCTCCCGGCGATGCCGCAGACCTCAGCCCAGCTCTCGGTCTTGCTTCGCGACGACGACGTGCCCATCGAGACGGTGGCCCGGGTGATCGAACGCGACCCGGGCACCGCCGCGAAGGTGCTGCACGTGGTGAACAGCGCCTACTACCGAGGCCAGACCGAGATCCGCTCGATCCACCTCGCCGCCTGCCGGCTGGGGCTCCGGGCGCTGTCACGGGTGGTGCTCGCCGCCGAGGTCGGCGAGTGGTCAACCATGGCAGCCCCCGCCGCCGGCCTCGACGCCGCCGAGGTGTCGCGCCGCTCGGCCCGCGCCGCACGCATCGCGGGACAGCTCGCCGCCAACCTCGACTTGCCCGGCGACGCTGTCACCCCCGCCCTGCTCGCCGATCTCGGTCCCCTCCTGCTTGGCCTCGTCGCGCCGCGTCGGCTCGCCATGTTGCTGGCGCAGGCCCCGCCCGCCCGCGCGGACGAGCGCCTCGCCGATCACCTCGCCGGCTACTTGCTCGGCACCTGGGGTGTGCCGGGCGACCTCGTGAACGCCGTGGCCCACCTCGGCGAGCCCACCGCCGTGGAGCGCGAGGTGGGCATCGTGAGCGTTGCCTATGTCGCGACCCGACTCGTTCGTGGCACCCCGCCCCTCCTCGACGAGGTGCCCACCGCGGGGCGCGCTCGCCTCTGGCTGCGCGCCGGTCTGCGCGCGGGGTAGGCACGGCCCCCCCTTTCGATTAGACGCCGGCCCTTCCCCGGGCCCCCATGCGCGTGCTGCTCGCCTTCTCCGGCGGTCTCGATACTTCCTACCTTCTCCGCCGGCTGGTGAAGGAAGGCCACGACGTCGTCGCGGTCACGGTTGACACCGGCGGCCTCGACGACGCCGAGCGCGAACGACTCGAGACGCGGGCCAGCGAGCTCGGCGCCCAGCACTTCCGGCTGGTGGACGCCCGCGAGCGGGTGTACCGCCAGCACATCGCCTGGCTGGTGAAGGCCAACGTGCGCCGCGGCGGCGTGTACCCCCTGTGCGTGGGCGCCGAGCGCGTGGTGCAGGCGCAGGTGGTGGCCGAGCTGGCACGCGAGGTGGGGGCCGACGCGGTGTGCCACGGCAGCACCGGCGCCGGCAACGACCAGATCCGCTTCGACGTGGCGATTCGCACGCTCCTCCCCGGCGCGCGCATCCTCACCCCCATCCGCGACGAGCGCATCAGCCGGGAAACCAGCGCCGCCTACCTCGCGAGCGAGGGCTTCCCGATGAGCGCCGAGCGTCGTGACTACTCGATCAACCAGGGCCTCTGGGGCGTCACCATCGGCGGCCGGGAAACGCACGACCCCTGGCAATATCTGCCCGATCATGCCTGGCCCACCACCTGCAAGCCGAGCCTCGCGCCCCCGGGCGGCGAGGACATCATCCTGAGCTTCGAGCGCGGCGAGGTGCATGGTGGTCTCACGACGGTCGAGATGCTCAACACGCTCGGCGCCGCCCACGGCGTGGGCCGTGGCTTCCACCTCGGCGACACCATCATCGGCATCAAGGGACGCATCGCCTTCGAGGCGCCGGCCGCCGCGATCCTCATCGACGCGCACCGCGAGCTGGAGAAGCTGGTCCTCACCCGCCTCCAGCTGGTGCACAAGGAACAACTCGGCTCGATGTACGGCGCCTATCTCCACGAGGGCCTGTACTTCGACCCGGTGATGCGCGACATGGAGGCCTTCCTCGACAGCACGCAGAGCGTCGTCACCGGCGAGGTGCGGGTGCACCTTGAACAAGGCCGCGTTGAGGTGCACGGCGTCCGGTCGCCCTACTCGCTCGTCGACGCGAAGGTGGGCCGCTACGGCGAGGAGAACACGCTCTGGTCCAACGCCGACGCGCGCGGCTTCTGCGCGGTGTACGGCCTCCAGGGCGTGCTCGCTTCCCGGGCCCGCGGCGAAGGTTCGAGCCAGTGAAAGTCCTCCTCAACAAGATCGCGTCGGCCACGCGCAACTGCAAGCTCGCGCGCGAAGTCACGCTCTCGTCGCAGGTGGTCGCGCAGGAGGGCTCGGTCCTCGCGGTGCGTGCCCTCGATCGCAAGGCGGTCTACAACGAGATCGAAGACGTGCACGGTCGCATGGCGACGGTCAACGAGGGCGACATCATCGCCGGGGTTCTCGGCGAGCGGCGCGCGCTCCACGGCTACACCGGCGTGGTGCCCGAGAAGGTGGCGGTGGGCGACATCATCCACCTGCTCAACCTCGGCGGCGTGCTCGGCCAGTGCACCAGTTTCAACCCCGACGTGGGGCCCGCCTGTCGGGTGGAAGTGCTGGGACAAGTGCTCACCTTCCCGCACCTCGGCGAGCGCCGCGGCGTGCCGGCCAGCATCCGCACCAACGCGCTGCCGACGGCCGACCGGGTCGGCGAGTCCGTCCCCATCGTCGCGGTGTCGGGCACCTGCATGAACGCGGGCAAGACCTACGCCGCCTGCGAGATCATCCGGGGGCTCACGCGGCGCGGATTCAAGGTTGGGGCCGCCAAGCTCACGGGCGTGTCGCTCCGTCGCGACACGCTGAAGATGGAAGACGTGGGCGCGGTGCGGGCGCTGTCCTTCAACGACGCCGGCATCGTGTCGACCAAGCCAGAAACGTCGTTGCCGGTGGCGCGCGGGCTCGTCAAGGCGCTCAACGAGCCGGTGCTCGGCACCCGCATCGACGTGATCGTGGTGGAGCTCGGCGACGGCATCATGGGCGAGTACGGTGTCCAGCAGATCCTGCGCGCCGACGACCTCATGTCGCTCACGAAGGTGCACGTGATGTGCGCCAACGACCCGGTGGGCGCCTGGGGTGCGGCCTGGCACTTCACCGAGGATCTCGGCCTGAAAATCTCTGTGATCTCCGGGCCGGCCACCGACAACGCCGTGGGGCGCGCCTTCGTGGAAGACCAGCTCCGGCACCGGGCGATCAACGCCCGCACCCAGGGCGATGGTCTCGCCGAGCACGTGGCCGGGATGCTCCGCCCGGAAACCTCGGGTGCGTGAGGCGCTGCGGGCCGTGGTCGTCGGCGCCACCGGGTACACCGGCGCCGAGACACTGCGCTGGCTGGTGAGCCACCCCGGCGTGCGGGTCGTGGGCGCCACCTCGCAGAAACACGCGGGGAAGGTGCTCCCCGACGTCTGGCCGCAGTTCGCTGGCCATCGCGTCCCGATCAGCGCCGAGCCTCCCGAGGCCGACGCCTACTTCTTGTGCATGCCCCACGGCGAGGCCGCGAAGCTCGCCCCCTCGCTCCCCGCCGAGGCCGTGGTCATCGACCTCTCCGGCGACCACCGCCTGCCCGAGCCGCTGCACACCCAGCACTATGGCTTCGCGCGGGCGCATGGCCCCTGGCCCTACGGGCTGCCCGAGCTCGGCATGGAGCGGATGATCGGCCAGAAACGAGTGGCGAACCCCGGTTGTTTCGCCACCGCGCTCGAGCTCGCGCTCTTGCCCCTCCGCGGACAGATGAGCGGTCGCGTGTCGGCGGTGGGCATCACGGGGAGCACCGGGAGCGGAGCCAGCCCGAGCGACACCACGCATCATCCGCTCCGGGCGGAGAACCTCCGCTCCTACAAGGTGCTCTCGCACCAGCACGTGCCGGAGGTGGAGCTCGCCCTCGGCAGCATGAAGCTCGACTTCGTCCCCACCTCGGGCCCCTTCCGCCGCGGCATCCTCGTCACCTACGTGCTCCCGGCCGTCCCCGCCTCGGCCTGGGAGGCCTTCTACGCGGGCAACCCGCTGGTGCGCGTGCTGCGCCGCCCCCCCGAGATCCTCCACGTCCTGGGCACCCCGCGTGCCGACATTGGCGTGATCGAGGGCGACGGGGTGACGGTGGTGCAATGCGCCATCGACAACCTCGGTCGCGGCGCGGGCTCCCAAGCGGTGGCCAACCTCAACCTTTGCATGGGCTGGGCCTACGACGAGGGCCTGCGTCATGTTGGAGCTGTCCCGTGAACACCCGCACCTGGCACGAAGAGCCCACCCTCGACGATCTGGTTCCCAGCGGTATCCCCGAGGGGGACTACCAACTCGCGACGTACGACAAGCTCCCGCTCACGCTGGTGCGCGGCGAGGGCTCGCGGGTGTGGGACCAGGACGGCACCGCCTACTGGGACTTCTACGGCGGTCACGCGGTTTGTCTCGTGGGACACAGCCATCCGCTGTGGCGCAAGATTGTCGCCGAGCAGGCCGAGCGACTGGTTTTCTACAGCAACGTGGTCTACAGCCCGGTGCGCGCGGCGGCGTGCAAGGCGCTGGTCGACTTCGCCCCGGCCAACCTCACGCGCGTGTTCCTGTCCAACTCCGGCGCCGAGGCCAACGCGGCGGCGCTCAAGCTGGCGCGCCATCACACCGGGCGCCCCGAGGTGGTGGCCTTCGAGGGGGGCTTCCACGGGCGGACGCTCGGCGCTCTGGCGGTGACACACAGCGAGAAGTATCGCCACTACGCGCTGCCCGAATACGGACACACGCGCTTTGCGCCCTGGGGCGAGGTGCCCCGCCTCGACGATCAAGTCGCCGCCGTGATCCTCGAGCCCATCCAGTCGCTCGCCGGCATGCGCACGGCCACCCGCGAATTCCTCCACGGCCTGCGCGCCGAGTGTGACCGCGTGGGGGCGCTCTTGATCCTCGACGAGGTGCAGACCGCCTGGGGACGCCTCGGCGCCCACACCGCGGCCGACTACTACGAGGTCCGCGCAGACCTGATCACCTCGGCGAAGAGCGCCGCGGGTGGTTTCCCCGTGGGGGTCACGCTGGTGGACGATGGCCTCGCCGCGCACGTGAAGCCCGGCGACCAGGGCACCACGTTCGGCGCGGGTCCCCTCGCCTGCGCCGCCATCCTTGCCACCCAGCACATCGTGCGGGCCGAGGCCCTGGTGCTGCGCGCGCGCGACCTCGAAGCCCGAGTGCGCGAGGGATTCCCCGGCGAGGTGCGCGGTCACGGCGGCCTCCTCGGCCTCGTTTACGACACGCCTGTCAAGCCCCGGGTGGTGGAGCTACGCAAGCGCGGCTTCATTGTCGGTGGCAGCGACGACCCCCGCGTGATGCGGCTCATGCCTCCCCTGAACGTGCCTTTCGAGGCCGTCGATGCCCTCCTCGCCAACCTCCGGAGCCTCGGATGACCCCTACCCTCGAGACCCGCCTCCACGATGCCGTCAGCAAGGTGCGCCAGTACTGGCGCGGCACCCGCTTCCTCGATGGGCTCGAGCCCGGCATCGAGGGCACGCAAGCCTTGCTCGACGTGGCCCGCATCTACCGGGCCTATCGGCTCGAGATCGGCCGCATGCGTCTCTTGCAGGGGCGCGCTGTCGCTGGCCTCTTCTTCGACCCCTCGCTCCGTACCCACACCTCGATGGAGGTGGCCGCGGGGCGCCTCGGCGCGCACTTCGTGCACCTCGTGGGCGGACAGGACACCTGGAAGATGGAATTTGCCGAGGGCACGGTGATGGACGGCATGGCGGCGGAGCACGTGAAGGAGGCGGCGCCGGTGTTGTCGTCGTATGCCGATGTGCTCGCGGTGCGCGCGTTCCCGAAGCATGGCGGTCGCGACGAGACGGTCATTCGGGCCTTCGCTCGCTACGCCGGCGCCCCACTCATCAACCTGGAGTCGGCGCTGGCGCACCCCTGCCAGGGCCTCGCCGACATGCTCACCCTCGCCGACCTCGGCGGCGGCAGCTACCTCGGCAAGAAGGTGTGCCTGAGCTGGGCACCGCACCCGAAGCCCCTGCCCCAGGCCGTGCCGCTGTCGGTCGTGCGTGCCGCGATCCTCGGCGGCGCCGATCTGCACGTGGCCTGCCCGGAGGGCTTCGACCTCGACGACGAGGAGATGGAGCGGGCGCAGAGTTTCTGCCACGACACCGGCGCCAAGATGACGGTCACGCGCGACCAGATGGCCGCGACTCAGGGCGCCATCGCCGTGTACGGCAAGGGCTGGGGCGCGCGCGACTACGACCGCCACGCCGACCTGGCGGCCGCGCATCGCGGGTGGACCATCGGTGACACCCAGATGGAGGGCGCCAACGCCTTCCTCCATTGCCTGCCGGTGCGCCGCAACGTGATCGTGAGCGACAGCGTGATCGACGGGCCGAAGTCCCGCGTGATCCCGCAGGCCGCCAACCGAGAGCCGGTGCAGGCGGCGGTCCTTTTGAGCTGGATGTTGTAGCCTCGGCCCCCGTGACGCCTGGCCAGCCGTCATTCCCGCCGTCTCACCGCCCCCGCCGTGCTGCCCCCCGCGCCGCGCGTTCTCGTCGAGCTGATATCCACGCCCAGCCGAGACTCAGGACGACGAGTGCCGTGGCGACGAGCCCCGCGTGCAGGGCTTGCCGAGTCGGCGAGTTGAGGGCCTGCAACTCACCGCTCACCGGCGCGCGAGCCAGGAGCGCGTGGAGTTGCACCGCGTCCACCGCGATGTGCCCGCCGAAAGCGCTACCGCTCTGAACCACCGCGACTACTCGGGCAGCCCCATCGATGACCGGCGAGCCGCTTGATCCCGGGGAAATCTCTGCGCTGACCTGCACCAGTGGACCCATCGCGACGGCATCACCGTGCTGGCGGTCCGGGTAGCCCTGCGGCATGAGTCCGGCGACGATTCCCTCCGTCACCACCTGCTCCACGCCCAGCGGGCTGCCGATCACCGCGATCCCTTCTCCTCGCGCCATTCCCTCGGTAGATCCAAGCAGCAACGGTGTGTAGCCGTCGCCTTCGACTCGGAGCACCGCGAGGTCCGAGTCCTCGTCTTGGACGAGCACGCCGAGCACCGCTCGACGGGTCCCGTCCGCGAGTATCGCGGTTTCGGGCGCCAGCGCCGCCACGTGCTCGTTCGTCGCGAGGAGACCATCCCCGGAGATGAAGAAGCCGGTGCCGCTTCCTCTGGCGTTCCCGAGCCAATCGCGGCCCTCGAGCTTCACCACCGACGGCCTGAGCCGATTCACGCGGTCGACGAAGTCCTCCGCCCCGGCAAGGCGAGTGAAGAGCAGCGCCGCGAGCATCATCGTGTCAACCTAACGAGCGAGACACCACGCGCGCATTACCGGAAGGCGGCACACGCGGACCCCGGACACCCCCGCCTACTCGATCTTCTGCTTCTCGACGGCCACCGGCTTGTCGATGGAGTTGGGGACCAGGCTGCGCGCCTGCTTGAAGTCCGTCACCCGGGTGCAGCGGGTCACGAGCTGGCCGCCCTCCTCCTTGTGCTCGCAGTGCAGCACGAAACCGCGCACGAAGGGTGGCCGTTCGGCGAGCACGTAGAACTCGCCGTCGGCCCCGGCGTCGACCGAGGGTACCGGAGAATTTGTGTGTCGCGACGTCACGGTGTAAAGCTCAGCGCGGGCAATCCGGATTGCGCACCCAAACCGCGACGCCCGAACCCCTAGCCTCCCAGCATCTAGACGTCCCGACGCCACCGGTGCTATGCTGACCCATGCGCCTGAAGCTCCCCCCGGCCACGCGACGCCTCGCGTCCCTCTCGTGTTCCTCCGCCCTCGGCCTGCTCGCGTGGGCCTGCACGCCGTCGGACGTGCAACCCAACGCGGTGGACGACGCCGGCGCGCCCAACGCGGCGGCCGGGCTCGGACCGGACTGGGGCGAGGTGACCAACGCTCGAGAGCAGGCGGACGCCCACGCCTTCGGCGCGGTGGCCGATGGTTTCCTCGCGGTTCAGCCGCTCATGGGCATGGACGTGCGCCTGAGTCAAGAGGGGACGAGCCTCGGCTCCGGGCCCGACGCGCTGCGACTGGTGACGATCGGCTGGGGCCGCGACGATAGGTTGGCGCCCCTCGGCGGCGAGGTGCAACTCGGGGAGTGTGTCAGTACCGGGGAGGAGCTCCCGGGCGGTGCCTGCGTGCAGCGAGTAGAGCGCGGCGAAGGCGCCGTGGAGTGGTGGGCGAGCACGCCCGGGCGCGTGCAGGTGGGCTGGGACCTGGCGCGGCCGCCCCGGGGCACCGGGCCCATCGTGGTCGAGATGCATGTGGAGAACGCCGAGATCCTCGACCTCGGCGACGATCACGCCGTGGCCTTCATCGGCGCCGACCGCGAGTGGGGCTTCGCCGATCTCGCCGCCTGGGACGACAACGGGAAGATCCTCGACGCGTGGATGGAGGTGGACGGCAGCACGCTCCGCATCGTGGTGGACGACGAAGGGGCAACCTGGCCCATTCACATCGACCCAGTCAGCTACAGCGCGGGCTGGACCCAGAGCGGGAGCAGCGCCGAATACCTCGGCCGCAGCGTGGCCGGCATCGGCGACGTGAACTTCGACGGTTACGACGACGTGGCGGTGGGCGCTCCGGCCTACTCGACGTCCACCGGTCGAGTGTACATCTACCACGGCACCAGCTCGGGCCTGTCCACCACGGCCGCCACCCGGCTCACCGGCCCCACCACCAGCACCTACTTTGGCCGATCTGTCGACGGCGCGGGCGACGTCAACGGCGACGGCTTCGACGATCTCATCGTGGGTGCCGATGGCGTGTCCTCCTCGGCCGGCGCGGCCTACCTGTACTACGGATCCTCCACGGGCGTGTCCAGCAGCGCCGACATCACGCTGAGCGGCAACGCGGCGAGCAGCTTCGGCTACGCCGTGGCCGGGGCCGGCGACGTCGACCGCGACGGATACGCCGACGTGATCGTGGGGGCCTACGCCAATGGTTCGCCAAACTACATCGGCGCAGCCTACGTTTTCGAGGGATCTCCCACCGGGCTCTCCACCACCGCCGCCGCGACCCTCACCGGCGCGGCCAGCCTCTCTTCGTTTGGCATCGACGTCGATGGCGCGGGCGACGTCAATGGCGACGGCTACGACGACGTGATCGTGGGTGCCTCCCAATACAACAGCAACACGGGCTATGCCGAGGTGTTCCACGGCTCGTCGAGCGGTGTTGCCTCCACCGCCTCGCGCACGCTGAGCGGCGACGCGACGCTCAATAACTTCGGCGGCTCCGTCGCCGGGGCGGGCGACGTCGATGCCGACGGCTACGACGACGTGGTCATCGGCGCCTGGGGCTACTCCTCCTACTATGGGCGCGCCCAGGTCTTTCACGGCTCGGCCTCGGGCGTGGGCGCCAGCGCCACCACCTCGATCACCGGGCCAGCCATCGCCTACTTCGGCTACGCCGTGGCCGGCGCCGGCGACATCGACGCCGACGGCTACGACGACATCGTGGTGGGCGGCTACCTCTACTCGTCGAGCGCCGGCCTCGTGCGCACCTACGCCGGGAGCTCGGGGGGCATCTCGTCGAGCTACCACGGCACCGTCACCGGATCGAGCACGAGCTGCCTTGGTTTCTCCGTGGCGAGCGCGGGCGACGTCAATGGCGACACTCGCTCCGACATCATCGTCGGCGGCTACTGCGCCAGCAGCAGCAACGGCTACGCGGCGGTGTACTACGGCCTCACCGACGCCGACGGCGACGGGTACTACGTGGGCGCCGGTGTCAGCACCTCGTCGGACGACTGCGACGACACCAACTCGGCCGTGAGCCCCGGCGCCACGGAAGTGCCCGCCGACGGCATCGACAACAACTGCGACAACTACGAGACCTGCTACGACGACGACGACAACGACGGCTACCTCGACACCACGGCCGACACCCGCAACTCATCCGACCTCGACTGCACCGACACCTACGAGGGCACCAGCGCCGATCCCACCACCGATTGCGACGACAACAGCAGCGCCGACTACCCGGGCGCCACCGAGACGACAGCCAACGGCGACGACGAGGACTGCGACGGCGCGGAGACCTGCTACGACGACGACGACAACGACGGTTACCTCGACACGACCGGCGACACGCGCGCGTCGACCGACACCGACTGTTCAGACAGCTACGAGGGCACGACCTCCGACGCCACCACCGACTGCGACGACGCCGACTCGACGGTCCGCCCGAACGCGACGGAGGTCGTCGACGACGGCATCGACCAGAACTGCGACAACTACGAGAGTTGTTACGACGACGACGACGACGACGGCTACCTCGACACCACCGCCGACCGCCGCAACTCGAGCGACCTCGATTGCACCGACGCCTACGAGGGCGGTAGCAGCACTGCCACCACCGACTGCGACGACTCGAGCGCCGCCGACTACCCGGGCGCCACCGAGACGACCGCCAACGGCGACGACGAGGACTGCGACGGCTACGAGAACTGCTACGACGACGACGACAACGACGGCTACCTCGACACCACCGGCGACACGCGCGCGTCCACCGATACCGACTGCAACGACGCGTACGAGGGCACCAGCACCGATCCCACCACCGACTGCGACGACGCCAGCAGCGGCGATCGGCCCGGCGCCACCGAGACGGTCGCCAACGGCGACGACGAGGACTGCGACGGCGCGGAGACCTGCTACGACGACGACGACAACGACGGCTACCTCGACACCACCGCCGACACCCGGGCGTCGACCGACACCGACTGCGACGACGCCTACGAGGGCCTGTCCACCGACCCCACCACCGACTGCGACGACACCAGCGCATTGGACTACCCGGGCGCCACCGAGACCGTCGCCAACGGCGACGACGAGGACTGCGACGGCTATGAGCTCTGTTACGACGACGACGACGACGACGGCTACCTCGACGCCGCGGGCGACACGCGGAGCTCCACCGACTCCGACTGCCTCGACGACAACGAGGGCGGCAGCTCCACGCCCACCACCGATTGCGACGACACCGACGCCGACGCCAACCCCGGGGAAACCGAGGCCGTGGCCGACGGCCTCGACGCCGATTGCGACGGCTACGAGCTCTGTTACGACGACGACGACGGCGATGGCTACCTCGACACCCGGGGCGACACGCGCAGCTCCGCCGACACCGACTGCCAGGACGCCAACGAGGGCGACGCGAGCACCGACACCACCGACTGCGACGACGCCGACGCGACGTCTTACCCGAGCGCCGTCGAGGTGGCCGGCGACACCATCGACCAGGACTGCGACGGCAGCTACCTGTGCTTCGAGGACGACGACAACGACGGCTACCTCGACGGCAGCGGCGACACGCGCGTGTCGACCGACGACGATTGCAACGACGCCTACGAGGGCAGTACCAGTTCGCCGTCGACCGACTGCGACGACAGCGACGACGACGTGCACCCCGGCGCGACCGACGCCGAGGCCGACGGGGTCGACGGCGACTGCGACGGCGAGGAAACCTGCTACACCGACGCCGACGACGACGGCTACGCGGTGTCGACGCTCCGCACCTCGTCGGACGGCGACTGCGCCGACAGCTTCGAGGCCTCCGCCACCGACCTCGCCCGCGGCACCGACTGCGACGACAGCGACAGCGGCACCCATCCCGGCGCCACCGAGGTGGTGGGCGACGAGGTCGACGGCGACTGCGACGGCGAGGAGATCTGCTACGACGACGCCGACGAGGACGGCTACTCCGGCGGCACCCAGCAAGACTCCGCCGACAGCGACTGCAGCGATGCCGGCGAGGTGACGGCCACGAGCTACGCCGCCACCCCGGACTGCGACGACACCGACGACACGCGCAGCCCAGCGGCCGCCGAGGTCTGCGACGCCCGCGACACCGACGAGGACTGCGACGGACTCGCCGACGACGACGACCCCGGCGTGTCCTCGGGCACCCGCACCACCTGGTACGCGGACGCCGACGGCGACGGCTACGGCGACGCGGGGGCGCCGCAGACCCTCTGCGACCAGCCGGCCGGGCATGTCGACAACGACGACGACTGCGACGACACCGACAACGGCGTGTACCCCGGGGCCGCCGAGGTGAACGGCGACGAGGTCGACCAGGACTGCGACGGCGGCGAGAGCTGCCTCTCCGACCTTGACGCCGACGGCTACGCGAGCAGCGCGAGCGTCGCGAGCAGCGACACCGACTGCACCGACGCGGGCGAGGCCACGCTGGCCACGCTGGCGCTCGGCGAGGACTGCGACGATAGCAGCGCTACCACCAGCCCGGCCGGCGCCGAGGTGTGCGATCCGGCGAGCGCCGACGAGGACTGCGACGGCCTCATCGGCGAGGCCGACCCGAGCGTCGATAGCACCACGCTCGTCACCTGGTACCCCGACGCCGACGGCGACAACTACGGCCTCGCGACCGACGGCGTGGTCGCCTGCGACCGTCCCGAGGGCTACGGCGGCTACCTCGAGGACTGCGACGACAATAACGCCGAGGTCAACCCGGGCCTCGACGAGGTGGTCGGCGACGAGGCCGACAGTAATTGCGACGCCCTCGAGGCCTGCTACGTCGACGCCGACGGCGACGGCTGGGCCACTGCCGAGTCCGCCCCCAGCGACGACCTCGACTGCGACGATGCCGGTGAGGCCGACGCGGTGGTGGCCTCGATCGGCGTGGACTGCGACGACGCCGAGCCGGCGGTCAACCCGGGGATGGAGGAGGTGTGCGACGCGCTCGACACCGACGAGGACTGCGACGGCCTCGCGGACGACGCCGACGACAGCGCCACCGGCAAGTACGAGAGCTGGTTCGATGCCGACGGCGACGACTACGGCGAGGGCGACGCAGTCGAGCTCTGCGATCCCGAGGACATCTACGCGCTCGCCGGTGGCGACTGCGATGACATCGACCCCGAGATCAACCCCTCGGCGGTGGAGACCTGCGACGAGGTGGACGAGGACTGCGACGGCGACGTGGACGAAGAGGCGCTCGACGCCACCACCTGGTACCCCGACGCCGACGGCGACGGCTACGGCGGCAGCCTCGGCGTGGCCGCCTGCGCGCAGCCCGAGGGCTACCTGGCCGAGGCGGGGGACTGCGACGAGGACGCTGCCCTGGTGAACCCCGCCGCCGAGGAAACCTGCAACGACATCGATGACGACTGCGACGGCACCGAGGACGGCGACGACGTGTGCGCCAAGGTCGAGCTGTCAGAGCCCGGCTGCGGTTGCGACGCCGGGGCCGGGACGGCGCCTGCGGTCGCGCTGCTCGCTAGCGCTGCCCTCGCTATCCGCCGTCGACGCCGCTAGGCGCTGGCCTCGTCGCCCGAGTCCTCGTCGTCGTCTTCGTACTCGCGACCCGGGGGCACCGACAGCGTGCCATCGAGGCGCTGGAGCTTGCGCTGCAGCGTGCGACGGTGCAAACCGAGCCGCCGAGCCGCGTGGGAGATGTTGCCCTCGGTGCCCTCGAGGGTGCGCATGATGTGCTGGCGCTCCACCTCGTCGAGCTCGGTGGGCGGGGCTGGCTGGGCCAGCGCCTTGCGCAGCGCCGAGATGATGTCTTCCGGGGTGGTGGGCTTCGCGCGCACGTCGACCGCGCCGTTCTTCACCGCGTCGACCGCCACCGGGATGCTGCCGTAGCCGGTGAGCACGATGCTGCGGCAGCGAGGGGCGCGCAGGTTGAGCATCTTCACCACCATGATGCCGTCGCCGTCCTGGAGCCGAAGATCGATGATGGCCGCGTCGGGCGTGCGCGTCTTGACCGCCGTCTCCGCTTGGGTCACGCCCTCGGCGGTGATGACCGCGAAACCCGCGCGTCGAAGGGTGCGAGCCAGCGCGTCGCGGTGTACCGCGTCGTCTTCGACCACCAGGACCGTGTTCATGACGTACTCGTGTTGCTATCCAGATTACCAAAACGAACCTCGAGCCGCCCTCCGCCACCTTCCCGTCGGCTGAGGATCACGTCGCCGCCAAAACGCCGCGCGAAGGTGCGCGCTGCGAACAGACCGAGCCCTCTTCCGCCTCCACCCGGCCATGCGGTAAAAAACGCCTCGCCGGCGCGCGTCAACATCTCGGGCGAAGGTCCAGGCCCACTATCGTCAACCTCGACCACAACACCTGCGCCATTTCGCCGCGCCCTGACCACCAGCGGGGCGCCGGCCTTCAGGGCGTTATCGAGTCCCGTCCACACGACCCCCCGCCAATCGTCCGCTGAGCCGCGACAAAAAGCCACGTCGACATCGGGCGGGATGTCCACGTCGATGTGCGCTCGCCCGGGACCGGCCGCGGCCCACTCGTCAATCCACTCGCGCAACGCGAGGCCTAGACCCTCCGTTTCTGACGAAATGGTGCGGGCGCTCTGGTCGCGCACCCGGTTCAAGATGCCCCGGCAACGTTGCACCTGGTCGCGCAAGGTCGCGAGCGCCTCGTTGGCCTCGTCCGGGTAACTCTGGGCTTCCGCCGCGAGCATATCGATCGAGGAGAGTGGCGTTCCCAGCTCGTGGGCGATCCCGGCGGCCTGGATGCCAAGCGCGGCGAGGCGTGCGCTGGAGTTGTGCTCGTCGAGCGCGTTCTGCAGACGGTTCTCACGGTCGCGAAGCGTACGTTGAACCTCGGTCACGAACCAGGCGACCCCAGCCGAAGCCACGACGAACGTGGCCACCTGTCCCACCATCCGGCCAAGCTGCTCCGAGGGCACCGGCGAGGGCAACGGGATCAGGCGTGGCGAAAACGCGATGAGAAATGCATAGAGCCCGATGATCCCCGTCGTCACCACGTAGGCAACGGGGCGCCGAAGCACGATATTGGTCGCGCCCACCTGGAGGATGAGCAGCAAGAGCGACGGGTGGTCCCCGGCCCGAAACGCCCACGCGAGGCGGCCGAGCACCGCCAAGTTCACCGCCACGTGGGCCACCGCCATCCACTCCCGCGCGGGTACGCGTCGCAGGAGTCGCGACTCGGCGAGGTCAACCGCGGCGAGCACCAGCAACCACGCCACGCCCTCGACGATCGGCAACTCGCCCAGGGCCACCAGCCCCTCGGCACCGAGGCCCAGCGCCAAGAGCAACATCGTCATCCGGCGCCAACGGGACAGCCAGCGCATCGTGGCGGCAGCATTGTCACTCGGCGGCAACATCCGTCCAGCATGATAGCCGCCGCCCCGCCATGGAACGCCTCCTCTCGCTACGTGATGCCCACCCGTACCTCCGCCTTTTCCGGGGGAAAACCTTTGTCATCAAGGTGTCGGGCGCGATCCTCGCCGACGCCGTGGCCCGCGACGCCCTCGCGGCCGACGTGGCGCTGCTCCATCACGTCGGCATCCGGGTGGCGCTCGTACACGGCGGCGGCCCGCAGCTCGACGCGCTCTGCGCCAAGATGGACGTGCCCCGCGAGGTGGTGGCCGGCCGTCGCGTGACCGACGCGCGCACGCTCGAACTGGCGCGGATGCTCTTCCGCGGCGCGCTCAACTCCGACCTCGTGAGTGCCCTCTCGTCTCACGGGGTACGGGCCGTCGGTCTCTCCGGCGGCGACGGCATGAGCCTCGCGGCCACCCGCCGGCCCCCGCGCACGGTTCGCGACCCGTCTACCGGCATTGAAACCTCGGTTGACTACGGGCACGTGGGCGACATCGACAAGGTCGACCCCTCCCTCGCGAGCTTGCTCATCGACAACGACATGGTTCCTGTGTATTGCTCGCTCACGATGGGCGAGGGCGGGGGCCTGCTCAACACCAACGCCGACACGATCGCGGCCCGGCTCGCGATGGCGATGAAGGCGGAGAAGCTCATCCTCTGCACCACCGTCCCCGGGCTCCTGGAAGACGTCAACGACCCCCGCCGGCTGGTGTCCTACGGCGACCTGGGCACCGTCGACGAGCTCGTGCGCGGCGGCGCCGTCTCCGGTGGGATGTTGCCCAAGATCTCGGCCGTCACCGACGCCCTGCGCGGCGGCGTGCCCCGCGTGCACCTCGTCGATGGCACGCGCCCGCAGGCTCTCCTCTTGGAGATCTTCACCAACGAGGGCTGCGGCACGATGCTGGTGGCCCGGCGCGAGGACGGGTAGTCGGTGATCGACCTGCTCGAGCGGCTGGTGCGCGCGCGCTCGCCCTCGCGGGAGGAAGGCCCGGCGGTGGAGGTGTTCGAGTCTTGGAACGCGGGACGTTTCCCCGTGGCCGCCGAGGGCAATAACCGTGCGATCTGTCGGGACAGCGGACAACCCGGTCCCCGGCTCCTGCTCCTGAGCCACTACGACACCGTTCCCGCCACCTCGCAGTGGACACGCGACCCCTGGGCGCCAACCGTCGAGAGCGGCCGCATGTACGGCCTCGGCGCCAACGACGCCAAGGGCTGCCTCGCCGCGATGATGTGCGCCTTCCAGTCGGCCCGCGTGGAACGTGGGTCGCTCTGGCTGGTGGCGGCCGCCGAGGAGGAGGTGGGACGCGAGGGCTACGAGAGGCTGGCACCGCTCCTCCCGCGTTTCGACGCGGCAATCGTGGGCGAGCCCACGGGCATGGACATCGCCACCGCCCAGAACGGGCTCCTGGTGCTCGACTGCGTGGCCCGAGGGCGCGCCGGGCACGCCGCACGACCGCAGCTGGCCGACAACGCCGTCTACGCGATGTGCCGAGACATCCTCGCACTCGAATCCCTCGACCTCGACCGCGTGCACCCTCTGGCGGGGCGGAGCACCCTCGCCGTCACCGTGGCGAGCGCCGGGGAACGGCACAACGTCATCCCGGGAGAGGCCAGGTTCACGGTGGATATTCGCCCCACGGCCGCCTACACCCCCGCCGAGCTCGTGGCCCTGGTCCGGGCTCGCGTGGCTGCGGAGGTGAACGTGCGCTCCGACCGGTTCCGTCCGGTGGAGACCCCACCCGGCGCCGCCATCCTCGCCGCGGCGCAGGCCGCCTGGCCAGGCGCCGCGACCTTCGCCTCGCCCACGCTCTCAGACTGGGCGCACCTCCGCGACCTCCCCGCGATCAAGTGGGGACCAGGACGATCAGAGGTGTCGCACACCGCTGACGAGTGGGTTGAGCTCGCGATGGTCGAGGCCGCAGTGGGCGCATACCGGCACGCCGTCGAGACATTCCTCCGGGGGAGCGCATGAGACTCTGGGACAAGGGGCAGGCGCTCGACGCGCAGATCGCCGCCTTCACCGTGGGCGAGGATCCCGAGGTCGATCTGGCCTGGGCCCGTCACGACATCCTGGGCAGCCGGGCGCACCTCCGTGTGCTCGAGGCGGCAGGTCTGGTCACCGCGGAAGAAGCCACCACCCTCGACGGCGGGCTCGCGGTGCTCCAAACCGAGATCGAGGCTGGGAATTTCTCCATCCCGTTCGAGGAGGAAGACGTCCACACCGCCGTGGAGGCGCGGCTCACGGAGCGACTCGGCGCGGTGGCCGGGAAACTGCACACCGGCCGCAGCCGCAACGACCAGGTGCTCACCGCCTTGCGACTCTGGCAGCGCGAGGAGGCCGACGCCATCGCCGCCGAGTGGCGCGACCTGGCCGCAGGTCTGCTCGACTTCGCTGAAAGCCACGCCTCGGTTCCCCTCACCGGGTACACGCACCTCCAGCGCGCCATGCCCTCCTCTTACGGGCTCTGGGCCGTCGGCTTCGCCGCCGCGCTGCTCGATCTCCGACCGCTCTTGGTCGCGGCGCGCGTAGTGATCGACCGCTGCCCCCTCGGCAGCGCCGCGGGCTACGGCACGCCCCTACCCCTCGACCGGCAGCTTGCCGCTTCGCTGCTGGGCTTTGCGCAGGTGGAGGAACCGGTCACCACGAGCCAGCTCACCCGCGGGGCCACCGAGGTGGCGCTGTTGTCGGCGCTGTCCGCGGCGACCGGACTGGTGTCGCGCCTGGCCTGGGACATCTCGCTCTTCACGACGAGCGAGTTTGCCCTCCTGCGACTGCCCGACGCCTTCACCACCGGAAAGGCTCTCAGCGAGTTAGTCGCACGCCGCACGGTGAGTTACGAGGACGCACCGGCACGAGCCAG
>SXON01000078.1 GCA_005778355.1 Pseudomonadota bacterium | reverse complement strand
CGCCCCCAGCCGTAGGCCCGGGCGCAATCACCCTGTCCCGCCGCCCACTGGATGGCGGGGATCCAGATGCGCTGGTCGCTCGGTGGCGCGGTCTCGAGCCACTGGTCGCGCCAGCTCGTGTCACAGCCCTCGGTGCTGGGCGACCATGCGCACACCCTCATGCGGGCGCGCGCGGCGTTCCACTCCCACCCGTCATCGCGGGCGGCGAGCTGGGCGTAGATCGCCATCGCCTCGCCCACGCGACCCACTTCCTCAAGGGCGTAGCCGTAGCGGTAGACAAACTCCGGGTCGTCGGGCCAGCGCTTGTAGTTCGCCTCTTTCTCGGCGAGATCCGGCGGGTCGGCCCACTGGGCGCTGTCGAGCACGGCCTGGTACAGCTCGCGGCGCGCCCACGACGCCCCCTCCTCGGTGTAGTAGCCCACGCGGGCGGTTTGCCAGCCGCGCGCGCGCAGGGCCTCCTGGGCTTCCCAGGTGTCGCCGTTGCCGCTGGTGCCACGCCAGCCGAAGGCGGTCCACCCTTCGCGGGAGAGCACGGGTGGGATGGACTCGACCGAGCCGCCGAGCCGTTGCTCCCAGCCGAGGCGAAGCTCCTCCATCGTGGGTAGACCTGGGTGGTCGACCTGCACCACCGTGGCGTAGAGCGGCGCGTAGAAGCTCGGCGACGGCGCCCAGGCCATCATCCCCGCGGCGCGGCCCTGGTGCGTGAGCGTGCGCCAGGGCAGCGACAAAGAAAGTCCGCTCTCCGCGACGGCGGCCGGTTCGGTGGGAAATCCGTTGATGGCGGGTAGCGCGCCCAGCACGAGGCACGTGGCCACGGGCGCCGCGAGGGTGAGGGTGGCCGTGGCGACCGAGGCGAGCGAGCTCGCGCCCGCCTTGGCGCGAGGGGCCGCCGTGGGCAGCGGGAAGGCCATCGCGGCCACGATGCCGCCCAGCCAGCCACCAAGGTGCCCGAGGAAGCTCACCTGCGGCGAGGTGAAGGACTCCACCAGCATCGGGATGGTGAGCACGACCGTGCCAAAGCCGTAGTTCCCACGCCGTGCCTGGGGAATCCAGTCGTTGTAACGCCAGCCGATGGCGAACTGGGCGCCCCAGAGGCCGAAGCCGATGATGCTCGAGCCGATGCAGGGAAGCTCCGAGAAGGCCACGATCAAGGCGGCGCCCCCCGCCACGCTGGCGGCGAGGATGCCGAGCAAACCCGAGCGGCCCACGGCTCGCTCGCAGCGGAACGAACAATAGGCGATCACCGCGAGGTTTCCCACGAGGTGGAAGGGGTTGGCGTGCACGAACTGCGAGGTGAGGGGACCCCACGCCGCCATGTCGAGCACGCTGGGCTCCCAGCCGACCGCGAGCAGGTGGATCACGCGGTCGGCGTGCTCGCGCGCGATCATCTCGCCGGCGAACTGCACCCCCCCCGCCAGCACCAGCACACCCACCAGGGCGAGCGTGAGCCAGGGGAACTGTCGCGACAACAGGTGCGCGTGGAATCGCGCGTCGGGGCTGTCAAGCGCGTCGGCCAGCTGGGCAATCTCGGCCACCTTCTTGTAGCCCTCGCCCGTCCAGGGCCCATAGTGCACCATCTCGTGGGGACTCACGCGCGCGCGACGGACATCCTCTTCCAGCTCATGGAGGTCGACAAGCAGCACCGTCCCATCGCGACGAAGCTCCGCTCGTTCAGCCATTCGAGACTAGGCCCGGTCGACGTCGTCGACGACCGCGAGGATCACGCTGTGCAAGGGGTCGGTGTCCTTGCCGAGGATCTGCCGGGCCGTGTTGCCCTCGCGCGCACAGAGCACGAGATCACCCACGCCGGCCTGCACGGCGTCGACGCTGAGAAAACTCTTGCCCGTGGCGCTGTGCCCATCGGCCTTCACCGGCTGGACGATCAAGACCGACTTGCCGTCGAAGCAAGGGTGCTTGACCGTGGCCACGCTGTTTCCGATCACGCGACAGAGGATCATCGGCCACCCTCCAGGTATTTCTTGTCGCTCCACGCGTGATCGACGATGCGCACGATGGCCGCGTCGACCGGCGAGTAGGTGTCGGGGAGGGCTAGCGCCGCCTCGCGCCCCGTGGTCCACTCGACGATCTCCCCTGCGCCCGCCTGCAGCGGATCGGCCGCGACGATCGCGTCGCCATCGGGCACGCCATTCTCGTCTTGCGGCTGGATGAGCAAGAGCCGCACGCCGACCAGTGACTCGTGTTTCTGGGTGGCAACGACGGATCCAAGCACCTTGGCGAGCTGCACTAGGCACCCCCCTTGCGGAGTGAGAACGGGGCTTGACGGAGCACGAAGGGGAGGAAATCGGCGTGTGCGCGCGGGATCACCTGCGCGTCGACCAGCGCGGCGCCCAGTACCCGTCGACCGGTGTCGATGGCGGCTTCCACGGCGTGCTGCTCCCCAGCCACGACGTAGTATGCCTTGCCGCCGAGCCCCGGCGTCAACCGGAGCGCGCCGAGTTGGACGTCGGCTTCCTTCGCCGAACGATCCGCCGCATCGAGGGTGGGCGCCACGGCGCGCCCCTCGACGATGCCCAGGCAGTCCACCGTCGGCAGTGACTCCTCGCCCCGGAGGCACGCCCACACGCGCGGGTGAACAAAGGGGATGAGGAGCTTCTCCGCGATCAGTTCACCGGCGTGGGCCAGCCCCTCGTCGAAGGCCGCCTGCACCTCGGCCACCCCGCCCCCGAAGAGAATCAGGAACTTCCCCGGCTCCACGAGGTTTGCCTCGACCACCGAGATCGGCGCTTCCTTCACCATCCAGTCGAGCACGCGGTAGCCTCGCGCCACGCTGGCGAGCTCGAGCATCGCGAGCGCGTCGAGCTCGCCCGCAGCTAGGTGCTCGGTGGGGGCGGCGTGCCCGGCCATCCGGCGCCGACCTACACGATGCGGAAGTAGCCAGCGAGCGTGCAGCGACGCTCGCGGGTGAAGTTCCGCGCGGTGGTGAGCCCCTCGCCGGTGGGCGAGGCGATGGTGAAGCTGGTGTAGCCCTCGCCGCCGAAGCCGAGGCCGGCGTAGTGGGGCGCGTTCTTCACGAAGATCGAGCAGTTCATCACCTTCGCCATGCGATGCAGGTGATCGATGTTCTTGCTGTACATGCTCGCGCTGTGCCCGAAACCGTGCTCGGCCTTGTAGGCGAGATCGATGCCCTCGTGCACGTCTTTCACGCGCACGATCGGGAGCACCGGCATCAGGAGCTCGAGCTGGACGAAGGGGTGATCGAAGGGCACTTCGCAGATCGCGAGCCGCGGGTCGCCCTTGAAGGGGACGTCGATCTGCTTCAGGATCTCCGAGGCGTTCTTGCCGACCCACTTGGTCTGGGTGTGGTCGCGCTCGGCGGTGAGGATGAGCCGCTCTAGGCGCGTGATCTGATGGTTTCGCAGCACCACGCAGCTGTTGGCGACCATTCCCTCCACGAGACGGTCCGCCACCTTCTCGTGGACGAAGACCTCCTTCTCGTCGGAGCAGATGACGTTGTTGTCGAAGCTCGCGCCCAAGGTGATGCTGCGGGCGGCGAGATCGAGGTCGGCGAACTCGTCGACCACCACCGGGGGGTTGCCCGGGCCGCCGCAGATGCACTTCTTATTGGCGGCAAAGGCGGCCTTCACCACTGCGGGGCCGCCGGTCACCACGTTGAGACGGATGCCCTTGTAGCGGAGCAGCTCGTTGGCCGACTCGATGGTCGGGGTCTCGATCACCGTCATGATGTTGTCGGGACCGCCGACTTCCATCGCTGCACGGTTGATGATGTCGATCACCATCGCCGAGACGCCCTTGGCGCCCGGGTGGGTGTTGAACACGACGGTGTTGCCGCCGCTCACCATCCCGATCCCGTTGCAGATGATCGTTTCCGTTGGGTTGGTCGACGGGGTGATCGCCGCGATGACGCCGTAGGGCGCCCGCTCGATCAGCGTCAGGCCGTCGTCGCCGGTGAAGGCGATCGGCTCGAGGATCTCTGGCCCCGGCGTGCGGTAGATGACCAGGAGGTTCTTCTTGATCTTGTCTTCGACCCGACCGAGACCCGTTTCTTCGACGGCGAAGCTGGCCAGCGAGCGCACGTCCTCCGCGCAACGGCGGCGGATGTTGGCGATGATCTCGCGACGCTTCTCAAGCGGCAAGGCCACCAGCGTGAGCTGCGCGAGGCGCGCGGCCTCGACCGCGTCGGACACGGTCTTGAAGCAGCCGTGTCCCTTCTTCGGTGGCTCATGACGCGCCGGCTTGGCCGACCCGTCGTTGATCCGGGCCAGCACCTGCGCGACGACCGATTCGAGATCAGCGCGATCCATCAGCTTTACCCTGCCGTGTACTTGTCGTAGACGAGGGCGCCCTGGTTGTCGACGGTGTCGACGATCGCCATGATCACCGCGTCGATGGGGCGGCCGTCGGTGGCCTTGGTTTGACGTGCACTACTGCCGGAGGCGTAGAGCACAATCTCACCGACACCCGCGTTCATGGCGTCGGCCGCCACGACGAAGCTGTCCTTTTCCTGCATTTCGAGGGAAAGGTCCTGCACAAGATAGAGGCGTAGACCCTCAATCTTCTCGTCTTTGCGGGTGCTGACGACGGTCCCGACGACCTTGCCGAGCTTCATACCAGCCTACTTCTTGGCGGGCGTGCGGCCGAGCGGGAGCACCGCGTCGATGTTCTCGTGAGGGCGGGGGATGACGTGCACCGACACGAGCTCGCCCACGCGCTGCGCCTGGCGGGCGCCGGCCTCGGTGGCGGCCTTCACCGCCGCGACGTCGCCGCGCACGATGGCGGTGACATAGCCGCCGCCGATCTTCTCGTAGCCGACCAGCTCGACGCGGGCGGCCTTCACCATCGCATCAGCCGCCTCGACCATGGCGGTGAAGCCTTTGGTCTCGATCATTCCGAGCGCGTCCGACATGTGCATACTCCTTAGCTAGGGAAAGGGAAACTACTTCTTGGCCTGGACGGAGTCGAGGACGGCGACCGCCGCTGCGGCGGCGCTGTCGATCTCGGACTCGGTGCCGCACATCCACAAGCGACCGAAGGCGCCGTAGGGCTGCAAGTTGACGAGGTTGACCTTGGCTGCTTTCTCGGCCTCGTTGGCCGCCAGCACGATCCACGCGGCCGGCTCGGTCTCGAGGATGAAGAGGCTCTCGCCCGGGATGAGCATCATGCCCTGGCGGTTGCGGTTGATCAGCTGGGCCTGGTAGGGCTCGACCGCGCGGATGATCTGGTTGGACGTGACCTTCGGGGGCACGTACTGGTCTTCCCGCAGGTTGAGGAAACGCAGGACGGCGTCGCCCGCGCTCCGCACCTCGCCCTTGTCGTCGTGGTGGAGCTCGAGCAGGCCGAAGGCGCGCTCCACAACTTGGACGGCCGGGATCGCCCGCGTGGCCTTCAACGCGACGTCGGTGACGCGGTTGATGATCATGCCGGGGGCAGTCTCGATCCAGATGCTGGCCTGACCCGCGAGCGGCAAGAAACCGCGCGCGGTGGTGCCCGTGAAGGCCGCGAGTTGCGGCTGGAGGCTGTCGAGGAAGACGTAGCTGCGCAGCGTGACGGACACGCGGACTCCGGGACCGGTGGCGCCGCTGCTTTACCGCATTCCGTCCGCCGGGGCAACGACGGCCACCTTTGCGACCGCTTGACAACGTTCTGCCCTTTCCGGTACATCCGGTCGCGGACGGAGTGTCGCATGCGCAGGGCAGGATGGCTGGCCTTGGTCTTGTGGGGGTGTCCCGATCCTTCTGCGGTGGAAACCACCGCGGGGCCGGGTGCCGACGCCACGGCGGAAACGAAGCCGCCGCCGCCGTCATCGGCTGAAACCTCGCCGGGCTTCAAGGTCAACGCGGGCGAAGGCGTGAAGCTCTCCGGCACGGTGAGCTACCAGGGCGGCCTCTCGGGCAAGTTCCACATCGATTTCTTGTTGCCCCCCGAGCAGGGCCACTTCCCCAAGCTCGTGCACTCCCTGCTCGTGGAAGAAGCGGGTGCCTGGGAAATCGAGGCCCCCAAGAAGCTTGGAAAGGTGGGGGTGATTGGCTACCTCGACGTCGCGGGCGATGGACCGAGCGACGGGGATCCGGCGTTCCGATACCCGGGCCTGGTCGACATCGACGAGGTGGCGGTCTCCGGGTTGGATCTCGTGCTCACGGAGAGCCCGGAGCTCGGCGAGTTCACCCCAGGCTTGGCCGGGCCGCCCGAGGGGCCGCCTCCCCAGGATGGCGGCAGCGCGCCAAGCGGCCCGGGCGACGCGACGGCACCGGCGACCGGTGAGCCCACGACGGGGGCGGTGCCCCAGCCGGCGAGCACGCCCTCGGGCGATGCGGCCACCGTCTCAACGACCAGCTCTCCGAGCTAGCTAGTCAACGACGAAGTCACGGCTGTCAACCTTGATGACGGCGCGGCCCTCGCGGCGCCATGCCCCACCGGCGGCCCGCGTGGTGGATTCTTCGCGGAGCTCCAAGCCGAGCTCGGGCGAGGCCCCGTCGACCGTCGGCAGCTGGTCGGCGCGACCGATCGCGTAAACCCACTCCCCCACCCGGCCGGTCGCCCAGGCGCCGTCGGCGTCGGCCAGTGTGCTCGGCACGGGGATGCTATCGGGGAAGACCGAGGTGGAACCCCCTTGAAAGCTGGCCGGCGCCTCGACGCGGAGTGGCATCGCATCTGAGACGTTCGTGGCCACAACGGGCGTGCTGGCATCGGCTCGGAAGGGGCCGATCGCGCCGCTGCAAGCCGCTGTGGCGCGCGAGCGAAGGTGGAGCACCGACACGACGGCTTGCGGCGCCGCCTGGCGCTCTTCCACGACCCGGTCGAGGCGGAGGCAGGCCGGATCGGTGCCTTCGCGGCGCAGTCCGAAGGCCAGAGGCGGCGCGGCGGCGACGCTCAGGACGAGTTCGACCTCGCTGCCCACGAACACCGATCCCTCCGGGCCGCGGCCGTCGAGCAATAGAGCCGAGTCGGGCAGAATCCCGGCAAATTCAGGTTTGCCCAGGTGTGGCGAAAAGTCGCGGTCTGCGGCTGCCTGCAGGGGGCTCACCGCCTCCAGCTGGTAGGCGGCGGTGAGGTCGCTCGCGGCCGCGTCGAGTTGACCCATTCTCGCCCGCCACGCGGCGCGCTGGTACCAGGCGAGGCCGTACCGAGGCTCGCGCGAGATGGCCTCGGTGGCGCGGGCCTCGGCGGCGGGGAGATCGCCACGGGCGGCGAGCGCTCGACCCTCCCAGAGCATCAGGAGCGGGCTCGACGGGTCGTGTGTACGTGCCTCGGCGAAGGCCTCGGCGGCCGCGTCGATCTGTCCCGCGTCGAGCGCGGTGCGCCCGCGATCATAGGCGGAGAGGGCATCGCGCACGGGGTCGAAGGCCGGGTCGCGACAGGCGAGGAGCAGGAGGATCACAGGGGCAGTCCGATGGCGCCCACCTGCCGCCCTGCGCCCGCCCCGTCGCGACGGTGCGACCAGTAGTCGGGACTGCAGTGCGTGCACGGTCCCACGATCTCGGCGTCGACGCCGAGATCGGCGAGGATGGCCGCGTTTGCCTTGGCGAGGTCGACGCGTCGCCCGGCCAGCCAACCGTCCCTGGGCGTCACCGCGCCGATGGCGGCGATCACCTCGTCGCCCACCTCGTAGCAGCAGCCACGAATGCTGGGGCCGATCGCCGCTCGGAGTTGTCCTGGCCCGCCGAGCGCCCACACCGCGTGGCGCACAATGTCTGCGGCCGTCCCGCGCCACCCGGCGTGGACCGCCGCCACCCGGTCGGGCCCCGCGAGGAGGATGGGGACGCAGTCCGCCACCCGCACGGCCACGCAGGTTCCCGGCAGGCGGCTTTGCACTGCGTCGGCCTCGGGCATGTCGCCGTCGAAGGGCGCGCTCACCACGCGGTTGCCGTGCACCTGCGTGGCCGCGATGAAGGGCCCGGGCAGTCCGAGACGCGCGAGCATTCGGCCCGCCGCGCCGGTCGGGGGACGGAAGTCGCCGTGCTCGCGGCCGGTGAAGCCGTGGGGGTAGGCTGCGAGGGTTGTCGCGCGGAGCATGGTCGCACCGATTAATGTGGCGGCGATGCTCATCGGCCTACTCCTCGCATGCGGTGGCGACGACACCGGCTCCACCACCGTCGAGGTGGCCGACTACGTGCTGAGCTTGCGGCCGGTCGTCCCCGACAACCAGTCGCCGTTCGACGACGTCGATCGGCTCGACATGGTGCTTTCCGACGGCACGAGCGACCCGGTCCGCATCTCGCTCGACCCACCCGCCTCCGGCGAGAGTGCCGCCGCCGAGAAGTTGCCGGCGCTCGCGGGCACGCGCATCACCGTCGAGGGCTACGCGCTCGGCCAGCTCGTGGCCTGGGGGCGGAGCAACGCGATCACGGCCACCACCGGCGAGGTCGACGTCCCGATCTACGTCGCGACACCAGAAACGCTTGGTCGCCTCGGTCCGCTCGAGGAGGGCGCGGCGTGGTCGAGCGGCGCCGTTCTCGGCGATGGCCGGTTCGCGGTCTTCGGCGGCTTTGGCAGCCGCAGCGGCGGGCTCGGCGAGGCCGTCGGGAGCACCGCCATCTACGATCTAGGCGCTCCGAACGACGACCTCGTCATCGACAGCGACGCCTTCACCGTCCCAAGCTACACCGACGCCAACGGCGAGACGCAGGCGGCGCGCGGGGGCGCGAGTCTCACGCTGCTCGCTGCCGGGGATGAAAAAGGCCTCTACCTCTACGCCGGCGGCGGTGACACCGACCCGGTTCGCGACGGCACGACCATCACCCCCGACGTGAGGTATTTCGACGCCTCTACCCTGGAGTTCTCCGAGCCGCTGAGCTCGCGCGACGCGCTGTCCGCTGCGCGCTCCATGCACAGCGCCGTGGGCAACCTCGACGGGGCGGTGATCGTGTGGGGCGGCTGGGGTGTCACCAGCAGCCGCAACCAGATCTCGAATCTGACCGCAGGCGAGATCTACGACCCGGCCGACAAGCAGTTCAGCAACGTCAGCGGCCCAGACGACGCCGGCGGCGTGGGCGCCTCACTTGCCGACCTGGGTGACTCGGGCACCATGGTGTGTGGCGGCATCCACGTCGATGACTACGACGGTGACGACGTCGCGGAGTGGCGACTCACGGAATCTTGCTTCCGGGTGACCCTCCGGGGCGACGACGCGGGGGAGGTCTTCGTGGGTCTCCCGAAGATCGCAGGCCAGGCGCTGGTGGCCCTGCCCGACGGCGACGTACTCAGCTTCGGCGGCGTGGTGAGCGCCGAGACCATCGAGTTCGACGAGACCGCGCCGGGCACCGCCGCCGTGTACCGGTACTACCACGGCTCCCAGACGTGGACGCAGGTGGGCACGATGTCCATGCCCAGGGCCTGGGCAACCGCCGTGCTGGTCGACGACAACACCGTGGTGGTTGCCGGTGGCAGCGACGCGTGGGGCCCGGGCGCGTCGGCCCCGCAGGCGCTCTCCTGCGTCGAGGTCTACGACACGCTCGCCAACAGCGCAGAGCTCGTCGAGGATTGCGACGACGACAGCGACAACGGCGGCCTCCCCAACCGCGCCGAGCACCCACTGGCGCTCTTCGACGATGAACTCGGCATCCTCTTCGCGGGCGGCCAGGACGGCGACAACGGCGCGGAAGACGGCGCGGCGCTCTACCTGGTCCCGCCGGACTAACGATTAAGTGTCGCGAGCAGGGCGAGGAATTCGTCGCGCCCGGAGGCGAGATTTGTGACCTGGAGATCGGGTTGGCTGGCGCGCAGGTCCTCGACGGTCGAGAAGCCGGTTTCAACGACGACCGCAAGCGCCTGGCCGGCGCGGGCGCAGCGCACGTCGCTCACGGTGTCGCCGACAACCACCACCTGGCTCACCTCCAGCCCGAGCAAGCGCGCTCGCCGGCGAGCCACCGGAACTAGGCCGTCACGATCGGCCGCATCTTCGCTGAAGACGCCCCACGCAAAATGACGCGACAGGTTCCCAGCGTCGAGCTTGGCCCGGGCGCCCAGGGCCCAGTTTCCGGTGAGCAGGCAGACCTCGGCCAGCTCGGCAGTCGCCGCGATCATTTCGGGGAGGCCGGGCAGGACTTCGGTGCGACCCGGGTCGGCGAGGCGGGCACTGAGCGCGCCGAGGTAGCGCTCGCGCAACGCCGGCGTTTGCTCGGCCGTCCAGGACCGGCCGAAGCGCACGGCCACGTCGCGACAGATGACGTCGTCGGTGGCCCCGGCAATATGCACGCCATCAGTGGCCGAGCGCCAACCGTGCAGGGCCTCGAAGGCCTCGTCAAGTGCCTCCCTGCCCGCGCCGCGGGTGCGAACGAGCGTGCCATCGATGTCGAAGCAGACGAGGGGGCGGGCCACGCCGTCGCCTAGCCGGGCGTGACGCAGGGAACCACGCAGGGGTGCCCGTTGTCGGGTAGGATGGAGGCATGGCCGGTCGCGTGCGAGTCTGGCACCCGGATTACCCGCCGACGTTGATCGAGCGCGTGCTCGACTGCTTCGTTGGCACCGTGCCCGAGGCCCTCCCAGAGGACATCGACACGTCGCTGCTCGTGGCCCAGCAGCTACGAATCGTGCGCAACTTCCTCGACGGGTGCTTCTCGGTGGTGCTTCTCGGGCACGAGATGGTCCGGGCCGACTCGAGCTTCCGGATGCCCGAGTCGCCGCTCGCCCGGCAGGCGGCGGGGGAGGCGCTGGCGCTGCGCCTCCGCTTCGGGCAGGTACATGCCACGGGCGTGCGCGTGCCTCTTTCCGCCCGCTGGTTCGAGTTGAACGACGTGTCGCATGGCACGCGTTGCCTCATCCGCCTCGTGGAAACCCCCGCGCCGCACCTGCGTAGTTTCCTGGCGGTGAACCTCGGAAACGACCCGATGGGACCCTGGACCGAGGTCGCCGTTGGCGACCGCTGAGGCGCGCGCCTAGCCGAGCCAGGCGGACAGCACGTCAGGCGGGATCAGGTGATGGACGTCTTGACTCGACGAGAGACGCCGCCGGATCTCCGTGGACGAGACGTCGGGGAACCGCGGAGCGCCTTCCGGCCCGTGGTCGCCGCGGCCGACGATGATGGGCGAGAACTCTGCCTCGATCGCCGACCACGCGCGCCACTTGTGAACGGCCGGCAGGTTGTCGGCGCCGAGCAGCAATCGGAAGCCCACGCCGGGGTGATCCTCGGCAAGTGCCCGCAGGGTGTTGATGGTGTAGGAGGGCGTCGGGAGTCGGGACTCGATGTCGCAGGTCGCGAAGTCGGGGCCCAGCCGCGCGCAGAGCCGCTGGCAGGCGTCGAGGCGTCGATCGAAGGGGACCAGCGCCTTGTCGAAGGCGTGATGGTACGCCGGTACGAACCAGGTGGCGTCGGCGAGATCCACCCATCGAGCCCAGGCCGCCACCATCGCGTGTCCAACGTGGGGGGGGTTGAAGCTGCCACCGAAAACCGCCACGCGCACGGGTGCTCCGGGGGGCCGTGATAGCTATCGGCTCCGTGATTCGGCTGTACCACGTCGTCAAGAGCTACGGTGACCGCGACGCCCTGCGCGATGTCTCCGTTACCGTCGACAAGGGCGAGATGGTCTACATCACCGGGCCGTCGGGTGCGGGTAAGTCCACGCTGCTGAAGCTCTTGTATGGGGCGGAGCTCCCGACCACCGGAAAGATGCTGATCGGGGGCGTGGACGTGAGCAAGCTCGACCGCCGCTCCCTGCCCACCTTGCGTCGCAACATGGGCATCGTCTTCCAGGACTTCAAACTCCTGCCCCGGCGCACCGTGGGACAGAACGTGGCCATGGCGCTCGAGGTGATTGGCGCCGCGGACGAGCAGGTGCGCCGTCGTGTCCCGGCGGTGCTCAACATCGTGGGCCTGCGTGGCCGTGAAGACGACCCCGCAGGGGTGCTGAGTGGTGGCGAGAAGCAGCGCGTGGCCATCGCCCGCGCAATCGTGAACGACCCGCCCATCCTCCTGGCCGACGAGCCCACGGGCAACCTCGACGGCGCGATGGCCGTCGAGGTCATGGAGATCATGCAGGCCATCAACCTGCGTGGAACCACCGTGCTTGTAGCCACGCACGACGTGGGCCTGATGGACCGCTTCCCCTACCGTCGCCTGCGGTTGGTCGATGGCAAGCTGGTGGCCGGGGCAGGACCCAGGGCGCGCGCATGATCGGGCTCTTCCGTCGTGCGCTCCGCGGGGTACGCGAGCACCTCTACCTGTTCTTCGTCGCGACCGGGGTCATCGCGGCCGCGCTGGTGCTGCTCGGCATGTTCGCACTGGTGGTGGTCAACCTCCAGTCGCTGGTGGCCGGCTGGCAACAAGACGTCCACGTGTCGGCCTACTTCCAGCCGTCGCTGGGCGCCGAAGACTGGGCCGAGGCCAAGTCGGAGATCGCTGGGCGCGTCGAGGTCGACACGGTGGCCCTGGTGACGCCTGAAGAGGCGGCAAGATGGATGACCGAACGAATGCCCGAGGTGGGCGCCGTGGTCGCGGAGCTTGGTCCCAGCGCTCTCCCGGCCTCGCTCGAGATCACCCTTCGCGCCGAGCACCGCGGTGCCGACGCGATGGATGCCTTCGCCGAGTCGCTGACGGCCAGCGAGCGCTTCGCGGAGGTGGACTACGGTCGCGAGTGGGTGGCGCGCGCCGCCAGCTTCCTCGACCTCCTCGGGATGCTGGGCGTGGCTCTCGGCGTCATCATCGCCGTGGCCGCACTGTTCCTCGTGGGCAACACCATCAACCTCGTGGTCCTCGCTCGGCGAGACGAGCTCGAGATCTTGCGACTCGTGGGCGCGAGCGACAACTACATCCTGGGGCCCTTCGTCGTGGAGGGCGTCGTGCAGGGCACGCTCGGCGCGATCACCGCGCTCGCGTGCCTGCAGGCGGTGCACCGCGGCTTGCTTGTCCAGCTCAACGACATTCTCCCACTGGCCTTCGGGGGCGAGTCCCTCCGCTTCCTTCCGGCGGGCCTCGTGGTGGCGCTGGCCCTGGGTGGTGTGGCCATTGGGGCGTTGCCGGCGTGGGTGGCTGGGCGCCGATTCCTCGCGAGGCTACCGTGAGCGCCCTCTGGCTACTCTTCTGCCTCGCGGCCCCTGCGCAGGAGGCCTCCGCCCAGCAGTTGCTCGCGGAGATCGAGGCGTACGACACTCAGGTGGCGCTGCTCAGCGGGCAGCTTGCTACGCTGGAGGGCACGGTGGCCGCCGCGAAGGCCGACGCCGACGCGAAGATCACGGCGGCCGAGACGGCCGAGGCCCAGGTGGCGAACCGTGCGGGTTCGGTGCGGGCGCTGGTGCGCGCCCTGTACAGAATCCGAAGGTTCGGGGCCTTGCGGCTCCTGTTTGGCGCGGATGATCCCGTGGAGCTGCGTCGTCGCGCCTACTACCTGCGCGCGGTCATCGTGGCGAACCAGGCTCGGACGGTGGAGTACGTCGAGCTCGCCAGCCAGAACCGAGCCACTGCGGCCGCCGCCACCGCCGCGAACGAGGCCAGCTTCCGACTTCGCGAACAACTCCTGGTGCAGCGCGACGCGCTTGACGCCGAGCGGAAACGGCGGGTCGCGCTCTTGCGCGACATCCAGAGGCAGCCCGGGATGGCGGGTCAATATCGGGCCGAGGTGGCCCGCGCGCAGGAGAGCTTCGGCCAATCGGTGGCCACTCGGGAAGCGTCGCTGCCCGTCTCGGTTGGTGGCTCCGACACCGCGAGTTTCCGGGCGCTTCGCGGCAAGTTGCGGAAGCCGGTGAGCGGGCGCCTCGTTCGCGGCTTCGGGGCCTTTGCCGACTCGATGACCGGCGCGCGGGCCACCAATCTCGGCATCGACTGGGCGGCTGGGGCGGGCGCGGCCTTCGTGGCGGTGGCCGATGGCATCGTGACGCGCGCCGGCTACGTCCGCGGCTACGGGCAGATGGCGATGCTGCAGCACGGCGCCTACACCACGCTCTACGCGCACGCGAGCGCGCTGCGGGTGGCGGTCGACCAGCGGGTTCGCGCCGGCGACACGCTCGGCACCGTGGGGTCGACCGGACTCGCCGAGGGCGACGGTGAACGCCTGCATTTCGAGCTGCGCTACAACGGGACGCCGCAGGATCCCGCGGAGTGGCTCGCACCTTGAGCCCGGCCCGTCGGGGTCAACTCGTGGCCTTTGGGCTCGGCTTCTGCTGTGCCGCCTCGCTCGGCGCCGCCGACGCCTACCCAGCCTTCGAACGTTTCGCACGGGTCGTGGCCGACGTGGAAGGGCACTACGAGCGTGAGATCGGCGTGGCCACGATGGTCGATGCGGCGCTCCAGGGGCTGACCGGCAAGCTCGACGAGAACAGCGCTTACTACGACGCATCGACGTGGCGGGCGATCCGCGACCGGGAGGCGGGCTTGCTCGTGGGGGTGGGTCTCGCCACGCAGCCGCGGGATTGTGGTCTGTGGGTTTCCGGCGTGGAAACCTACGGTCCTGCGGAGCGAGCTGGAATCGTAGTCGGAGACTGCATCACTCTGGTCGACGGCGCGGCGGCGTCGAGCGGCGCGCTCGAGGGCCCGGAGGGAACCGCGATCCGGCTGCAGCTGCTCAACGCGGAACAGGCCCGGGAGGTCGCCGTGCTCCGGGGACGCGCGCGTCCCCCCGCCTTCGAGATCATCGCACTCGACTCGGGGCTCGTGCACGTGCGCGTTCGACACCTCGCGGACCCCGTGGCCCACCCCCTGTCGGCGGCTCTCGCGGCGCGGAAGCGTCTGCCGACCGGCGTTGTCCTGGACGTGCGGGGCAATCCGGGCGGCCGCGTGGAGGAGGCTGCTGCGCTCGTCGACCGCTTCGTGAGCGCTGGGGTGATTGTGACGACTCGCCGGAGGGTGGGGGGTGACAACGTGCTCGAGGCCACGGCCCACCGCGATGACTGGACTTTCCCCGTGGTGGTCCTCGTCGACGGCGACACGGCCAGCGCCGCCGAGATCGTCGCAGGCGCACTCCGTGACCTCAGACGCGCTCGGCTGGTTGGCGCGCGGACCTATGGCAAGGGTTCGGTGCAGCGACTGTTTGCCTACGAGGACGGTTCTGCGCTCAAGCTCACCGTGGGACGGTACTACCTGCCCGCCGGCGAGCCGATCCTCGACCACCAGGGCCTGGTTCCCGACGTCGTCGTGGCGCCTCGGCCGGGAGCCGACGGGGCTCTGGATGCCGCTGTTGCCTTGCTCCTCCGCTAGACCGAGGTCAGGCGGGGTTTCTCGGCGACGACGTTGAGCTCGCCGCGAAGTCGAGCCAGATCCGCGAAGGCGCGCATGACGACGCGGGGGTTGGCCCCGGTCGCGACGCCGGCTGTGCGCGGGCGATGTTGGACCGGCACCTCGCGGATCCGGAATCCCGCCGCGCGCGCGCGCGCCAGGATCTCGGTGTTGATGAAGGCGCCGACGCTGCGGAGCGGGACCACCTCGAAAACACGTCGGTCGAAGAGCTTGAAGGCGCAGTCGATGTCGCGGACGCCGAGGTGGAAGAGGTGATCGACGAGGCGGTTCCATGCCCAGGCGTTGATCCGCCGGGTGAGGGGATCGCGCCGGGTTTCGCGGTAGCCAACCACGATTTCGTGCCCGTCCGCCCAGGACTCCAAGAGGGCGAGCTGGCCGAGGTCGAACTGCCGGTCGGCGTCACTGAAGAACACGTGGCCACAACGAGCCGCCTCCAGCCCCGTGCGCAGCGCGGCCCCGTAGCCCCGGTTGAGGTCGTGCCGCAGGACGCGAACGCGAGCGTCACCCACGAGGAGCGCGGCCGTGGCGGTGCCGTCATGGCTCCCGTCGTCAACGACGAGCACCTCGCCCTCGAGGCATGTGTCGTCAAGCGTCGCCAGGGCCGAGCGCACCACGTCCGCGACGTTCAGAGCCTCGTTCAACGCCGGCAGCACGATCGACAGCGACCTGAGCAAACCCTAGTCGGAGTAGCCGAAGTGGTAGGGCTCGTCCTCGCCCTGATCGGGACTGGTGGCGGAGTTCTGCGCCATGTCGACCGCGAGCAGGTAGTACCACATGCCGCTCGAGTGCTGCTCGTCGGCCTTGATCGTGGCCTGCCAGAGGTCGTCGGCCTGCGCCGTGAACCCGACGCTGCTCCAGTCCTTGGAGCTGTCGGTCTCGTTGCGGAAGTAGAGCGTGGCCATGAAAACGCCAGTCTGTTCGTCGGAGAAGTAGGCCTCGACCACCACGTCGGCGCCGCTCGGCTGGTTGTCGGTGAAGGGTTCGAACACGATGGTCGGCGCGACCTCGTCGCTGCCGTCGTCGAACTCGTCGGTGTCGCTCGTGCCGTCGCCGCTCACGTTGTCGCCGCCGATGCCTTCCTGGCAGGCGAGCAGGAGTGTCAGTAGGCTGCTCATCGGGCCTCCACCACCACGATACTCACTTCCGGCGCGTGATGAGGCGGAAGGAGGTGAACTGTTCCTTGCCGGCCACGTAGAGCACGCCGTAGAGCACGTCGTAGGGGGTGTCTTCGTCGGCGACGACCATCAGGCTACCGTCGAACGGTGCGCCGCCGCCGTCGGCGATGCGCTGGATGGTTTCTCGGCGAGTTCCGAGCGCTGCGCCCACAGGGGTCCAGGCGTTGACGTCGCCGGCGGCGCCATCCACCGGGCGGCCGTCCTGCAGCTTGAGCACCAACTTGTCGTCGACCAGGATGGCGGAGCGAGACATCGTCACCCGGACGCCCGGGACGAGCGTGTCGGTGGTGATCGAGGCTGGAGGCTTGAGATCATCGGCCAGCTGGATGTTTTCGGGCGCGGAGGCGTACTGCTTGATCAGGTAGACCAGCAGGATGGTCATCACGTCCATCATGGCCGTGAGGTTCAGACCCTCGATGGCGCTGCCGAGTTTGGAACGCCGCCGCCGCCGGAGCAGCAGTTCGTCGTCGCTGGCCTCGGGCGGTGACCCCTCGACAATCTCCGAGGAGTAGGTGGCGGATGGGGTCACTGCTGCACCACCGAGGCCAGCGTGACGCCCGTGAAGAGCGGCTTGGTGGCGACGCCGTCGAAGCGAACCGCGTCCATGGTGGCCATGACCTCCGCGTAGTTCTCAGTTGAACCCGCGGTGATGACGATCGTTTCTGTGAGGTTCGGCAGGGCCGCCTTCAGTTCTTTCAACTTGGCGGTGAGAGCTTTGGTGTCGTACTGGTTGCCCTTCTTCATGATCGGCGCCTCGGTACCCTCCGCGGTGCCGCCGGCGATGATCACGTAGCCCTTCTCGGCCATGGCCACCGTCAAGTACGCCTTCTGCTCGTTGCTCGCGCCGCCGCCACCGCCGTAGGCAGGCGGTAGTACCGGCGCCTCCTTGAGCTCAACGATGTACGCGGTGACCACGATCATGAACATGATCAGGTTGACCATGATGTCGAGGTAGGGAACGAGGTTCAGGTCCTCGGTACCGCCGCCGCCGGCTGACATAGGCTAGCCCTTCTTCTGGTCGCCGCCCTCGGCGGGACGGTAGCCCTTGCGCCACTGGGCGTGGACGTTCAGGAAGTGGAAGAGCGCGTGCTCGGTCTTCTCGACGATCTTCACCGACTGGTTGTTCAGGATCAGATGGAAGAAGATGCAGATCACCGCGATGGTGAGACCGAAGGCGGTGTTGTTCATCGCCTCGGAGATGCCCTTCGCGAGCGCGGCGGCCTTCTGGTCGGCGGACACGGCGCCAAGGGAGCCGAAGGCGCCGATGAGCCCGATGATGGTGCCGATGAGCCCGACGAGCGTGGCGATGTTGGCGATCGACCAGAGCCAGCCGACGCGTGCCATCACGAGGGGGCGAACCTCCATGATGGATTCCTCGACCGCGAGCACCGGGCTCTCAAAGCCGTTGCGCATCAGCTTGAGCAGGTTGCGCGTGGCCCGGGACAGGGCTGGGGTTGGGCTCTGGGTACACACCTTGGCTGCGGCCTCGATGTTGCCCGCCTGAAGGTAGCGATCAACGGCGGCCACAAAGGGCTTCTCGTTGATCCCGTAATTCAGGAACAACGCGTACATGCGCTCGACGATGACCGCGAGGGCAAACGCGATGAAGAAGACGTTGACGACCATGAAAGGGCCGCCATCGTGAAAAAACTTGATCAGACCGTCCATGCACTATCCATCCGGGGGATCCGGGAGCTGAGCGAGGGCCGCAGCTTCGGAGTTTGTGGAATTCGACTCCTCGTCGGGAGTCTTGTCAAGTCAAGCCTGCGGGGAGGGGGGATTGCGAGGGTACGGGCGTACCGTTGGCCAGGGAATCTACCACGCGAATCGGTTTGCGCCGCCCGCGCTTGACGCGGGTAGGGGACGCTGACGACGCACGCGGGTGAAGCTTCGTGGTGCAAGGGCGACAACCACCTAGCGTCAAAGCGATGTGAGCGCATCCCCGAATCTTGACGACGTGGATCGAAGCGCTCAGGACGCGGCCAGGAGCGGCGCGATGAGCAAGCTGACAACGCTCATCACCTTGATGAGGATCGCGACGCCGGGCCCCGACGTGTCCTTGAAGGGGTCGCCGACGGTGTCGCCGATCACGGCGGCCTTGTGG
>SXON01000077.1 GCA_005778355.1 Pseudomonadota bacterium | reverse complement strand
CGACGAGTAGTTCTTGTTGCCGATGTAGAGCGTGAGCATCGGTGCCTGTCTAGCCGTGCCGGGGGCGTCGCGCCCCGCTCCGGTCAGGCCGTGTCGATGTCGGTCTTTGCGAAGTCGTCGCCCACGTAGAGCAGCGGCTCGCCCGCGACCTTGGCCACCGCGTAGCTGTTGCAGTCGCCAAGGTTGAGCGCCGCCGGGTGCCGGCCCTTCCCAAATCGGAGCCATGCGTCGATGGCGGCGCTGGTGTGCGCCTCGCCGAACGGGACCACGACGACCGCCGACTCGGCCAGGAAGCGGGCGAGCAGGCCTCGTGCGTCGACCTTCAGTCGCGACGACACCACGATGCCCGTCTCCACGAGCGTGGGCGCCCCGATCCCCGGATGACGTGCGCCAGCGAGGGTGGTGAGCAGCGCGTCGTGGCCCGCTTCCCTGAAGAGAATGGCGACCACGGCCGAGGTATCGACGATCACACGCCCTCCGGGCCGTAGCCGAGGATCGCGTCTTCCTCCTCGCGGGTGAGGCGGCGCCCTCGTTCGCCCGGCGGGAGCAGCAGATCCACCTCGGAACTAAGGAAACGCCGAAGCCTCGCCTCGCGATCATCATCGGCGCGTCGGAACGCGAGAAGGTCGCGTCGCGCCTGGAGGGCTCGGCGCACGGCCTCCGTGCGCGTTTCCCCGGTGATCGCCACGACCTCGTCGACGAGTTGCTCCACGGCGGCGTTCTTGATGTTGAGTGGCACCTTCCCATCCTATCCACCAAGGAGGAAAATGTCAGGATTGGTGGAGGAGCGCCATCGCCTAGGACCGGGAGATAGACCGCCGCCCTGATGTCCGACCTCGTCATCGGCACCGCTGGCCACGTCGACCACGGCACGACCTCGCTGGTTCGCGCGCTCACCGGCGTCGATCTCGACACCCTCCCCGAGGAGAAGGCCCGCGGCATCACCATCGCCCTCGGGTTCGTGCCGATGGCCCTGCCGAGCGGCCGCACCGCCGGGCTGGTCGACGTACCCGGGCACGAGAAGCTAGTCCGCACCATGGTGGCGGGGGCGAGCGGCATCGACGCGGTGATGCTCTGCGTGAGCGCGGCCGAAGGGGTGATGCCGCAAACGCGCGAGCACCTCGATGTCATCTCGATCCTGGGGGTAAGTCAGGGCGTGCTGGTGCTCACGATGGCCGACCTCGTGGAGCCCGACCTGTTGGAGCTGGCCGCCGAGGAGCTCCGGGAGACCGTGGCCGGCACGCCGCTGGCCAACGCGCCCATCGTCGCGACCAGCGCCCAGACGGGACAGGGCCTCGACGCCCTTCGCACCGCGCTCGACGCGCTGTCGCCGCAGAGCCGCCCGGTCGACGCGGCCTTCCGCCTGCCGGTCGACCGTGCCTTCGTGCGCAAGGGTTTTGGCACCGTGGTGACGGGCACCCTCTGGGGTGGGCGCGTCACCGACGGCGCCGAGGTGGAGCTCCTCCCCGGTGGTGAGCGCGCGCGGGTGCGCGGCATCCAGGTTCACGGCAAGGCGGTGACCGAGGCGAGGGCCGGCAGCCGAACCGCGCTCAACCTCGCGGGCATCGAGACCGACGCCGTGGGGCGTGGCCTATGGGCCTGCGAGCCGGGCCGGGTGCCCGCGTCGCGCGTGATCGACGTGGCCTACCGCCAACTCGGCGGCGATCTGCTCGACGGCGCCGCGGTGGTTGCGCTCCTGGGCACGCGAGAGGTGGCGGGGCGCGCGCACGTCATCGGTGCTGACCTGGTGCCGAGCGGCGCCGAGGTCTTCGTGCAACTCCACCTGTCGGAAGCGCTTCCCTGCCTGCCGGGTGACCATTTTGTCTTGCGTCGTCCCTCGCCGGCCGCGACGCTCGGCGGCGGCACGGTGCTCGACCCCTGGGCGCCCACGGCGCGCCATCGCGACGACGCGCGCGTGCACACCGAGCTCTCGCGTCTCGCGGCGGGCGACCGGCTCGTTCTGCTCGAACGTTGCCCGGGCCTCGTCGATGCCCAGGTACGCGCGCGGGGCATCGAGGGACTCGGCGTTCGCATGGGCGATCGTCACTTTGCGCCGTCGACCGTCGCCGTCCTCGAACGGGCTCTGGTCGCTGGCCTCGCGGCGGCGCACGCGGCGGAGCCCCTCTCACCGGGCATCAATCGCAAGGCGGCGCAGGTCGGTCCGCTCCGCATGCTGGAAGAACGTGCTTTCCTCGGCTGGCTCGAAGGCCAGGCGGCGAAGGGCGCGGTGGTGCTGGAGGGCGGTCGCGTTCGCCTCCCGAGCTGGACGGTGACGCTGGATTCTACGCAGACGGCGTGGTGTCGCGACACGGTCCGGGCAGCGACTGCGGCTGGCTATGAGGGCATCGAGTCGGCTGCCGAGATCGCCGCGCGCGACGCACTGCTCTTCCTCTTGCGCGACCGGGGCGAAATCGAACTGGTGGGTGGGCGAATCTACGCGAAGTCGGTGCTCGACCGCCTGGTCGTTGCCGTTCGCAGTCACTTCGCTCACGCCTCCGCGATGGACCCGGCGGCGTTCAAGGAGTTGACTGGGCAATCACGACGCACCGCCATCCCTCTCCTGGAGTGGCTCGACGCGCAGGGGGTCACCCGGCGCGTGGGGGACAGCCGGATCCTGGCGCTGCCGCCTCCTCACTCCTGAGGATGGGGCGGCCCGCCCGCTCCCGGTAGCTTCGACCGGCCCGCGACCGACCCCACGGCGCGGACAGGCGGCCGATGCTCCACTACCTTCCCATCCAGCTCTCCACCTACGCGCCCGACATCGACGGCGTCATCACCTACATCTACGTGGTGTGTGGTGCCTGGTTCGTCGCGGCGCTGGGCATCCTGCTCGGCTTCGTGTGGCACTCGCGGCGTCGCCCCGGCGTCCGCGCCCAGTGGTTGCCCGGCGACGATCGGCGTGGCACCGCGATGATCCTGGTGCCCGTGGGTGCGGTGCTCTTCTGCGACTTCCTCATCGAGCAACGGGCCACGCCGGTGTGGGAGAAGGTGAAGATCGACCTCCCGGAAGCGGGCTTCGAGGTGAAGATCACCGCGCGACAGTTCGCGTGGGTCTTCACGTACCCGGGGGCCGACGGCAAGCTCGGCACGGCCGACGACATCACCGCCAAGGAGCTGCACGTGCCGCGGCAAACGCCGGTCCGCTTCTCATTGGAGGCGGCGGACGTGCTGCACGCCTTCTACGTGCCGGAGTTGCGGCTCAAGCAGGACGCCGTCCCCGGCCGGGCCATCGAGGGCTGGTTCGACGCCATCGGCGACGGCACCTTCGAGATCGGCTGCGCCGAGATCTGTGGCAAGGGTCACACCACCATGCGCGCGGTCATGGTCGTCGCCTCTCGCGAAGAGGTCGATGCCTGGCTGGCCCAACAGTGAGGACAGAGAGATGAGCGCGCATCACGGCGAGGAGAGTTTCTGGTCGAAGTACGTGTTTTCGACGGATCACAAGATGATCGCGAAGCAGTACATGATCACCGGCCTGTTCATGGCGCTGGCCGGCGGCGCCGCCGCGGGGGCGATCCGCACCCAGCTGGCTTCGGTAGAGCCGGGCGGCACGGGTGGTTTGCTCGACCCGCAGTTCTACAACTCCGTCGTCACGCTGCACGGCACCATCATGGTGTTCTGGGTGGCGATGCCGGTGCTGGTGGCCGGATTCGGCAACCTCTTGATCCCGTTGATGGTCGGCGCCGAAGACATGGCCTTCCCACGGCTGAACATGGCGTCGTTCTGGGTGTTCTTCGCCTCCACGGTGGTGCTCCTGCTCTCGATGCTCGTTCCCGGCGGTGGGGCCGCCGGTGGGTGGACGAGCTACCCCCCGCTCTCCGCCGACCCCGCGTACTCTGGCGTCAACTGGGGAATTACACTCTGGATCTTGGCGGTGGCGCTCGAGTTCATCGCCTTTCTCATGGGCGGTGTCAACTTCATCACCACCGCGATCAACATGCGCGCGCCCGGCATGTCGATGTGGGACCTCCCCATCTTCGTGTGGGAGGAGCTCGCGGCGAGTGTCGTCTTCATGCTTTCAGTGGGTCCGCTCATCGCGGGCGCGCTCATGCTGCTCGCCGACCACCAGTTCGGCACCCACTTCTTCGACCCGAAGATGGGCGGTGATCCCGTGTTGTTCCAGCACCTGTTCTGGT
>SXON01000076.1 GCA_005778355.1 Pseudomonadota bacterium | reverse complement strand
TACACGGGGCACCCCTCGCTGCCGGAGTCGCGACCGATCACCGACGTGCACGGCCCTGACGACCTCGACGACGTCGACGTCGCGCGCGTGGGCTCGAAGGTGGGCACCGGCGGCATGGTCGCGCTCGGCGGCCGGCGCATCCGGCACCGACGCAAGCTCGGTGGGCACCACCACCTCGGACTCGCGCGGGCGCATCCCGACCCACAGCGCCAGCGCCGCCGCCCCCGCCACCAACGGCGACACCCAGGCCCACGCCGAGAAACCCCGCCGAGGCGCTTGCGGCCGGGGCCGCGCGTGCACCGCCGATGCCTCCGGGGGCATGGTATCGCCCGCCGCGCTGCGACCGCCGAGGTCGGACTCCGGGATGATGGTGCGCGCGGCCGGCTGCGAGTCGAAGAAGCGAAACGTCGGCTCCACGTGGTCCATGTCCACCAGCCCCGCCCGTCGCGACAGCTCCGCTGCGGTGTCGAGGCGCTCGTCCGGATTCGACCGCGTGAGGTCGCGCACCAGCGCGCGCAGCCCCACCGGCACGTGACCGCCCGGGTCGAGCGGCGGGTGGTTCTGCTTGGCCTGCAGCACCTGGTGAAAACGCTGAGCGTTCATGCTCCCGCTGGGCGTCTCGAACGCGGCCTGTCCCGTGAGCGCCTCGTAGAGCACCACCCCGAGGGCGTACAGGTCCCACTTCACCGGGTCGGGCTTCGACATCAAGACCCACTCGGGCGGCACGTACGACACGCTCCCCATCGCCGAGCCCTGCTCCGTCAGCGTGGACCCGTCCTCCTCGGTGGCGATACCAAAGTCCACGAGCACCACGGCGCCGTCGTCACGCGCGAGCACGTTGCTGGGCTTGATGTCGCGATGGCGAATGCCCCGACCGTGCATGTACTCCAGCGCCGACGCGAGCTGCCGGAGCATCGCCAGCACCCAGCGGGGGTCGAGTCGACTCTCGCTGATTCGCCGCTCGAGGCTCGTGCCCTCCACGAACTCCATCTCGATGTACGGCGGGTCGACGTCGAGGCGCACGTTGCGTGCCTTGACGATGTTCGGGTGGTCGAGCCCGCAGAGGATCTCGGCCTCGCGCACGAAGCGCGCGCGCGCCTTTGGGCTGCGCTTGAGCCCGTAGTCGAGCACCTTGATCGCGGCGAGGATGCGACGCGCATCGCGATTATGGCAGCGGTAAACGGAGCCCATCCCGCCCTGGCCGAGGGAACGCTCGACCACCCAGATGTCGATGGCGTCGTTGGGGAGGAACACGGTCGCAGCGACCTGTATCCGGCTCTGCTAGCCTGAGCGTGGTGGTACTCCTCCTCTTCCCGCTCGCGCTGGCCGACAGCTTCACGCTCGCCGCGGGCGACAGCCTCGCCGAGCTCGTCAAGGACGCCCAGGCCACCTCGGGCCCCGACACCATCTCAGTCGCCTCCGACTACGTGTCCGACGGTGTCGGCGTGGACGTTTCCGGAGAGGCCCTGGCGTTTGAGCCCCTCGACGGGGTGTCCTACGAGCTGCCGCCGCTGTACGGCACGTCAGCAACCTTGGACATCACGGGCGCCACCTTCACGGGGGGCGTGAAATACCCGGGCGCCTACTTTGGCGCCGACGCCTACTGCGCGCTCTGCCTCGCGCTCAGCGAGCTGGTGCTGCGCGACGTGGAGATCGCCACCACCGCCAACCACGGCGTCCTGGTCCTCGACACCGACGTGAGCGCCGACGGCCTCACCCTCTACGGCACGCCCGGCCGTGGCTTCTCGCACTACAGCTACACGGCAGAGACGACGGTCACCCTGTCGGGGTCGACGTTCTACGGCAACACCGCCGGCGCCATCAAGGTGTACAACGGCGGCGGCGACCTCAATTTCACGCTCCACGACTCGCTGGTGTACGGCAACACCAGCGTGGAGGGCGCCGGCATCTACGTGTACGGCGAGGACATCGAGGTGATCGACACCACCTTCGAGAGCAATCGTACGCGCGCCGGCGGCACGATCCACCTCAACTCGGCCGGCGGCACTTTCACGGGCGCCACCATCAGCCGAAATTGGGCCGCGTGGGGCGACCTGGTGTTCGCCGACCTCGGCGGGCACGACCTGGTGTTCAGCGAGTGTTCGCTCACGGGCGGCACCAGCGGCTTCGACGCCATCGTCAACGGCGAAGGCAACCTCCTCGTCGAGAACAGCCTCTGGGCGCCCTCGGGCATCTTCGAGCGCATCGACGGCGCCATGCAGGTGACCGGCACGCTCATCGGCGCGCCCAGCACGCGGCTCGGCGCGATCTACGGCTACGCCACGACGCTCTCGGTCACCGACAACGTGGTGTGTGGCGTCGGCAACGCGCTCGTCGACTTCGACGGCGTCGTCGTGGGCGCCGAGGGCAGTAACGTGGAGTTCGCGCGCAACGTCGTGACCGGGATCGCAGGCGAGTCCGCGCTCCTCTTTTCCGGGGGCATCGACAACGCAGCCGCAGGGCCCGCCTACTTCGAGATTGTCGACAACACCTTCGTGGCCAACGACAGCGCCTCGCTCTTCGAGGGCGAGGCAACCGGGCTCTTGTTCGTGAACAACCTCGTGAAGGACAGCGTCGCCTACTTCGATCTGGAGAGTTTCCCGAGCGCCACCACCGGCGACTACAACCTATGGCACGGCGTGAGCCCCTCGGCGGGCCCGGGCTTCCCGGCTGACTGGGGTGCGCACGACGTGACCGGCCAGGACCCGCTCCTGGTCGACAGCTTCGACCCCTACAGCTGCGGCAGCGAGCCCGGCCTCAAAGACGGGTCCCCGGCCATCGACGCAGGCGACCCAGGCCGGACCGACGCGGACGGCGAGAGCCGCTCCGACATCGGCGCCATCGATGGCACGCGCGGCGCCGGTCCCGGTGGCAGCGTGGATCTCGACGGCGATGGCTACCCGGCCGACGTGGACTGCGACGATGACAACCCGCGGGTGAATCCGGCGGGCGACGACGAACCTTACGACGACATCGACCAGGACTGCGACGGCGTGGCGGCCACCATCAGCTACGGCGGCGGTTGCGCCTGCGATGGGGCCTTCGCCGGGAGCCCCGCCCTCTTCCTCCTCGCGCTCGCCCGCCGTCGCCGATGAACCTCCTTCTCGTCGCGACAGCGGCCCTCGCCGTGGACGGCCACGGTGCGCCCATTGTCCCCTGCGCCAGCGTGCTCGCCGCGCCCTCGGTGGCATGGACGCCGGGGAGCGCCGAGCGCGGCGCCTGGAGCACCTGCCTGTCCTTCGAGTACGCGCGCAGGCCCCTCTCGGCCACGATCGTCGACGGCGCCGACACGGACACCGTCGAGCTCATCGGCAGCGCGACGGGGCTGCACGCCGGCGCGGTCTACGGCTTCGGCCGCGTGGGCCTCGGCGTCGACCTGCCCGCGTGGGTCGCGGTCGACAGCGACCCCGATGACGGCGGCCCCACGCTCGGCGACGTGCGCCTGTACGTGCCGGTGGGCCTGCTCCGTGCGCAGACCGTGGGCGCGCTCGGCCTCGACGGCGTGGTGGAGCTGGTGCTCCCCACGGGCGACCCAGAGCTCTACGTCGGCGCCGGTGGCCCCGGCATCGCCAGTCACCTCGTGCTCGGCGGCCAGGGTGATCGGCTCGGCGGCAGCGTGGACCTCGGGCTCGGCTACCAGGGCGGCGACACGCTGGAAGGCCTAGATACCCGCCTGTGGACGCGACTGTCACTCGGCGGGAACTGGCGTCCTGTCGAGCGCGTGGGCGCCGGGGCCGAGCTGTGGTTCCAGGTGTCGCCGTTGGCCGGGAGTGAGCTTGTCGCCGGGAGCCCGGGCGAGGCGCTGCTTCACGTGGGCGTCAGCCCCGTGACGCGACTGGTCTTCGACGTCGCCGGTGGCACTGCGATCACCCCTGGCGTCGGCGCCGCCACGGCCAGGGGCTACCTGCGCGCCAGCTACGGCGTCGTCCCCGTGCGCGCGCCCGCCCCGGTCCCCGACCTGGTGGTGGGGGTCCCCCCGGGTCCCTACGACGTCCTCGTGAGCGTGCGCGACGACAAGGGACAGCCTATCGCCGCCACGGTCACCACGGCCGCCGCGAGTGCCGACTCGAACCACGGCGAGGCGCGACTCACGCTGGCACCTGGCCGTCACGAGCTGCGTGTGTCTGCCCCCGGTTTCGCGACACAGGCGCGCACGGTGGTGCTCGACGACGATCGTTTCCGTCCCGAGCGACTGGAAGTCATCCTCGCCCGGCCCCTTGGCGAGTCCCGCCTGTCGGTTGACGTGCGTGACCGCGAGGGACGGGCGGTCGATGGCGCGGTGGTGACCGTCGACGGCCAGCCCCTCGGCACCACCAGCACCGGCGGCAACCTGGCCGCCGGAGGCGTGGCGACCGGGGACCGCGTCGTGACCGTGGCCCACACCGACTACCGGGGACACGGCGCGGTGGTCGTGCCGGTCGCGCCCGAGGGGGGGAGCGCGTCGATCACGCTCGACCGGCCCCCTGGCAGCGTGCGCGTCGTCACCCGCGGCCCCCAGGGTCCGGTGCCCGACGCCCGCATTCGTTTCCTGGGTCCCGAGGAGCTTGCCCCCGCCGACATCGGCGCCGACGGCGAGCGCACGTTCACGCTGCTCCCGGGCGAATGGGTAGCCGTCGTCACGGCGGCGGCGTTCGGGGTGCAGGAGCGCGAGGTGACCGTCGAGGCCGGCAGCACCGCGCTCATCGTGATCGACGTGCGCCTGTCCGAGGCCGAGGGCGGAACGGGGCAGCTCGTTGTCCGCGCCGTGGATCCCGCTGGGGAACCACTCGACGGGGTGGAGATCCGGGTCGACGGCAAGGACCTCGGCACCACCTCCACCGGGGGCACGCTGACCCTCGGCAACCTGCGACCCGGCGAACGTCGCGTGTCCGCCCGAGGAGAACGGCTCCGCGACAGCGCCGAGCAGGTGGTCAACGTCGCGAGCGGCACACGCGAACTGCTCCTGCCGATGGCCTACCTCCCGGGGCAAGTCCGGGTACGCGCGCGCGGCGTCGAGAGAGCGCCTGTGGATGCCCGCGCCCGCTGGATGGGCCCGCAGAGCCTCGACCCCACCGACCTTGGCCCCGACGGCGAGGCCTGGTTCAGCCTCGCGCCGGGCGACTGGACGCTCGGCGTGGCCTCCCCGGCCTACGGCATGCAGGAACGCGAGCTCAGCGTGCACGAGGGCGACAGCGAGCGCGTGGATGTCGACGTGAACTTCATCTCGGAGGACGGCACCGGCACGCTCGCCTTGCGGGTGCTCGACCCCGAGGGAAAGCCGGTGGATGGCGCCACGGTGTGGCTCGACGACAAGCGCGCGGGCACGACCACCGGCGGGGGACTGGAGCTCGGGGGCTTGCGCACCGGCAAGCACGCGGTCCGGGTGGAGGCGGAGGGTTTCAAGCCGGGCACGGCGTCGCCGTCCGTGAGCGGGGCGTCCCGCGCCGAGGTGCGATTGTCGCGCGCCGCCCGCCCGGTGACGGTGTCGGTGACCGCCGGGAGCACGCCGGCGGTCGACGCGCTGGTGCGGGTGTACGGTGCCGAGGTGTTCCCGCCGGCCCCGGTCAACCCGCAGGGCGAGCGGGCCCTGGGCCTCGACCCGGGCCCCTACACGGTGGTGGCCGTGTCGCCTGTCTTCGGCCTCGGGCAGGTGGAAACCGAGGTGACCGCAGGCAAGGGCAGCCAGTCCGTGCGGGTGCCCCTGGCCACCCCCGACCCCGGGAAGGGCACGCTCCTGGTGGAGGTGGTCGATCCCGCCGGCGGGCCGGTCGCGGGGGCGAGACTCGGCATCGATGGCGCCAACAAGGTGCTCGGCGCCAGCGGCATCGCCGTGGTGGAGAACCACAGTCCCGGGCCCATCGCGCTCGTCGTCGAGGCCCCTGGCTACAAGGGGCGGGTGGTGGACACCGTCGATCTCGAAGCGGGCGTGCAGACACGGCGCTTGCGACTGGAATGGCTGCCCCGCCCGGTGACGGTGCGCGTTTCTGACAGTCGGGGCAAGCCCGTCGAGGCCGAGATCCGCGCCCTCGGTCCCGGTCGCCCGGACCCGGCGAAGTCGAGCGCGGGCCAGGCCAGCCTCGCGCTGCGCCCTGGGGCATGGCAAGTCATCGCGCAGGCGCCCGGCTACGGCCCTTTCCGTCGCGACATCGTCGTGGGCGCGGGCGTGGATCCTCTCGTGGTCGACGCGACGCTCGAGGCCGAGCGCGTGGAGATGACCGCCACAAGCGTCGTGATCCGCGAGCAGGTGCACTTCGCCTTCGACAAGGCCGACATCGAGACCCAGAGCTACGCGGTGCTCGACCAGGTGGCGGCCACGTTGCTGCTCCACCCGGAGATCCTGCGCATGGAGGTGCAGGGGCACACCGACGACAAGGGCGGCGAGGCCTACAACCTCGACCTCTCCCAGCGCCGGGCGGAGGCGGTGAAGGCCTGGCTGGTGGCACGGGGCGTGGAGGGCGCGCGGCTCGAGGCGCGAGGCTACGGCGCGAGCCAGCCCCTCGGAAAGAACGAGTCCGAGGCGGGCCGCGCTCGGAACCGCCGGGTACAATTCGAGTTCCTCCCCGAGCCCACGCCATGAGACTCCTCGCACCCGCGCTGCCGCTCGTCCTCGGGTGCACGGGACTGCTGCCGACCGACGCCGCAGACGCGCTGGCCGGCGAGTGGTACGGGGTGGTGCCCTGCGGGAGCGACGCGGCGATGACGCTCCAGTGGGATCTCACGTCGTCGGGCGGGGGCGACCTCGACGGCTTCGGCAGCTTGCGGGCGGAGCGCGCCGAGGGTGAGCAGGCCTTCTACGTGATTCACGATGTCGACGTCGACGCCGAGGGGAGCGGCGCCCAGGAGCTCGAGGTGGCGGGCACGGTCGAGAGCTGCGAGGGGAACGACTCGAGCGGCGACGGCGTTTCTTGCGATCCGCTGGCCATGGGCTCGGTGCTGTTCGTCAGTGGAGAGTTCACGTGGGACGGCGCCGACGCGATCGACGTGGATGTCGAGGGCGAGGAGATTGGGAACATTATCTGGGAGTGTCACGGGGGGATGGAGAGGGACTAGGTTGGGGGGCCGCGACAGCGACAGC
>SXON01000075.1 GCA_005778355.1 Pseudomonadota bacterium | reverse complement strand
TGAACCGTTCCTCGATCCGCGACTGGGTGAGCTTGGGCGATACACGCAGGATGAAGGCCATGATTTCCTCGAAATCATGCTATTGGCGAGTGCCGCAAATGTCCAGGCGAAAGTTCATGTTTTTTCATTTCCAGGGGGTATCAGGGCGTCTTCAAACGTCCCTTGTCCCACTCCGATAGGACCACTCGGGCGTTGAAGCCGACGACGCCCGGCTCCGCGGCCAGTGAAATGAGCGCGTCTCGCGACCGCGCCTCGTCGATTCTCAGGCTGTGAGTAGCCGCCCAGCCCCGGACAGCGGGATGCGCGTCCGTGAGGAGAGCGAGGATGGCGCCATCACCGTCAGCGCCACAGGCCCGGAGCGAGTGCGCGGCGGCGATCAGCCGGTCGTGGTGCCTGTTGGCACGCCGATGGTCGCCTCGCGCCGTAGCAGCCCCGTGCTCGACAGCATTGAGGCGGTACTCCGCAGCTAGCTCGGAAACGGAAATGCCCACGATCACCCTCCAAAGGCTTTGATGGTCTCTAATCCGAACTCACGCTGCTCGTCGAAGGACTGCCCACTCAGCCACTTTCTGATGGTCTGCCCACCGGTAAACCACTGCTTCGATGAGTAGTAGCCGCTCAGCTGGGCGTGGAGAGTCCCCTTCCCATGCGACAGCCTCACGACGTTGTCGGTGCTGTGAATCGCCCTGGCGCCGAACTTGGCGATGTTGCCGGGGGTCTGCTCCACGACGTGGTGCCAGGCGTGGCCGGGTCCCGCGGGGCCCAGGAACTTCTTCAGTGCCGGGAACGAGTCGAAACCACGGCTCGCGGGGGGCGCCGGCGGGGCGGTCACGGCCGGCGGCACGGCCACGACGGGCGACCCGTTCCCCTGCTTGACCGAGGCTCTCAGCGCGAGCCCACCCTGGCCGATGGCGACCTGCGCGTCGATCCCCATCATGCCGGCCAGCGCGACCTGGCAGCTAAACTCGAACAGCGACGAGCCCTGCCTTGCCGCCTCCGCTTCCCCGGTCACCGCCGAGGTCACGGTGTACGCCGCCGCGAAGGTGGCCGTGAGTACCCCTGCCTCGGCGACGCCGACCGCCGCGCTGGCGATGAACGCGGAGCTGCCGACCCCGATCATCACGTCGGCCGCGATCATCACCATCGGGATCGCGAAGATGAAACCGCCGCTCGGATCGGCGAACTTCGCCGGGTTCCCCCTCGCATACATGTACCGCTGGAGCGACTGGGGGTCCTCCACGCTCCCCGGCACGGGATCCGGCTGCAGGAACCGCCCCGTCGCCGGGACATACGAGCGCGCCCGCATGTCGACGATCCCGAGCGCGTCGGCCCCACCGTGGGTGGCCCAGGCGAGGCCCGCGTGGGCGACGAGCTCCCCGTCGACGTCCCACTCCTGCCCCATGGGACGGTAGCTCGCGAGGCCGCCCATGACGCCCGTGTCGTCGCTGTTCCCCCGGACCGTGCCGAGGCCGTCGAGGTGCAGGCCGAAGGTGCCCCGGCGAGGGATCGCCACGCCCACTGCCCGGCCCCCGGCGTACACATAGAACTCCGCCAGCTTGAACGGCCGCTGCCCCGCCGCCACCAGCCGCGCGAGCACCCGCCCGTCGGGCGCCCGCAGGAACAGCTCCTGCTCCACCTGGAAGCCGCGCCGCAGCCGCGTGACCGTCACCCGCGAGGCGAGCAGGCCCCCCGCGTCGCGACCGTGGAAGATCGTCGTGTCGCCCGCCGACGCGCTCTCGAGGTCGCCCCGCGCGTCGTAACTGAAGCTCCGCGTGCCGTCGGATGTCACCCGGCCGGCGGCGTCGTGGCTCCAGCTGGAGGGGTGGTTGGACGCGTGCGCCCGCGCGGCGAAGTCGTCGCCGCGGTCGACCGCGGAGCTGTAGGCCTCGAGGTTGCCGTGGTCGTCCCAGGTGAAGCTCTCGGTGTCGCCCGAGAGCGTGCTGCGCTCGAGGCGGTACAGGTCGTCGAGCTCGTGGGCGACGGTGTCGCCGAGGGAGTCGGTCTCCCCGAGCAGGTTCCCCTCCCCGTCCCACTCGTAGGTCCAGGTGCGGTCGTCGGTGCTGTTCGCCCACGCGATCGTGTCGAGGCGGCCGAGCTCGTCGAGGCTCCAGGTCTCGTCGATGCCGCTCGACCACGACAGCAGGTTGACCGCGCCGGAAGGGTGGTAGGTGACGCTGTCGAGCAGGGGCTCGCTGTCCCACGCCGTGCCGTCCCAGGTCGCGACCGACACCGACTCCACCCGGCCGCCGGGGCCGTTGACCAGCTCCACCCGGTACTGCCGCTCCAGCTCGTACGCCGAGAGGTTGCCCTCGTCGTCGAACTCGTAGTTGACCAGGGCGACCGGCGTGGTGCGGAACCCCGACCACCACCGCGCCATCGCCGCCACCCGGCCGGCGGCGTCGTACTCGTAGAGCGTGCCGCCGCTACGGTCGGTCACCCCTGTCGGGCGGCCCAGCGCCTCGCCGTGGTCGAAGGTGGCGAGCACCCCGGGCACGCCGGTCACCGCGTCGCCGTCCCAGCTCGTGGCCACGTCGGCATCGCCGCTCGCCGTGCAGCTCGAGCCGAGCCAGGTGCCGGTGGCCCGGCCGAGGTCGTCGTAGGCCGTCGACGAGTACTCCCCCGCGTCGTTCCACGCGCAGGTGACCGCCCCGGTGGCGTCGCGGGTCGTCGTCTCGCAACCGGACTGCTGCTCGTCGCAGAAACGCCACGGGGCGCCGTCCTGGTCGAGGTAGTAGGCCTGCGACACCGAGTCGGACGACGACTCCGCCAGCACGCCCCGCGCGTGGTAGCCCGTGCCCCCGTGCGCCGGCGACGCCGTGGCCGTCGCCCCCGCCGGGGGGTCGGTGTACTCCACGCGGCCCTCGCCGTCGGGGTAGCGCGTCCACGAGATCCCGTTGCTGTCGGTCGTCGTGACCGCCGGCCACGCGATACCGGTCGTGCTCGTGTAGCTGTCGCTGCCACCGGTCCGCGTGACCGACACCGCCCGGTCGAGCACGTCGTAGGCGGTTGCCACCCGGCCCCCCGCCGTGCCCGCGTGCGGGAGGTACGCGGTCGCGACCCGGCCTTGCTCGTCGTAGGCCACGTCGAGGTAGCTGTAGGCGCCGGTGCCGTTGGGGGACTGGGACTGAGAGAGCCTGCCCAGCCGGTCGTAGGTGTAGGTGGCCGTGCTCGCCCCGGTGGTGGCCGACACCGTGCGCCCGGGCACGTCGTAGCGGTACGTCGTGGCGTCGCCCAGGGGCGGCGTCAGCGTGACCAGCCGGCCGAGGTCGTCGTAGGCGTACGAGGTGACCGCCCCGTTTTCGTCGGCGGCGCTCTCGAGCACGCAGGCGTCGGCATCGACGGAGCCGGTGTACGCCTGTCGGCTGTCGTCGAAGGTACCGTCCGCGTCGGTGTCGAGCGACCATGTCTCGGACTCGACGATGCCGCAGCGCAACACCGAGGCCTTCTCGCGCACCCCGCCGACGTCGGTGGTGACAGTGAGATCCCAGTTGCTGGTGTCGCGCGTGTAGTCGAAGCCGGTGAAGCGGTCGCTGGAGAGGTTCTCGTCTTCGAACCCGTCGCCGTCATAGTCAGGAGAGGTGCCCGTGACGATCTCGTCGATGCGCGTGGGCCAGCCGACCTCGCCGCTCGATGTGGAGTAGGTGTAGCTGACACTCGACCACGTGACGTCCAGGCCGCCCGCACCGTCCGGGTAACCGGTGGCCGCCGACGCCGGCAGGTGGACAAGATTGTAGGCGGAGAGCGTGTCGTCGACTTCCCAGGCGTAGGTGCGTTCTTCACGGGAGAAGTAGTACGTGGGCCCGGCCGCCAGGCCCCCCCAGTAGGGCGAGTAGCCCGCCGTCTCGATGGCCAGCGCGTTGGCGTAGTCGTCGTAGTCGCCGTCGAGGGCGTAGCCGAACTCGGTCGCGCTCGCCGTGCTGCCCGTGTAGAGCGCGGTGTCGAAGCCCTCCACCGTGGAGTGGGGAACCACGGCCGCAGCTCCGCACGAGTCCGCGTAGAGGGGATTATCCGCGTATCGACTCACCTCCACGCGGTTGAGCCCGCAGGTATCGGACGGGTTGCCGAACAGGTTGTACACCCAGCGCGTGGGGACGGTCTCGCTCTCCGACTCGTACCACGCGATGGCCACGGGCTGGCCCACCCAGCCGCGAGGGGTGTAGCTGGTGGTGTAGGTGGTGGCGTCGTAGCCAAACGAGTAGTTGCCGTAGTAGTGGTCGATCACCCCCCCGGACGGCAGGTGCACACGCGTGGCCCGGATGCTGTCGCCATCGGCGTATAGGCCAAACGTGCTGGTGCCCGAGTAATAGTCGTCGAACTCGTATTCCCAGGTGGCCACCGTCGAGCCATCATCCACCTCCTTGGTGGTGACGACGCGCACCTCCTCGATGGTGGGCGTGCCCAACGCGTCGTCGCTGACCAGCACGTAGCGCCACTCGAAGGCGTAGCTTGTCACGCCACCCGTGGGCGAAGTCACCGAGGCGATCTCATCGTAGGCGCTGTCGTAGTCGTAGTCCCAGGCCTCGGACTCCGGGTTGGTGACCGATTCCAACAAGCCGGACGCCACGTCGTAGTCCCAGGTGACGTTACTGCCCGAGGGACCCTCGTAGCTCATGGTGTCGATGCGGCAGTCGCTGTCGACGCCGAAGCTGATGGTGTGCCCGGCCGCGTCGGACATGTATTCGATGGCACCCGCGCTGCTCGCCCCGGCAGATGTCCAGTTGCAGGCGTCGTACTCGATGTCGACCCGGTCGCCGTGCGGGTTCTCGACCACCGTGCCGTAGTACCACTCGTCGTAGTGCTGGTAGGACGTCGTGCCCGTGCTGTCGGTGATCGGGATCGTGTACCGGGTGCCGTCGGTCGCCAGGGCGTAGTAGTTGTAGTTGTCCGTCCACACGAACGTGAAGTCCCGGGTGACCCAGAGGCTGGACGACGACGACGCGGACTGGCCCCAGAGCGCGTTGCTGTCGGTCGCGGCGCGGTACTGCGGGTAGGTGGAGTCGATGAGGTAGGCGTACTGGTCGCCGTGGCCCGGCAGGTCGACACGGAGCACCACCGTGCCCGCGTAGAGCTCGTTGAGGTAGGCGTCTTGCTTCACCCGGCCGCCCGGGTTGACCTTCCAGCCGAGCCCAGCCCAGGAGTTTTCCAGAGGGCGATCCTTGTGATCGACCACCTTCGAGCTGTACTCGCGCCCCACGCACATCGGCAGCCCGAAGGTGCCCGGGAAACAAACGTCGGTGTGCGAGAGCGACACGCCGCCAGTGAACAGGTCGATCGCTTCGCCGTGCTCGCCGAGCAGGTTCGCGTGCGACGGGTCGAAACCCGGTCGCGCTTGCTCCACGTCAATCGCGACGTTTTCCGCCCGCGCGAGGCCGAGGAAGGCGAGGGCCGCCGCGAGCATGCCGGTCATGGGCCCCGCCCGAGTATCACCCACGTGAAGGCGGCGGTGACCAGGTACGAATCCTCGGTCGCCCCGACTGCGAGGTCAGCGTAGCCGTCGCCGTTGAGATCGCCGGCGTCCGAGAAAGCATAGCCGACAGCGGTGCCCTCCCCCCCGTAAGCCGCGTCGTCGAGCTCACCGGAGAACCGGACGGCGTCGGACAACGCGAAGCCGCTCCCGGCGGGACCGTGGAACAGGTAGACCGCGCCCGGCGCCGGCGTGGCGCCCGTGGCCTCGGGGTCGCAGCCCGGCGCGCCCGCCGCGAACTCGGGGACGCCGTCGCCGTCCATGTCGCCGAGGGCGGCCACCGCCGCGCCAAGCGCGTCTCCGGCCTCGGCCCCGTCGACCTGGGCGTAGTCCGTCAACGAGCCGCTGACGGTGATGGGACCCGGGACGAACCAGATCGCCCCGGTCGCCTCCCCGGCCCTATCGGCATCCTCGTTGCCGGCCAGGACGTCGGCGTATCCATCGCCGTCGAGATCGGCGCACGACACCGCCCCCCCGGCGAAGTCGGTCGTGATGGACACGCTCGAGGAGGCATCGACCGAACCCGCAAGCGGACCCTCGATCACCCGCACGCCACCGGAGGCGAGCACGAGGTCGTCGAGGCCATCACCACCAGCGTCGCAACTGGCTACGGCGCCGGCATGGAAGCTCCCTTCGAGACCCTCGATGGTGGCATACGCGTCGCCCTCCGCCGACCGGTCGCCGTCGACGGGCGTGGCGAACACGCGCACGTCGACGACTGACTGCCAGTAGAGCTGGGGCATCTCCTCGTCCGCCGTGTCGGTCGCCACCACGAGGTCGGGGTAACCGTCGCCCGTCAGGTCGCCCGCCGCCACGACGGCGGTGACGCTCGCGTCCTCTCCGTAGAAACGGAAGGATGCGGTACTCTCGCCGGTCCCGATCGGACCGAGCCAGGCAAGCGCCGATCCGACCGGCTCCCACCGCGGCGCCGCCGCGACCACGTCATCGGTGCCGTCGAGATCCAGGTCGAGCACCGCGACGGCGGTGCCGGTGTACGCGTCCCAATTGTTGTCGTCCGGCGCCCGGGCACCGAGAAGGTAGCCGTGCGCGTCGCCCTCCGCCGCCATTGCCCGCGAGTCGCCCCAGTCCGGCACGAGGCTCGAATCACCCCGGTAGACGACCACGGCGCCGCCGGTGGAATCGATCGCCTCGAGCCCCACGATGGTGTGCCGCGGCCACCCAGCGACGAGGTCGTCGACGCCGTCGCCATCGACGTCGCTCGCCGCGACACCACCGCCGGCTCCGATGCAGTTGAAGCAGTCCGGCAGGAGGCGCCAGTCCGCGTCGGCGAGCGCCAGCTCGCCCACCAGCCGGCAGTCGTCCGGGTCGTCGTCGCAGTCGTTGTCGGCGTGGTCGTTACAGGTTTCCTCGGCGCCAAGGAACGCGGTGGGGTCGTCGTCGTCGCAGTCCCCACCCGTCGTCACCCTGCCCTCGCCGAGGGCGCAGTCGTACGTCCAGGTGGCGTCGTCGCCCAGGCCGTCACCGTCGAGATCGTCGTACTGGTCGAAGCCCAGCCCCTCGTCGCTCTCACCGTCGCAGTCGTCGTCGATCTCATTGCACGATTCCCACGCGCCCGGGTTCACGGTCGCGTCGGCGTCGTTGCAGTCGTCACCGACGGTCACCGCGCCCTCGGGGGCGTTGGCGACTTCTCGGGCCGTCCGGTCGTCCCCGTAACCGTCGCCATCGACATCGTCGTAGTACACGCGGAGGAGCGTGTCGTCGACCTCGCCGTCGCAGTCATCGTCGGACCCGTTGGCCACGTCGTCGGCCCCCGGGTTCACCGAGGCCGAGGTGTCGTCGCAATCGCCGCTTGACTGGCTCCACGCGCGGCCGACGTCGCAGAAGAACGCCGGGTCGCCCGCGCCCCACCCATCGCCGTCGTCGTCGCGATACCACGGGATGAGGATCCCGTCGTCCACGAGCCCATCGCCGTCGTCGTCGAGTCCATTGCAGCGCTCGGGGATCCCCGTCATCTCGGCGTCGCGCGAGCAGGCCGACAACAGGAGCCAGGTCAGCAGGGTCACGGGATCTCCGTGAACAACCAGGCGGAGCCCGCGTCCCAGGCGGTCGCGTCGTCGCCGGGAGAGCCGAGAACGAAGTCGTCGTAGCCATCGCCATCGACGTCGGCTCCTCCGGCCAGGGCTGTCCCGAGCACGTCGTCGCGCGACCTGCCGTCAAGGCGGATGTTCCCTCCGAGATCGAGGTACGAGCCGCCGGTCCAGGGGCCCCAGGCCAGCCACGCGGCGCCCCGGTCATCCGAGCCGGCCTCGGGCGCGCCGACGAGCACGTCGGCGAATCCATCACCATCGACATCGCCGGCCGGGGCCAGCGTGGCCCCCGCGTGGTCCTGGGCCTCGGAGCCCCACTGCCGCCGCAACGAGGGCGTGGCCTGGTCGGGGTCGCCGGAACTGACGAGGTACACGGTCCCCCCCTCGGCGTAGCCGCCCGACGAGGTCGGGGCCGCGAGGGCGAGGTCGTCCAGTCCATCGCCATCGACGTCGCCCACGAAGGCCAGGCTCGCGCCGAGCTCGTCGCCATCGCCCTCGCCACTCCACGAGAGATCCGCGTTCTCCGTGTCGCCACTGCTGATGCCCTCGAAGAGGTAGGCCGCCCCGGCGCCGGCACCGGGCTCGCCCACCACGATGTCGCTGTTGCCGTCGCCGTCGATGTCGCCCTCGGTGATGGCCGACCCGAGTCGACCACCCGCTTGCATGCCAACGATCCGGTAGCTCGCCCCCGTCCGGGTGACAGCGCCAGTCTTGGAGGCGCTGACGATGTAGAGTTCGCCCGCGTCCGCCTCGTCGTCATCGCGCCCGGGCGCGCCGATGGCCAACCCCCGGCTGGAGGTGTTGAGATCGGGGATGATACACACCGCTGCGCCCGCCGCGTCGCCCGCAGTCGCGCCGTAGAAGGTGAAGCGCGTGCTGCTCAGCGGCGTGGTTCGACTCCCCGCCCTGAGCAAAGCCGCGCCCGCCCCGGCGCCATAGGTGTCCTCCGCCGGGGCGCCAAGGGCGAGGTCGTCGATGCCGTCGCCGCCGAGGTCGCCGACGTCGAGCACCGCACCCGCCTCGGCGCCCGCGCTGGGCCCTTCCAGCGACGCGTTGGCCGCCCCCCGTCCGCCGCCAGCAGCGTACCAGATGGAGACGATTCCACTGTTCGACAGGGTGCCCTCCGCCCCGGGTGCGCCCACGGCGAGGTCGATATCGCCATCGTCGTCGAAGTCGGCCAGCGCAACCCCGGAGCCGAGCGCCTCCCGCCCGGCCGAGCCCGGCAGCTCGCCGGCGACGACGTCGATCGCCCACGCGCCATACGACTGGCACCTCGGCGCGAAGCCATCGCAATCCTGATCGGTGGCATCGTCGCAGGCCTCCGCGGCATCCGGATTTACCGTCGCGTCGCCGTCGTCACACTCGTTGCAGTCGCCATACCCATCGGCGTCGGCGTCGAAGTCCTCGTCCACGGCACCGTCGCAGTCCTGGTCGATCCAGTCGCAAGCCTCGGTGGCGATGGGAGAGCGCGTCTCGTCCTCGTCGTCGCAGTCGCCACAGTACGGGGTGTAGGCGTCGCCGTCCTGGTCGAGGTCGGACGCCCACACGCGCCGGAGATCATAGCGGTGGTGGAAGTTGCACCCGTCGCGGGTCTGCGTGTAGGCGTAGGTGCCCTGAGTGTCGTCCCACTCCCACGTCGTGTTGGCACCCTCGTCCCTGGAGAAAAGGTGGCCGTCGCACTCGAATACTGAAAACCCGTCGAGGTTTTCACCTACGTAATCCTGCACCGGCAACTCGCGGTCGAGCGCGATGAAGTACTGCCGGTCGGGGGCTAGGAGCGCGTCGATCTCGAACGCGTGCCAGTCCGCCCCCCCGCTGAGCGTGCTGGCCTGCGCGGCGATCACGTCGAAAATGTGCACGTCCTCTCGCTCTTCGAGGATGTAGAGCGTCGCCCCGGCCACGCCACCGGGGTCGACGTACACCTGGACGCCCTCGATGAATAGGTACTGCGTGGGCACGATCACGTTTCCGCTGAGCGAGATGAGCTCGTCGGAGTGCCGATCCGGGGCGCCGAGGACGTAGCTGAGCAAAGGGGCGCTATTGGCCGCGTCTATGAATCCGTCGCAATCGTTGTCGACGAGATCGCAGGTGTCGACAGCGGACGGGTTGACCGCGGGGTCGGCATCGTCGCAATCGGCCGGGGACGGGCACCAGGTGCCGTCACCGTAGCCGTCGCCGTCGTCGTCGAAACCCTCGTCGGTGGCGCCGTTGCAGTCGTTGTCGAGCCCATCGCAAGCCTCGGTGGCCGACGGGCGCACGTCGGGGTCGTCGTCGTCACAATCGTCACCGAGTGCCGACCAGGCCACGTCAACGTGACCGTCGCCGTCCTGGTCGGTCTCCACGCGGAAGGAGGTGGTGGCCCGGCCCACGTTGCCCGCGAGATCGGTCGCGACCACCGCCAGCTCGTGGCTGCCCTCGGCCAGCTCCCAGGTGTCGAGCGCGCCCGCGAAGGTGTCGCAACGCTCTGGACAGCTCAGGCCACAGGCCTCGGCGCCCCCGACCACCCCGGCGCGACCGCGCACAACACCGTCCACCTCGAGCGAGAGTCGTACCGCCCCCGTGCCGCCGGCGAGGCGCCCAGTGACAAGGGCGCCGGGAGGCAAGGGCTCCGCGGGGGCGTCGATCTCGACCTCGGGAATCGCCGCGACCCGGACATGCACCTCCGCCTCGCTCCAGTTGCCACCCAGATCGGTGGCCGTGGCGACCAGCACCTGGGCGCCGGGCGGCGACGCGCAAGCGTCCCACGGGGCCAGGATCGTGCCGCCGGTGTCAATGCCAAGCAGTCCCGCGGGGGTGACGACCGCGAGCGTCGCCGTCCCGCCCGCGTCGCGCGCCCGGGCCGACACCAGCACGACACCGTCGAGCGCCGCGCCCTCGGCCGGTTCGAGAATGACGACTTCAGGGAGCTGGTCGATGACGAGCGGCACGTCGAGCGAGGCGGCGTTGCCTGCGGCGTCGATGGCCTCGATCGACAGCAAGACCTCGCCCTCGGCATACTCTCGGCTGTCGAAAGACCAGCGCCCCTCCGCCTGCGCCACGAGCCCTTCACCATCCACGATTGCGGTCAAGGTCGCCGCCGAGGCGTCCACCACCTCCGCCTCGATCTCGACCACGCCCCGCACAGTCTCTCCCGGGCCCGGTGAGAGCAACAGGATTTCCGGCGGGGTGCCATCGACGACCACTTGCGCCTCGGTGCGAAAGCTCTGGCCCCCCGTGTCCTCGACCAGCACGCCGATGTCGTGCGCGCCGTCCTCGAGGCGCACGCCCTCGAACCACGGCCAGGACGTGTCGACCGCGACCACGGCGCCGTCGACCCACAGCGTGCAGCGGGTGACGCCCACGTCGTCGAGCGCGTCGACCTCGATGGTTCCCGTGCTCCAACCCCCGTAGTGCCGCTCGGCAAGGGTTGCCACAGGCGGCACGTCACAATCCTCCACTGGCTCGATGTCGAGCAGGGCCGCGCGCTGCAGCTCGCGCCCGTCCGCCAGGCGTCCCCGCCCCACCACGGCCGTCACCTCGCCCGCGAGCCCCTGGGTGCTCCAGGGGGCGCGGAAGGGACGCTGCGTCGCCCGGCCCAGCGTCGAACCGCCTGTGATCCACTCCGCCGCGACGATGTCGCCCAGCATTTCGAGCGTCAGCTCCCCACAGGCGCTGGCGCCGAGCGGGGAAGCCCAGCGAAGGTCGTCCGGGCCGGTGCCCTCATTGCTCACCCAGGGCACGGCGGACACCACAGACAGGCGCCGCCGACCGTCGAGGAAACTCGCGGTCACCACGTGCTCGCCGTCGCGCGAGCGGGTGGTGTTCCAATCGAACGCGAGGTCCTGATTTTCGACCGTCGCCAACAACTCGTCGTCGACCCGAAGTTCCAGTCGCCCGCCACCGGCACCGGCAGGCCACCGGACCCTTATCGGCAACACGCCGTGGACCACGTTGGCGTCGGCCACGCCTTGCAGCTCCAGGGCTAGGTCGGGACCATAATCCGGGGCCGACTCGCACGCCGCCAGCAACCAGGCGATCATGGCACGTCTCCGCTTCGGATGACATAGACGGCGCCCGAGCTGCTGCCGCCAGGATCCGCGTAGGCCGAGCCCACCCCGAAGTCCGGGTGACCGTCGCCGTCGAGGTCGCCCAGGCCCGCGACGGCGCGCCCCGCGTAGCCGGCGCCGCTGGGGGCGGTGAACTTCACCGCGTCGCCCGCCATGTCCACGGCCCCAGACAGCGGGCCATACAGGACCCAGGCGGCGCCGATCGAGGTGGAGTCGTCGTCGCCGCCGAGGATCACGTCGTCGATCGCGTCGCCGTCGATGTCACCGAGCGTGGCCATGGAGACGCTGAGCCGGTCCTGCAGGCCCGTCCCCGTCGCGGTGGCGCAGGCGTCGGCCACCGTCGATGCCCCCGAAGTCGGCGCGCCACACATCAAGTAGGCGCGGCCCGCCTTCTGGAGGCTGCCATCGTTGTAGCTCCACGCGCCGATCAAGATGTCGTCGATGCCGTCACCGCTGGCATCGCCCGCGGCGCTCACCGCCGCGCCTACATAGGCCTCGTCGTCGACCCCCGCCCACTCGATGTCCGCGCCGCTGAACGCCAGACTCGAGGTGATCGGGCCGAGGAACAAGTAGGCAGCGCCGCTATGAGGACGAGCCCCGCTGTACTCGGGGGCCCCCACGAGCACGTCGTCGACCCCGTCGCCATCGACATCGCCCACGCCAGCCGCCGGCCCCGCGTCGATATCGGCGCCGCTCGGCGAGAGCCGCGTGGCGTCAGCGTCCAGATCGATCGAGCCGGTGTCGGCGGTGCTCACGATGTAGACCGCGCCGGCGTTGCTCCCACCCGAATCGTCGTTCCGAGCGCCCACGGCAAAGTCGGCGGTGCCGTCGCCAGAGACGTCGCCGAGAGCGGCCAGCACGGTGCCGGCCGCGTCGCCCGGGTCGCCACCGAGGGCGACCAGGGTCGCGGTCGACACCGAGACGCTGCCCGAGAGAGGGCCGGGCAGAAGGTAGGCCGCGCCCGCGCCGCTACCTCCCCCGTCGGCGCCGGCCGCACCCAGCAGCAGGTCGTCGAAACCGTCGCCATCGAAGTCAGGCAACAGCGCCACGTAGCCCAGACCGTCGTCGCGGGCGGCACCAGTGACCAGGGCGTCCGCCGTCGCCAGGTCCGCGTCCGATGCGACGTCGCCGCTCACCACGTACACGATGCCCTGAGCCGAGTAGGTGCTGCTCGTCTCCGCGGCCGAGGCGCCGACGACGACGTCCGGCAGGCCGTCACCGGTCACGTCGAGCTCCCCGCCAGCGACCGACCAGCCGGCGTAGTCGCTCGCGTCCTCGCCGATGAGCACGGGAAAGTCATCAAGCGCCAGCGTGCCGCTGAAATGGCATGCCACGGCAAACCCGTCGCAGTCCTCGTCGGCCGCGTTGCCGCAGGCCTCGCTGCCCCCGGGAAACGAGCTGCCATCGAGGTCGTCGCAATCCATGCAGGCGGCCCAACCGTCCGCGTCGTCGTCGTCGAAGTCCTCGTCGACGGCGCCGTCGCAGTCCTGGTCGGTGCCGTCGCAGGACTCCGCTGCGCCGGGATAGCTCGTGACCTCGGCGTCGTCACAGTCGGTGGCGTCGAGCACGAACGAGGCTGGAGGTGGGCAGTCGAGCGACTCCTCGTCCGGGTTTCCGAAGCCGTCTCCGTCGGCGTCGGCATAGTAGGGCAACGGCACCACGGCGGCATCGGCGTCGTCGCAGTCGCCGTCACATACCCGATAGCCGTCCGCGTCTGCGTCGTTTTCGCCCGACACCGCGCCGTCACAGTCGTTGTCCAGCCCGTCGCAGGCCTCGGGCGCCAGGACGTAGGTCAGCGCGTTGGCGTCGTCGCAGTCGCCGCTGCAGGGGCGATAGCCGTCCGCGTCCGCGTCGTCCTCGTCGGTGATCACGCCGTCGCAGTCGTTGTCGAGGCCGTCGCAGGACTCCGCGAGCCCGTCCATCCGGAGCGGGTCGTCGTCGTCGCAGTCGCCGCAGTGGATGCTCTGCCCGTCGGCATCGTCGTCCTCGTCGTCGGCGTCGGGGTGGTAGAGGTCGAAGGACATGACCGGGGCCCAGCTCGTGGTTGGGTCGTCGAGGACGGTGTCGGTCTCGGTGGGCTCGATGATCGCCCCGCGGACGGCGAGGTGCGGGCCGCTGTCCAGCTCGGCGGGAATCGCGTAGCCGAACTCCACGACGGAGGATTCGGCCACCACGGCCGCCACAAGGTAGAACTGGCCCGGCTGCAAGACGAGGCCGATCTCCGGGCTCTCGTAGTACCCGCGGCCGCTCCCCGTCGCGCCGACGTACTCTGCCTCCAGGTCGTACTCACCATCCTCCGTGCTCGCCGAGTAAACGTGCCAGCCAAACGTGGATGTGCCGAGGGGATCAGCCCAGATGCGCGCCCGTAGGAGCGTGACCGGCTCCGAGGGCTCCACCACCAGGCCGCTGAGCTCCTCGACCGCGGGGTTCATTGCCGCCACCGTGCCCACGTCCATCGTGCTACCCGGCGTGGTCGCGAAGTCAATCCAGTCGTCGCAGTCGTTGTCGACGCCATCGCAGCCGTCCCAAGCTCCGGGGAAGCGCGCGGCATCAGCATCGTCACAGTCCTCGCACCGGCTGGCCCCATCACCGTCCGCGTCGCCGGCGTCGTCCACGGCACCCGAGCAGTCATCATCGATGCCGTTGCAGGTTTCCGAGACCGCAGGCGACACGGCGCCGTCGCCGTCGTCGCAGTCCGTCCCACCCCGGTCAACGTCGTCGTAGCCGTCGCCGTCGGCGTCTCCGTTCACGGCGATAGACGCGATGGCCGACTGGACATTCCCGGCGCTGTCGGAGGCCACGACGAGGAATTCGTGATCACCTGTCTCGAGCGATGGGAGATCAAGAGCCACGTTCCAAGAGGCGCAGTTGCACGCACCGTCGCAATCGGCGAGCGCCACCGCCTCATCCGCCCAGACCCCGTCCACGTAGGCGTCGAGCGCCACCACGTCGAAGGACCCCGAGGTGTCCAGCGTCGCGACCACGGCGTCGCCCACCTGGCTGGCAACGAGGTTCGTGATCGCGAGCTCGCTCCGGACATCGATCCAAACCCCAGCGGAGGCGGACTGCCCGCCGGAGTCCTCGACCCAAGCCTCGACCAGGTGAAGCCCCGGCTCCAGTGCACAAGCGTCGAGGGTGTGCTCGTAGGGCGCGAGTAGGCGGACAAGGGGGGCGCCGTCGACACCAAGCCGCACATCGACAACGGCGTCGTCGTCGCCGACGTCGAGGGCCACGTCGACGTCGGTATCGAATGTCGAGTCCGGCGGCGGACTCACGAACGAGACCCGGGGGCGGTGGTCCACGCGGACGACACCGGTGGTCTCGGCGGTACGGCCAGCCCCGTCGGCGGCCACCACCGAAACGACGTGGTCGCCGTGTGCCCAGCCGGTGGAATCGAGGTGACATACCAGCTCGCCGGTCGTGGATTCACACGCCTCGCCCGCCACGGCGGCGGCCATCGAGACGATGCCGCTCGCGTCGGCCGCCGTTGCCACGACGGCGAGCTCCGCATCGACCGACGCGTCGGGGAGTTCCAGCGTGATCGAGGGCGCCGCGCGGTCGACATTGACGACCACCGCCGTCGCTACGCTGCCGCGCTCTGTTTCCGCCACCACCCGCACCCGGGCTGGCCCCTCGGGCCAGTCGGAGGTGTCCAGTGCCGCGCTCCCTGCCGCGTCCAGGGCGCCCACCCGGCCTCCGTCGAGAAAGACATCGGCGCGGGGGGCCAGCACGCCCTGCACCACCAGAAGAAGCTCTCGGTCCATCAGGGCGTAGTCGGCAGGCGAGTCGATGGCGATCGCCTCGCCCGAGCTGCACGCCGCCGCCTCGACGACGCGCTGCACGGACTCGCCTGTCGCCCAGGAGCCACGGGCCACGACGCGGCTGCCCGACGTGTCCACCCACCGGAACGGCGGCGAGGAGCGCGGCTCAAGGGCCACGCCGTCCACCCAGGCCTCGACCGACGCGGGCGGAAGGATCGACGAGATCTCGACCTGGCAGGCCGGTTGACCCGGCATCGGGTTGACGATGTCGAGTCCGGGCGAAAAGCCGATCAGGTTCCTGACCGAGGCGACGACCTCGGCCTCTCCGAGCGCGCCGCCGGTGTCGCGCACGCGAAGGCGCACGACGCGCTCGCCGTCCGGTCCACCCTCCGTGGCCCAGCTCGCGCTGGAGAGGTCCGATTCCACCCCGGACGCGACCTCCGTGCCGTCGACATCGAGCCACCAGTCGAAACGGCTCGACTCGCCCACGCGGGCGACGAGCGACACGTCACCGTCGACCTCGGCCGCGGGGGACGGCCAGAGGATCTCCACGGGAATGGGCACCCTCGTGGCGGGCGCATCGCCGCAGGCCGCGAGCACGAAGATCATCAAGGCGACCCCAGGAAGAGCCAGGACCAGCCCGCTTCAATGCCCTCGGTCGAGTCGCCGACGCCGCCGACCAACACGTCCGGGTGCCCGTCGCCATCGGCGTCGCCGTGCACGTCGAGCGCGTAGCCGGCTCGCGCGTTCTCGTTCGGCCCGAGGAGCACGGCGATCGCGTCCGAGACGGAGATTGTCCCCGGGGCGAGCGGGCCCGCGAGGATGAAGACGGCGCCCGCGTCCTCCTCGAAGCGGTCGCTCTCGGGCGCTCCCACCAGCAGGTCTGCCGCAGCGTCCCCGTCGATGTCCACCCCACCTTCGACGGAGAATCCAGCCGCGTCCCCCACCGCCTCGCCCTCGACCAACAGGTCGGCCGAGCTCATGCTGCCGCTGGTGGGCACCTCGAAATAGACGGCGAGGAGCCCCACCCCGTCCGCGTAGGGCGCCCCCGCCACCGCGTCCGCACGTCCATCCCCGTCGAGATCGCCCGGGAGACTCACGGCGAGGCCGAGGGCATCGCTCGCATCCTCGCCATCCACGCGCGCGTCCGCCTGGTCGAGACGCGTGTCGCCCGAGAAGGGCCCCAGCGCGAAATACACGGCGCCCGCGTTTCGGGCCGGATCGTCACGAAGCGGAGCCCCCACGACCAGGTCGTCGATCCCGTCGCCGTCGATATCGTCGGCCCCCGCCAGCGCGGCGCCCACGTTGTCGTCGGCTGCCTCGCCGTACCATTTCGCAGTCGCGACAGACGCCAGCACGCAGGCGCTGGGATAGACATGCCCCGGGAGGTAGATGTCGTCGAAGAGAAAGACCGCGCCCGCGTCGGACCGTGACCCGGCGGTGGCTCCCGCCGCGCCCACCCACAGGTCGGCCAGGGCGTCGTCGTTATGGTCGCCGGCCCGAGCGAACGCCGAGCCAAAGAGCCCGCCACCGTCGTCGCTCTCAAAACAATCCGCGTCGCCGGACTCGAAGCCGTGGTAAAAAATATACGTCTTCTGGGCGCCGATGTCGCTGGCGTACGAGGCTGATCCGGGCGCGCCCACCGCGATGTCGTCGCCGCCGTCGAGGCCGATGTCGCCAATCCGCAGCAAGGACGATCCGCAGAGCATGTTGCCGTAGCGGTCGCTGCCGCACTCGTGCACCAGGTCGGCGTAGGCCACGACCTGCTCGCCCGATGAGCCTCCATAGAAGAAGTAGGTGCTCCCGCCGTTGAGGCCCGCGCGGTCCGAGCGAGGGGCGCCGACGAGCAGGTCGTCCCGGCCATCACCGTCCTGATCGCCCGCGAAAGCGACTGCGGTACCGAGCGCGTCGCCACCATCCTCACCATACACCACCAGTTGCGACAGCGTCCCGAGATGGTAGCTACCATTCATGGTGCCGCAGGCGCGGTCCACACCGTCGCAGTCGTCATCGACACCGTCGTCGCACACCTCGGGCGCACCGGCGTACAAGGCGGGGTCGGCGTCGTCGCAGTCGTGACCGGAGGTGGAGTAGCCCGTGGGGTTGTCGCACGCGATGACCCCGGTCGCAGGGTCGCCGTCGCCGTCGTTGTCGCCGTCGAGGAAGTACTCGTCGCCGTCGGTCGGGTCGTTGTCGTCGACGCCGTCGCAGTCTTGGTCACGCCCGTCGCAAGTCTCCGGCGCGCCCGGGTACACGTCGCTGGCCCGGTCATCGCAGTCTCCCCCCGCGGCAACGAAACCCAGCGGCGCGTCGCAGGCGAAGGTGCTCGTTGTTCCGCCAACGCCATCGTCGTCGGCGTCGCCGAAGTAGTCCACCCTGCCGGTAGATGCCGAGTCGGCGTCCTCTCCCAGCCCGTTGCAGTCCTCGTCGAGGTCCTGGTCGTCGCAGGTCTCCGGCGCGCCGGGAAATACCTCCGGACGGGCGTCATCACAGTCGCCAACCTGCGCGACGAAGCCCTCCGGCGCCGCGCAGGCGGAGACGGCCCAGGCCTCGATGCCCACCCCGTCACCATCGACGTCACGGTAAAAGCTCGACCTGTCGAGCCCCTCGTCGAGCAGACCGTCGCAGTCGTTGTCGAGGCCGTCGCAGGTCTCGGGCGCGCCCTGGTACACCGCCGGTTCGAGGTCGTTGCAGTCGAGGGGATCGGTCGACCAGCCAGACCCCTCGCAGCCGAGGCCCTCCAACAGGGGGTCGCCGTGGCCGTCCCCATCACGGTCGGCGTACGCGGCGACGGCGTCGGTGGCACCGGCGTCGATGGCGCCATCGCAGTCGTCGTCGATGCCGTTGCAGGTCTCTTCCGCGCCCGCATGGACCCGCGGGTCGGCGTCGTTGCAGTCACCCGCCAGGACAACCCAGCCCTCGCGGCCGCGGCAATCTGTCACTGCGTCGGTGTCGTCGCCCACGCCGTCGCCGTCGGCGTCACGGTAGTGGGTCGTGGCGATGCCCTCGTCGATGTCGCCGTCGCAGTCGTCGTCGAGGCCGTTGCACAGCTCGGGCGAGCCGACGGATGCTGCCGGATTATCCGTGTTACATGCGGTTACATGGACCTCCTCGGCGGGTCTGGACCCGGGGGTCTCGCCCGGCGTGCAGGCGCCGAGCGCCAGCAGCGAAACCAGCTCTGGGTACGGAAACGCCCGCACTCGCGCACCTCTCACCCGAGGGTACCATGCGGGCCCGGCGACCCCGTCGTAGCTGCCAGCCCCCCGGGCCCGGGACCGCGTCCTACGGCATGACCCCAACCCCCCGTAGGGCCTCCTGCTCCACCCACCGCCCGAGTCGCCCCAGCTCCCGGATCAACGGCGGTTCCCGATCCACGTTGCCCCACGCCGCGCCCGTTCGCGACACGGCGAGGATCTCCTCGGAGAGCGGGGGCACGAACCACGCGAGTCCTGGCCACTCGCGACGTAGTCGCGTGGCGATCTCGTGCCCGGCGGGGTCGCGATCGCCGAAAAGCACCGTGGCCACACCCGAGAACTGCGAAAGGAGGAAGGCGACAAAGCGCGTGTCGTACCCGGGGACGAGGGCCGAGCAGTCGCCGTCGCCCAGGGACAAGTCCATATAGACACCGAGATTCTCCACCAGCCACAGGCGTGACGGCAACGGGCCGGACACCACCGCCCCGTCGAGGATCGACCGCTCCGAGAGGAACAACTCGTCGAGGCCGGTGACGGTCAGCTCCCCTCGCCTCGCCGTGAGCCCAACGCTGGAGCGGAGCCGGAGTACGCCGTCGGTCGTCAAGACCGTGCCGGGACGCGGGTCGATCGCCGCCTTGCTGTCGCCCGTGATCCAGGCCGCGGCCGTGTGGACGTTCAACCGGGCGGGGAGGTCCCGCTGGCGTCGCGACAGCATCCGCCACGCCGCGGCCCCAGGGACGACGCCGACGACCTCGAAGCACGGCCGGGCCTTGCGCCGTCCCGGCCGCGGGCGGTGGAGCCCCGCGTCGATGTCGCCGCGGTGCGCCTCGACGGGGAACACCCGGGCGCTTGCGCCAGGCGTAGTCGCCGCTCCCGGAGACTCGCAGGACGCGGCACATCACGGGCAGCGGCCAGCGTGCCCTCCTGGACTCGACAAACGCGAACTTCACTTGTTCTCCCTGGCGAAGAAGGCAGCGGCCTATGTCAAGATCTCACGCTCCGTCTTCAACTCCTTGTGCTCACGACCGAGCCGCTCCAGTTCCCTATGCTCCGCCGGCGTGATGGGCTGCGGGGCGGGGGCCGCCACGACGGGCATCCTCCACCCAGCGGATGATCATCGAGCGGCTGATGCCGAGGTCGAGAGCCACCTCGGCAGGGCGACCGGCCCTCCTCGATGACGAGCCTCGCGGCGCTGGCCCTGTAATCGGGCGTGTACCGCCTCGGGGCATGGCCCCGGGGCTTCGGCGTGGGCTTGATTGGTCCGGGAATTTGGACTTGTACCTCTGCGGATGCGTCCGCCGGAACGGTAAAAGACCAACTTGCCGCTGGCGAGTTTCTGGGGTCGGGAAGATCTGGACACGTTGCGCTCCGGGGTGGGAAGTCGCAACTCCCCGGGGCTCGGTATAGTCGCTGTGGCCACGGAGTGGCCACGAAACGTGAAACCCGGGGTCCCGCGCGAGGCGAAAACCCGGGTCAAACGCTGGTTGCGGGGACAGGTTTTGAACCTGTGACCTTCGGGTTATGCGACAATCGCGGCGCGCTTGGCTGGCCACAAGTAGCTTGTATCACTGCGATTCGAGCTTGGCTAGTTGGATTGGTCTTGGCGTGCGTTTTCGGGCAGTGTGATCTCAGTGTGATCAAAGCGTGCATATTCGGTTGAGACTCATCGCCAGGCGGCTACACTGTCGAGATGGCTCGGAGCACCCTGGCGCAGCGGGTTCTTTCCCTCCCGGAGGCCGAGCGCGAGGCGCTCCTCGGCGAGCTGCTCTCCAGCCTGGACGGCGAGGGCGACACCGTCTCGCCCGAGGCGTGGGACCAGGCCTGGGGCGCGGAGGTGGCGGCCCGGGCGCGCGAGGTCGACACCGGGGCGGTCCAGTGCGTGCCGGGTGACGTGGTGCTCGACGAGATGCGACGCGGGGTGCGGGACAGCCGGCGTTGAGGCGCGTCGAGTTTCACCCGGCGGCGGCCGGGGTACTGGCGGTCGCGACGTTGATCGGCTCGGCCCCGCGCTGAGACGCCCGCCCGTATTACCCCCCGAACTCGTCCTCCTCGGCGTCGGGCTCCACCCGCTCGGCGACGACCTCCCTCCAGGCTTCCAGGGCCGCCTTGTCAGCGGGCGCGGCGAGTCGCCGGGCCACGACGCCGTCAGGCTCGCGCAGCTCGGGGTGCGCGTTGAGCAAGCGGTGCAGGTCGAGACGGTCGGACAGGCCCTTTTCACGGTTGCGACGCGCGGCCAGGGCGCGCGACTTCATCACCATCAGCTCGGGCAACTCCACCACGCTCACGCCCCCAATGTCCACGTGACCGGGAAGCTCGGCCACGCCGCGGACATCGACCAGGTGCCGGTTGCCTGCGTCGCGGAGCTGGTACACCCGGTAGCCAGTGGCCGGCACAACCTCGCGAACCCGGACGGCAAGGTGGAAACGCTCGGCGAGCCTCGCCCGCACGGCCTCGGCGAGGTTCGCGGCCTGGGTACATAGAACATCGATGTCTTGCGTCATGCGTTCCGTCGCGGCGTAGGCGTTCACGGCGTGCGCGCCGTGAACGACCGCGTCGGGGCGCTCGGCGAGCATCGTCAGCACCTCGGCAAACACCGCAGCGAGTGGTACCTCTTCGCGGGTCACGAATTCACGAAGGGTGAGAGGGGCATCTTGACCAAGCACTCGATGAGTCTAGCACGCGCTACCAGGACTCGCGGCGGCGGCGCCTGACCCGCGCCCGCGCGCTAAACTCCCCCGATGCTCGCCCTCCTCGGCTGCCTGATCAACACCGAGCTCTACGAACAGCGCAAGGCCGACCTCACCGACCACGATGGCGACGGCTTCGTGCAGGAAGACGACTGCGACGACACCGACGTGGACAGCCCCCCGGCGCGGAGGAGCATTGCGACGCGCGCGACAACGACTGCAACGGCGAGATCGACGACGACGCCGTCGATTCCTCCACCTGGTACCCCGACATCGACGCCGACAGCTTCGGCGACGCGGGTGGCGTGCCGGTCACCGACTGCGTGGCACCTGCCGGCCACGTGGCGAACGCCCTCGATTGCGACGATAGCGACACCGTGGTCAACCCCGGCGCGTCGGAAGTCCCCTACGATGGGGTCGACAACGACTGCGCCGACGGCGACCTTGCCGACGTGGATGGCGACGGCCACGACGCCCTCGAGGCAGGCGGCGATGACTGCGACGACGAAAACGAGGACATCGCCCCGGGCGAGGACGAGGTGCCCTACGACGGGATCGACAACGACTGCGACGGGGACGACGCCGACGACCTCGATGGCGACGGCTCCATCGCCGCCGAGGCCGGCGGTGACGACTGCGACGATAGCGACCCGGAGGTGTACGCCGGCGCCGAGGAGAACTGGGCCAACGGGGTGACGGACAATGACTGTGACGGGGCGATCGAGGCAGTGACGCTCGCGTACGGGGCGGACACCTGGAGCGGCTGGCGCAGGGGCGATGGGATGGGTCGCCGCGTGTCGATCGCGGGCGACCTCGACGGCGACAGCCGCGCCGACGTGCTCGTGGGCTCGGACATCGACACGACGCTCGGGCCGAGATCGGGCGCCCTGTACCGGGTGGACGGCAGCCCGGGCGGCACGCTCGAGTCCGCAGCGGTGCTGTTGCCCGTGGAAGCAGGGGAGTTGTTCGTCACCGGGCTGGACAGCGGGCGCGATGTCACGAGCGACGGCGTGGCCGACATCCTTGTCACCTCGATGGGCGGCGACGGCCTCCTGGGCGCGGCCTGGCTCGTGGACGGCGATGCCTGGGCGAGCGGCGGCGACGCGACGGTTGACGAGGTGGACGCAGGGTTTGTGACGGCCTCAGCGGCGAGCACCTACGGCCCCGGGGGGGCGAGGCTGGTCGGCGATGTGACCGGCGACGGCGTCGAAGACATTGCGCTGGGCGAGTGCTGCTCCACCGGCGGTGTTCCCGGGGGTCGCGGACGCGTGGTCGTGGTCTCGGCCGACGCGTTCACCGGCACGCTCGACGATGCCGACGTGGTGATCGAGGGCCCGTGGGAGGGCGCCTACATGGGCTACGCGCTCGACCGCGTGGGCGACCAGGACGGCGACGGCCTCGACGACCTCCTCGCCAGCGCGACCGGCGGCCTCACCGCGGCGGTCCTGCCGGGAAACGCCTCTGGCGACACGGCGGACATCGCGATCACGCTCCTGTACGGCGAGGTGACCGGGACGTCTGCCCGCGACATCCACGACGTGGACGGCGATGGTCGCGACGACATCGCCGTGATCGGGGTCGACGACGGCATCGCTGTCTTCACGGCCTTGCACGCCTCGCCCACCCGGACCCTCGACAGCCCCACCTTCAGCTTCAGTTGGCAGGAACACGGCGGCGCCTACGACGTGCTCCCCCTTGGCGACCTCGACGGCGACGACCTCTCCGACACGCTCGTCCCCCAGGCGTGGTCGGACTCGGGGAACCAGCGGCTATGGGTCCTCCCCGGCGCGGCGGTGGCCACCGGAGGCAGCGCGTCGGGCAACGACATGCTGCTGTCGGGCATCTCGTCCGTCCCGTCCGCCCTGTTTGGCTACGCGCTCGCGCGAGGGGGCGACGTGGACGGCGACGGACAGGACGACGTCGTGCTCGGCGCTCCCCAGTACTCGGCCGAGGCCGAGAACGCCGGCGGGGCCACGCTGGTCAGCGTGCCGAGGTAGGGACGAGTGTCACGTAGAGGTTGCGGTCGAGCGGCGGGCGATAGTCGTCGTTGGTGAACTCGACTCGGAGCGAGCGCGGAGCGGCGTTGTCACAGGCGGGAAGCTCGGAAACCCGAGTGCCATGGACGTCGATGGACGTGGGCTCGCCGCAAGCCGGCACCCATTGCACCACGGCACGAGCGCCGTCATCGCCGGGGTCGTCGGCGTCGAGGGACAGTCGCAGCTCACTCCATGCCTCGGCGGGGAGCGACACGGTCGCGAGGGCACCATTGCCGTTCAGTGGCCATCCCCGGCCCGGCGCGTACTCGGCGTCGATGGCGGTGGCGAAGGCCGCCCAGCCCGGGGCGTCGGCACCCACCCACGTGGCGCCACTCGCGGCGAGCCAGGCTTCGTCGATGTCCCCGGCGTTGATGAGCGCCCGCGAGAGGCCGAGGCGCAGGCCGTCCTGCACGGGGTAACGCTCGAGCAGGCGGCGCCAACGCTCCACGACCACGACAGACCCAGGCTCCCCGCCGGGGCGGCAGCGCCAGAAAAGCCGGTGGTCGTCGGGCGCCGTGGACCCCTCCGGGAAAGTGCCACGCAACCAGTCGTCGCCGGGGTCGGTACCGTCGTCCCCGAGGGCGTACCGGATGCACCAGATGTCGTCCGGGTCGTCAAAACGCGCCTTCAATGGCTCTGACATCGACGACGTGTCGGCCGCGATGATCTCGGCGACGACGCGGTCGGTGAGCCCGGCGCCGTCCCAAACTCGGACATCGTCAAGGTTCCCGGGCAAGCCGACGTCGGAGATCTCGGCCCCAGCGCCCGGGGGGATCCGCCGCGCCAGGAAGTCGACCTCCCGCGCCAGCGGCACCGGCCAGGGCGCTCTCAAGGCGGCGAGCGGGCCAAGGAGGAACCAGCGGTCTCGCGGCTGCGGCCCCTCGCCGCGCATGCCCGAGGGTGCCCACAGGAAGGTGATCGGCAGCAGTGCCAGCGCCAGCCAGCGCCAACGTGCCTCCCTCGCCTGGCCGAGCGCGAACGCGGCGGCCGCCGAGGCGACGACCCCCGGCACGAGGAAGCGCGCGTTCCCCATCCAGTCGCCGCCGGCACGCAGCAGGAGCGCCGCCTGGAGCGCCAGGGGGAACCACCCGAACAGCGGGACGCGGCGCCGCCATCCAACCACGACGATCAACACCGCGGCCGACGACAAAAGCTCCCACCCAAGCTGGGCGCCCCCCGCCGCGTACTGGTCGATGGCAACTATTTTCACCAGCCAGGGGGTGGGGAGGAGCGCGCCGAAGTAGCTGACCCGGGCCGCGTGGTAGGCGAGGAAGGCACCGAACGCGGTGGCGACGAGCGTGTCTTCACGGGACCAGTCCCGGGGATGGCGCCAACGGAGCGCCAGCCCTGCGAGCAACCAGGCCGCGCCCTCGGGACGGGCAAGCGCGTAGGCGACAAGCCCGAGGCAGCCAAGCGCCCACTCGCGACGACCACCGAGCGCGAGGGGCCATGCCACGGCGCCGATCACCGTGGCGAGCATCGTCTCGAGGCCGCCCACCGCCCAGAACTGGAAGGGTTGCCAGGCCGCGAGTGCCAGGACTAGCCAGCCGCGACCCGCGCCGTGCCGCGACGACGCGAGCCAGGCCAGCGTCGCGACGGCGCAGCCGAGCGAGAGCAGGCGCGCGGCCACCGACAGGTCGAGGCCTGCGGCGCACCCCAGCACCATGAGCGCGAGGTGCAGCGGGCTCGAGTAGCCCTCCACGCGCACGCCGGTGTTCCACGCGATCTCGCCGTGCTCGACGATGTTGTGAGCGTAGGCGAAGGTGATGAACGCGTCGTCGATCTGCACCGGCAGGTAGGGCAGCGCACCCCACGCGAGCACGCCGAGCGCGAGGGCGAGCAACGCGCGGGTGGGAGGTACGGCCGCCCTCGTAACCGCAGGGTGGTTCAGTGCGACGCCGCGAACTCCGCCATGCTCGGCCACCGCCTCTCCGCCTCCGACCTGAACGACTCCGCGCGCACCGGGTCCCCACCGAGCCCCGCCGAGCGCGCCGCCGCGAGCCACAGGAAGGGTTGCGACGGGTGCCTGTGCAGAATCTCGTCCCAACGCGCCGCGCGCTCGCTGGCCGAGGGCACGGCGCGATCGATGGCGTACCACCGCGACTCCCCTCCCCCGTAGCGTACAGTGTCGCGCAGTGACCGATCAGCCACACCATGAAGGCACGCGACTCGGTGCCAGCTACGTCCCGTGCGCATGCGCGAGCTCGCCCTGCTATCAACCCGACGGTCGCGCTTCCAACGCCCGCTTGTAGGCGGCGGGCGTGAGCTCCGCCGCGGCGAGTCCGAACTTGTGGCGCCAGGTGCCCCGCCGCTCGAAGGCCCAGGCCAGGTACTTCTCGACGTCGACGCCGAGGTTGCGCGCGGTGGCGCCGATTCCCAGGAGGATCGCCGCGCGGTGGGCGCCCTCGGTGCCACCGGCGTGCAGCCACGCGTGGCGGGCCTTGGCCACCGTCTGGAACTCCCTCTCGGACCTGGAGTTGTCGGGCGGGAGCTCCGGGTGGTCGACCCATCGCGAGAGCGCCGCCCAGTGGTCGCGGTAGTAGCGGATCGTCCCGGCCAGCTCGTCGTCGGGGAGGAGCGTGGGCTCGACCGCGTCCATCCAGCGCCGGAGGTCCTGGTACAGGGGGCCCACGCGGGCCTGGCGCCACGCGCGGAGCTCGTCGCCGGCGAGCCCCGCCTCGCCGGCCTCGCCCTCGGCGGCGAACATCGCGGAGATGTACCGGCCGGCCTCGGCGGCGAGGACGGGCTGGCTCCCCTCGGCGGCCTCGAACCGCCGGCGCCCGTGGGCGTTGCAGCCGGCCTCCACCACCTTGCCGCTGGCGAAGATGGCGTTGAAGCGGTGCTCGGCATCGACCACGAGGAAGCCCTCGTAGGCGGCCAGCTTGCTCGCCAGCGTCTCGCCGCCCTTCTCCGCCTCGTACTGGAACACGACGGTCGGGCCGTTGAGGTACACCTCGAGGTAGCCGCGGTGCGTGCCCTCCACGCCCCGGACGACCACCGGGAAGTGCGTCCCGTCGGACATCATCAGCCCGCTGGCCTTCAGCTGGCGCCAGTGCTCGCCGTCGATGGCCGACAGCAGGTCGGACGCGCGCTCGACGAGGGCCACCGCGGTTCCCATCGACAGGTGGACGCCCTGCAGCCGGAGGTAGCGGAGGAGCCGGTCGAGCGGGGTGAGCAGCAGGTACTTCTGGGCGGTGAACCATGCCAGCCAGTCGCAGGTGACCTTGCTCCGCTCGTAGGGCGCCGGCGGCGCCTCGCCGGTCGTGCGCGCGCCGCAGTCGCGGCAGCGCGCGGTGACCCGGTGGACGACTCGCCTGCGCTGGTGCTCCTTGACGACTGTCAGCTTCACCTCGTCGAAGGCATCCACGGCGTCGAGGCGGTCGCCGCCGCACTGGCCACACGCGCAGGGCCGCGAGGTCGACTCGTCGGCGGGCAGGTGGGCGGGCAGCGGGTTGCGCCCGGCTGGTTTGTGCGCGCGCCGTGGCTCTTCCTGCCGCGGCGGGAGCACCGGCGCGATCGGCCGGTCCCTGAAGGCGGCGGCGAGGTCCTCGCCGAGGGCGGGCGGCGGCGCGGGGGGCCTCGCTTCCCTCGGCGGGGACGGCTTGCGACCGGCGCGACCGGCAGCGGCGGCCAGCTCCGCGACCCGCTCGTTGGACGCCGCCACCAGCGCCGCCAGCTTGCCCACCTCGGCGGTGAGCTCGCGGACGCGCTCGTTCCCGGCGGCGAGCAGCGCCTTCACCTCGGCCAGCTCGCGGGCCTGCGCCGCGTTCTCGGCGCGGAGGCGCTCGATCTCGATCTCGGCGGCGTTGGCGCGGGCGGGCATGGCGGCATTGAAGCCCGCCTCTTCCCGGCTGTCGATCCCCATCTCGGATTGGGATCGTCGAAGCTTAACTTACGCCGTTCGCTCGCCGCCCCTGTACCACTTGCGACGCGGCGCGCGCAGGTCGATGCCGTCGAGCAGCGCCGCCAGGGACGCGGCGTCGAGCGAGAGGCGCGTGGTGCCGGGCCCCACGGCCGGGCGCTGGAACGACCCGCGGACGAGCCGTTTCTGCCAGACGACCCAGCCAGAGCGATCGAAGTACAGGCACTTCGCCAGGTGCCCGCGCCGCGACAGGAACAAGTAGAGGTGGCCGTCCGAGGGGTCGAGCCCGAGCGACCGGACGCGGCCCGCGAGCGCGTCGAAACTGCCGCGCATGTCGACGGGTTCGACCGCGAGGAACACGCGCACCGCGGGCGGGAGTGTCAGCAACCCCGGACCGCCGCCAGGAGGCGCCGGAGCGTGCCCGCGTCGAAGTCGTCGCCCACCTCCACTCGCGCGTCGCCGAGCACGACGGCGTAGACCGCCGCGCGCCCCACCGGCGCCGCCAGCTCGACGAGCCGGAGTGGCGCCGCGGCGCCAGGTGCCGCGTCCCGCCGCGCGAGGTTCTGGCGCCACGCGTTCAACGACCTCGGCAGCAGGCCGTGCTCGAGCGCCCAGGGCCGGAGCGGACGCCCGCTCGCCACCAGCGCCGCCAGCGCGGCCCTTGCCTCCGACTCGTCCCGCACCTTTCTCGCCTGCATCCAGCACCTCGCCGCGCCACGTCACGCGGCCGCTGTGCACGTGGTACCCGGTGTGGCTGATCGGTCACGTCCCAGGCCACGGTGGTGGCGTTGCCGAACGGGTCCGTCACCGTGGCCGGCTGGTAGAACAGCGTGTCGTCGAGCGTGGCGACGCCGCTCGGCACCCACCGTCCCCGTCGCCGTCGAGGTCGACGTGGCCCGCCGCCTGGAGGTCACTGGTGGAAGGCAGGGAACTATAGGTGTCGCTGGCCAGCCCGGCAGTGATACATTTCTGATACTTTTGATACACCAGCGCACGCGATTCCATCGTGGTCGCCGGGCCGGAGAGGTCGTCCTGCCAGTAGAGCGTGGCCTGGACCGCGATGGCTCGCTTCTCCAGTCCCGTGCCCGGCGACGCCTCGAAGGGGATCTCGGTCGTGGCATCGAGGTCGAGGTCGGCAGCGGAGAAGGGCGCGAGGTCGGTGCAGGCCCACCCCGTCCCGTCCCACCAGCCATCACCGGTGAGCACCCACGCGGTGACCCGTGACTCGTGCCCCGAGTGCCAGTGCATCGAGCCGGTGGCGGTCTCGCTGTCGAGTGATACATCGTCGTGTATCATAGCGAGCTCGTTGACCTTCACCGCCAGGTTGTTGCTTAGAATGTCGCGCTCCATCCACAGCACCTTGTTCTCACGGCGGAGCCGCGCCAGCTCCTCCTTCTCGTCGCTGGTCAGAGCGCCGGGCGGGCCCCTCCCGGCGTCGGCCTTCGCCTGCTGTACCCAGGTGTCCAGCGCCGAGCCCGTCAGGTGGAGGTTCTTGGCCACGTGTTTGACCGTGTGGCCCTCGACTAGCACCAGCCGCGCCGCGCCGGCCTTGAACTCGTCGGTGTACTGCCGAGGTTGGCGGCCCGGGTTCCGCTTCTGCTTCTTGGGGGGTGGGGTATCCACGGCCGCCGTCTCGCATGCCTCTCGAGAAGTGTCCACTAGACTGGATCACATTCAAGACGGGCCTGCCACGGACCCGAAGGCAGGTCGCGTGCGGCCGGGCACGGCGTTGGCGACCAGCAGCACCGAGGCACCGTCCCCGTGCTGCGCGTCGAGCAGCTTGGTGTATCCACCGGTGCGGGAGGCGGCTGACCGCGTGCCGTGCTCGTGCACCATCCCGGCCCTGAGAGCGCGCAGCGCATCGGTGATTTTGAAGGCCGGGTTATCGACGTGGCGCTCCGACCGTGAGGTCTGCTCGGCCCGCAGCGAGCAAAGGAGCACCGCTCGTTGTTCCACGAAGATGGCCATCAGTTTGTCTCTCGGTGAAGGTGACGCGAGGAATGCTCGCGACGTGGTCATCACGGTTGCGTGGTTGAGGGGGACCTGCGGGGGCGCGCGCTGGTGGCCAGGCCATCGCTAAAGGCGGCTTCGAGACGCGGATCGACGCGAGGCCCGACGTGGCGCGCCTCGAGCCCCGGGGTCAGCGTCGAGCGCTCACGCGCACCGTCCTCCCGTGGCGGCTCGTCGGCGTCCGAGTCGTCTTGACACGTCGACCACAGCACTCGATAGCCGTCGTCCTGGCTAGCGACCATCGTCCAGCGGTCCTGGCCCAACACGCCCGTCGCCAGCAGCGAGCCCGCGAATGGCTGCCGCTTCGGCTCGGAGCAACCCGATCGGGAGCAACAGATAGCAGCCGAGGCGCCGTTCCCGGCAAGTTCCCATTCGGCGACTGCGTGTCGGCCGTCGCTCCCGAGCCGCGGGCGGGCGCACCTGCCGTCGCCCTCGGCCGCGACGTCGATGACGAAGGACTCGGCCAGACTAGGAGCGCGGCCACTCAGCACCACCGGCGTGACCTCGACGCGACACTCGCCGCCTTGCCGCGCCGCGAACAGGACGAGTTGAGCGTTTTCGAGGTCGAGCGGGCCCTCGAGCGCGACTGAGCCGCCCGCAGCTCCACCCACGTGCGCCAGTACTCGGGTTCCTTCACCCAGGTCTTCGACCGACACGGCCATATCCCCCCGATCCTCCTCAGCCCACACGAGGAGCAGGCCGCCGCCTGTCGCCACGAGCAGTGGGGGCGACTCAACGTCCACCGTGGATGTTGATTGCCAGACCGGGACGGCGGTGAGCGACGACGGGTTCTCGAACGAGGCCCGGTGTTGGAAAGTTCGCCGGTCAGAGGTCCAGAGTGTGGCGACGTGGCCCCCGCCGAGCGCAGACGACCTTGGCTCCGCGGCGGTCACCCACGGTCCAGTCGCCGCCGTGCTCCCCGTAGCCCCAAGCGCCACGGGCGAGGACCACGGGCGTGACCTCGCCGCGTCCGAGGGGATTCGCAGCGCGCTGAGGATGCCGCCGACACTGCCGTTGTACATCGTGGCCACGCCGTCCTGTGCCAAGCGAAGCGCGAAGATCTCGGGCACTACTGCGTGGCTGCCGGGGCGCTTGAAGAGCGGCGCATGCAAGAACGGCTGGAATGTGGCACGATCTGGAAGACCACTCATCGACTGCAACTGCGGCACGCGGTCTCGCAGCCGGACAGACGCCACCTGCCACTCAGATCCTCCGGCGACATCGACAATGCCCACGTGGGATGCGTCATCGAGCTGAATCGACGGCGTGACCAGTGGCGCCGCACGTGCCCGCTCCGAGGCAGCGCCGCGCGGCGGCAGCGCGCACGCCGTGCCGAGGAATGCCAACACGCACAAGCTAACGCGCCGCAAGGTTCCCAGCGGACACCGTCCCTGCGTACGCTCGGATGTCGTACGCCCTGAGTATAGGGATCTGCGCCGCGTCCCGGTGCGCGAACTGCTGCGTCTCGGCGTAGGCCAGATCCGATAACGAAGGCCCCTTGCCTGCCTTGCTGAGAAGTGCGGGGTCGCTGTACATCAAGTCGATGTTGTCGCTCGACTCACCCATCGTACCGAGAACGAGTGGGCCCGCGTTGATAGACACTAGTCGCGGGAGGAGTGCGATGTCTGCCACGCTCGGTGCAAAGTAGTCCGGTTGGTGCTCGTAAGCTTTGAACGGGTGCACGTGGACCGCCCCAGCGAGCGTCAGGTCGGCGGCCGTCGCCCCCGACGAGCGGAGGAGTTCGAGTGCGGCAATGGCTCCCGTTCGGCTGAAGGTGAGATTGCCGACGCGCACCCCGCTGGCCGCGCTTTCGGACCTCGACGCCACGTCCTGCAGGATGGCCACGAAGGCCTCTGGATTCTCGCCGAGCGTGAGCAGGGGGGCGATGTCGAGCGCGACCTCCCTCTCGGCCGCTTCAACATCCCCGGTGGCAGTCGCCGGAAGAAAGAGGATCTCTCCGGTGCGCCTGTCGGTGAACGCGAGGAATGCCGCCTCGGACCACGTCCCGCCGATCAGCCCTTTCGCGGCGATGCGCCCGGCTCGCAGCCCGGCCTTCTGTGGCTCAGAGAGTTGCGCCGACTGCCCGCCTCCGGCGAGCACCGAGTTGGTGACGCCCGTCTGCCCAGGCTCCACCTTCGGACGCAACGGGATTGGCTCGGCCAGGCTTTCATTCTCGGGGCCCAGCCCACTGCCATCCCTCCCCCCGACCGGGTCCCCATGGCAATACCCATACCTGTTCACCCCGTCCCCCACCCCGATCGGATCCGCGCTCAGCCACCTCCCCAGCCACGGCACGTAGTACCGCCGCCCGTGGCACTGGAGCCCCGACTCGGGGTCGCGCTCCATCCCGGTGTAGCGGTGGCGCTTCAGCGAGACCGTCGCGAGTTCAGGCGCTCGCCACGCGGTGGTCCCGTGGGGATGGTACTCCTCGTAGGAGATTATTGAACCTGCACTATCAAGCTCGATCGCCACCGAGCCGAGGTGGTTGCCGATCTGGTAGCGCTGGACCGGGGCTGGCGAGGAGACGGGCGTGCCCGATGAGATCGTCAGCGTCTCGACCATCGCGACGCGCTGCTCGCCGTCCATCACGTGGAGCGTCTCGCGCTCCTCCTGCACCGAGGTGCCGGACCCGTAGTCGCGGTAGACCTCCCAGGCCCCGCCGATGTAGATCCGCTCGGTGGTCTTGTCCGTCACCACCACCTTCCGGGCGCGCTGGCCGGCGGCGTCGTAGAAGTACAGGGCGTACTCTCCACACCTTGCGACGCAGCAACGTCCACGCAAGCCCAGCAACTGCCGAAACTCTCTTGACGCTGCACCCCGCACCCTGCCCGGAAGCCACTCGGCGGCACCCGGCCTTGCCATCGACGACCTGCGGCTCGAGGCGGGACGGGCGGAGGGTCGCATCGCGCACGGAGCGTAGCCCGGCCGGCCTTGTACCGGCCCGCGGGAACCTCGGAGCGGCAGCGTGGTCTACGAGGCCATGAGCGATCCCCGCGAGGCCATCCGGCGATGGCTGGTCCAGTCCGAGAAGCGTCCCGACCTCGCGAGTTCCACGAAGCGCTCGTACGCGAGGATCGCGGCCCATGTCGACGCGTGGTGCGCCTCGTGCCCGCCGGCGGAGGCCACCGACCTCGCTGCGTACGCCCGGCACCGTCTCGACGCCGACGTCGGCCCTCGCACGGTCAGGCTGGAACTCCGAGTCTTCGCTAGCATGCTCCGGTGGGGCCAGGAGCATGGGCTCGTCTCGCGCGACGTCGCGCTGCGGTTGCCGCGGCTGCGGGCGGACTCGTCCCCCTTCCGCTGCAACCACCGCACCCCCGCTGCCCGCGAGGTGCACGCGGCCATCGCCGCGATGCCCCCCGGCGACTGGAGGCTGGCGGTGCAGTTGCTGGCCCGCACGGGCGCGCGAGCAGGAGAGATCGTGGCGCTCCGGCGCGCCGATGTCGACCGGAGGGCACGCGTGCTGTGGCTCGGCACGCACCGGGGCGCCTCGAAGACGGGCGCCCGGGCCTTCCCGCTGGGGGCGAGCACGCTCGCACTCCTCGTCGATCGCGCCGACGGGACGGACGCCCCACTGCTCGAGTTCGACGGGATCGGCGCACCGCACCAGGCCCTCGCCACCCGCCTTCGCGAGGCCTGCCGACTCGGCGGCGTGCCGCGGTTCACGCCCCACGGCATCCGCAGGATGGTCGTCACGCGCTTGCTCCGGTCGGGAGTGGAGCTAGCCACCGCGGCGTCGATCACCGGGCACACCATCCAGGTGATGCTGCGCTACTACCGCGAGGTCAGCGACGAGGACCGGAGGCACGCCACCCGGCGCGCCGGGCTCGACACGATCGGCGACGGGGCGTGACCACCGGAGTCTCCGGGCCGGGTTCGCTACAGGCCGCGGGCAGGCGGAGCGGCCACCTTGCCGCCACCCGCCAGGCCCAAGGTCGCCCCACAAGGCGATCAGTCCCGTGGCGCCGCGCCTTCCCCGCGACCCACCAGCCTCCCCCTCAACTCGTCACACGCCCGCTGCACGCGGTCGAGGCTCGCCACCAGCGCGGCGGCGGCGGCCTCGTCGAGCGACTCGAGCTCGCCCAGCTCCGCCTCCACGTCCGCGGGACTCGCGGCGCGCTCGAGCTCGCGCACGCGGCGGACCACGGCGGGCAACGGCCTGCGCCCCCGGCGGGGGCCGGCGCGGGTGTCTCACGCATCGAGCTTAGGTATGGGATCTCCGATGAGTCCCGGATCGTTCATGCAGTCAATCGGAATGTATCGCTAAGGAGC
>SXON01000074.1 GCA_005778355.1 Pseudomonadota bacterium | reverse complement strand
GCTGTCGCTGTCGCTGTCGCGACCACTATCGGCGTGAACCGCCCCGTCCTTGTCGGGACCGTTCACGGTCGGGTCGGGACCAGCGCCCACGCAGGCGCTCAAGATGACAGGCAGGATCACGGGGGCCTCGGGGACGCTACCCCCTCAGTAATTCCCCATCCCGCCCACGTCGGCGACTGTCGTGAAGCCGAGACGCTTCAGGGTCGACGCGGCCGAGGCGGAGCGCATGCCACTCGCGCAGTAGAGCACCACCGCCCGGTCCTTCGGGCCAATCTCGCTGGCGCGACGCTCGATCTGGTCGACGGGGATGTTCACCGCGCCATCGACATGCCCAGAGGCGAACTCGGCGGGCGAGCGCACGTCGACCAGAGCCGCGCCCTTGGCCACCAGCGCGCGGGCGTCGGCGGAGGAGGTTTTTCCAGCGAAACGCGAGTACAACATGAAGCTCACCATGGCAAGAAGTACAACCCAGAAGAGGATTTTCACGAATGACTCCGAAACTGTTTTTCGACGAGATCCACCATCGCCGCCGCCGCCGGGTGCACCACGCGGTACACCCGCTGGCGCCCGTCGATCGTCGACTCGATCACCCCGGCCTCGCGCAAGACCGCGAGGTGCCGGCTGACGAAGGGCTGCGGCAGGCCGAGGCACTCCGCCATCGGGCCCACGCAGCAGTCACCCCCGAGCAGGCCGGTGACGATGCGCAGCCGCACCGGGTGGGCAAGCGCGGAAAATACCGCCGCGGCCGCGTCGAGTTGACCCGGCGTCAGGCGGTCGGCGGCTTCGCTTCTCATATCTCATATGTAAGATGTGTCGGTCGCCCCGTCAAGGGCTAGGCCGCTCCCATGCGCCTTCGTCCGCTCTCCACCCTCACCCGCGCCGACGTGGCCCCGGTGATCGGGCTCCTCACCGACATCGACGACACGCTCACCCTCCACGGTCGCATCGTGCCCGCGGCGTTCGACGCGATGGCCCGCGCCCAGGCCGCCGGGCTCCGCGTCATCCCGGTGACCGGCCGCCCCGCCGGCTGGTGCGACCTCATCGCGCGGCAGTGGCCCTGCGAGGGCGTGGTGGGCGAGAACGGCGGCCTCTGGTTCTTCATGGGCGAGGGCAAGCTCCAGCGCCGCTTCGTGCAGGACGAGGCCACCCGCGAGGCCAACCGGGCACGCCTCGCGACGATTCGCGCGGCGGTGCTGGACGCTGTCCCCGGCTGCGGCATCGCGAGCGACCAGCCCTACCGGGAGCTCGACCTCGCCGTGGATTTCTGCGAAGACGTGCCCTCGCTCGGCGACGAGGCGATCGACCAGATCGTCGCCACCTTCGATGCACACGGCGCCACGTGCAAGGTGTCGAGCATTCACGTCAATGGCTGGTACGGCGCCTTCGACAAGCTCGAGGGTTTCCGCCGGCTATGCGTCGACCTCGATGTCGACGCCACCCCCTCGCGATGGATCTACGCGGGCGACAGCGCCAACGACGCGCCGATGTTCGAACACTTCCCGCTCTCCGTGGGCGTGGCCAACGTCGACCGATTCCTCCCGCGCATCCCGGTTCCGCCCGCTTTCCGCACTGGAGGCGAGGGCGGCTACGGCTTCGCCGAGCTGGTGGACCGCGTGCTCGCGCTGCGCGGATAATCGGCGCCCATGTCAGACTTCCCCAAGAGCACCTGTCTTGCCTGCGAGGGCGGCGTGGCCCGCCTCGACCCCGACTCCGTGCGTGTGTTGCTCGCCAAGCTGCCCGGCTGGGCGCTGGTGGCCGAGGGTACCGCCATCGAGCGCACTTTCCACTTCGACAACTACTGGCAGACGATGGCCTTCGTCAACAGCGTGGCCTGGGTGGCCCACACGGAAGACCATCACCCCGACATGAGCGTTCACTGGGGCAAGTGCGTCGTGAGGTACAACACGCACGCGGTGGGCGGTCTCACCGACAACGACTTCATCTGCGCCGAGAAGGTGAGCGCGATCGTCAGCGGCTGAACTCGAGTAAGAGCGCCGCCTCGCTCGCGACGAGGATCGACCACTCGGTCTGCTCCTCGCGCACGTCGAGGCCGGAGAAGCCTCGCGCCAGCCATCGCGCCCCGAGGATCACGCCGGGGCGGCCTTCCTTGTCGGGGAAGGGGTACTCAAAACCGAGCCCCGCCTGGAGTCCGAGCCCGCCCACGCGCGCGCGCCGGTCGCGACTGTCCTCGTCGGCCTCGGCCTGTTCCTCGGTGTTCCAGCCGCTGTCGGTCTCGAAGCTGTTGGGGATCGTCCCGTACAGACCGGCGGTGGGCCAGATGTTGACCTTCGCCGCCTCGCGCGGCCAGACATAGCCGCGCCAGTCGGCGCCGAGGCGCAGGCCGCCCACGGAGAAATGATGCTCCGACTCCGCCCACGACGAGGTGGACCACTCCACGATCGCCAGGTGACCGAGTATGGCGTGTCGCGACCCGACCCAACCGGCCTCGGCGGTGAGCGGGGGGCGGATCCAACCGTCCCACTCGCTACTGAGCGTGTCGGACCAGCCGTCGATCTCGTCCCAGGCGTACACGCCTGCACCCGGAGGCACATAGGCGATGCCGCCAAGGAAAGCTGCGCTCGCGGTGGCGACGAGGATCATCGGCGCCTCATATCGCCCAGGGGACGGGCTCCCCCCGGAGACAGGCCGACACCGCGTCGCGAACGCCGTCGGCGATCGCCTCGCCGAGCCGAGGGTGCCAGCCAGCGGCGTGCGGGGTCACGATCACCCGGGGGTGCGAGAAGCGATCGAGGCGCGCCGGCTCCTCGGGGAAGACGTCCACGCCAAGGCCGCCGAGGTGTCCGGCCACCACGGCGGCATAGGCGGCATCAACGTCCATGAGTTTGCCGCGAGCGGTGTTGATCACGACGCAGCCGGGCGCCAGGTTGGCCAGCGTGCGGGTGTCGAGCATCCTCGCGTTCTCGGCGGTGAGCGAGGCGTGGAGCGTGAGCACGTCGAGCTCGGCGGGGAGGGCATCGCCGCGACGAAGCTCCACGACCTCGGCGCCGAGCGCCCGCAGGACGCTGGCCACGCGCGTGCCGATCACGCCCATGCCCACCACGCCTACCCGCCCGAGTAGGCGCGCATCGTAGCGGTGCAGGTTGGAGCGGTCCCAGGCGCCCGCCCGCGCGGTGACGCCGAAATCGCCGAGACGACGCGTGAGCGAGAGCATCATCGCCAACGTCGTTTCCACCACGGCGTCGCGACGGGCCAGCGGCAAGCGCGCACAGCGCACGCCCTCTGCGCGCAGGGCGGGCACGTCGAGGTTGTCGAATCCGCTGGTGGTGGTGATCACCAGTCGCGCCCGCGGCACGTCGGCGGGGCCCACGCGGCGGGTGCTCGGCACCACCACCACGTCGGCCTCGGCCGGGTCGTCTACCCGGACCACGCCGTCCATCGCGTGCAGCTCGGCCGTCTCGTAGTCGGCGCGGGTCCAGCGGCAGAGGCGGAGGTTCACGAGCACGAGCTAACCCCACCCTTCCCGACCCGGTCCCGCGCGACTACATCCCCGCGCGCTCGGGGTGGTGGGTGGCGAAGAACAAGTCGGTGCTGGTGTGCCAGCAGTGCGGTCACAACGCGCAGACCTGGCTGGGCAAGTGCCCGTCCTGCGGCGCGTGGAACAGCTTCGTCGAGGAGCGCGGCGAGGCGGCCCCGGCGCGGAAGGCGGCGGTCGCCAGCCGGGCGCGCCCCATCACCGAGGTGGCGGCGAGCGATGGCAGCGAGGTGCGGCTCCGCATCGGCATCGGCGAGCTCGACCGCGTGCTCGGCGGTGGGCTCGTCACCGGCTCCTTGACACTGGTGGGCGGCGACCCCGGCGTGGGCAAGAGCACACTCCTGCTCGCGACGATGGACGCCTTCGCGCGCCGGGGCATCCGCGTGCTCTACGCCTCGGCCGAGGAGTCCGCCCGGCAGGTGCGCCTGCGGGCCGAGCGACTCGGCGTGATGAGCGACGCGCTCTACTTGCTCGCCGACACCTCCCTCGACGCGGTGTCGGCGGCGGTCGACGACGTCAAGCCCCGGGTCCTGGTGATCGACTCGGTGCAGACGGTCCACAGCCCGGAGCTCGACGGCGTCCCCGGGAGCCTCGGGCAGGTGCGCGAGGTGGCGAGCCGTGCCATGGCGATCTCCAAGCAGAAGGACGTCGCGACATTTCTCGTGGGTCATGTCACCAAGGAGGGCAACCTCGCCGGTCCGCGGACGCTGGAGCATATGGTCGACACCGTGCTCTACGTCGAGGGCGACGGTTCCTCGGCGCTCCGAGTGGTGCGGGCGACTAAGAACCGCTTCGGCAGCACCGGCGAGATTGGGCTCTTCGAGATGCGCGAGGAAGGGCTGGTGGAGGTGCCGGATGCCTCGGCGCGTCTGTTGCAGGAACGTTTGCCCGGCGCGCCGGGGACAGTCGTCACCTGCGCGATGGTGGGTGCGCGACCGGTCTTGGTTGAGGTGCAGGCGCTGGTGGGGCAGGCGTCGCCCGGCAACCCGGCTCGCACCGTCATCGGTTTTGATCGGGGGCGGCTCTCGATGATCCTCGCGGTGCTCGGTCGCTCGGGACTTCACCTCGGGGAGCGGGATGTTTTCGTGAGCGTGGCCGGGGGCCTGCGGGTAGACGAGCCCGCCGCCGATCTCGCGGTGGCGTTGGCCATCGCCTCGAGCGCGCGCGGCGAGCCGCTGCCTTCCGACCTCGTCGCCTTCGGCGAGATTGGCCTCGTGGGGGAGGTGCGCGGCGTGGGGCAACCAGCGTTGCGGCTCAAGGAGGCCGAGCGCCATGGCTTACGACAAGCCTGGGTGCCCGCCAGCGTGGCGAGCGAGGGGCGGATGCAGGTGCGCGGGGTGCGGAGGGTGATGGAGGTGTTGGGCTAGAAGCCTGATCGCTGAACTGCGCATCGTGTCGCGACATGGTGGCGCATTTCCGCCGGCTCGCAGGTGAGCTTCCAAGAATGCGCCGAAATTCGTTACGTTTTTGAGGCTGGGCGGCTACTCGGGAAGGGGCGCCATGGGTGAACGCCGAGAGTTTCGATCCTTCGTGGAAAGCGCTGGCGGATTCTCCAAGGCTCGACCGCGAGCCTCTTTGAAAACGCCACCCGGTTACGACGACGGGGCGGTTGGGCCGCGACGGATGCGCCGGCGGCCGAGAGGATCGCGAGAGACACCCGACCCGACGCGGTGAGCGCAGTGTCGTCGCTGCTCACGATCGCGGTACGACCCGCGCGTCGCGGCACGTCGAGGTCGTCGCGCGCGGTGAGAACCTCCAAGAACTGGTCCATCGGGCGAGGCTACCACGCGGTCCACCGCGTACATCCGGCCGCAAGTCGAGGGGACCCCGGGGTGCACCGGAGTTGTTGCCGCCGAGAAGGGGCCCTGCGGCCCCAAGCCGTGGGGTCCTGAGGGTGCGCCGGAGTCATTGCAGGTTTCGGCAAGGATCGCGGCCGCAAGTGGACCGGCCCCCGGGGTGCGAACGCCTGGTCGCCGTCGTGTCGCGACACGAATTCGAAAGGAGAGAGCCACGCTCGGCTGCTTCCCGGCGTGCAGTCACGACCCACTCATCTGCCAGCCGCCAAGGAGCACTATCATGGAGTCTTGAGAATCCTGAAGCAGCGTTTCAGGATTCTCATGCCTGCGAAAAAGGGGACCTCACAGCGAGATCGTAGCCGACCTACCCCAAACTCGACCGCACCCGGATCACCCGCCGCGGCTCCCACACCGACGGCGCGGGGCGGAATCGGGGGGCGGCGCGGTCGGACAACATCTCGGCGTGGATGTCGAAGGCGCTCTCGATGATCGCTCGGCCGCGGACCATCACCTCGTTCGGCACGACGGAGAGCGTGTCGCGGACGGCGCGCAGGGTGACCAACTCGCCCGCCCCGGGCATCAGCTCCGCCGGGATGTCGAGGAGGCCCGCGCGACCGGTGCAGGTGTAGGGCTGGCCCTCGCTGTCGCGGGCGAGGAGCTCCAGGTGCTCGTCGGGACGCTCCGCCCACTGGAGCGTGGCCCCGCCGGCATCGTCGTGTAGCACCGCCACGATGTCGGCGGCCTCGCCGAAACGCAGCGCGGATCGCGCGTGCACCCGGGTGCCGTCGTCGCGCACCACGTGGATGTCGCCCACGGCCCAGCTGGCGTCGCGCGGGGTCGCGGGCCCCTCGGCGCTGGCCCGCCCGTCCGCGCCGATGCGTTGCACGGCGGGCACATCCACGTCGATGGCCGCGATGCCCGGGAGCGGTGCCGCCGAGGCCACGGTCGCGACGCAGCCGGTTTCCGCAGCTGACGCGAGCGCGCGGGCATCCACCGGCCAGGCGGCGACGGTCGGCGCGGACTCCCCGGCGATCACCTCGACGGCGACGCTGTCGCCAACCCTGGGCCAGCGGGCACCCGGCGTCGCGTCGGGCGACGGGGCGCAACCGAGGGCAAGGAGCAGGGCGAGCACTTGAGCCTCCTCCGGGTGAACGGGTCGAGAACCACGATGTCCTCAGCCCCCCTTCGGCATCAAGTCAGAAGGCTGTAGTGCCGCGTCATTGATTGTCGGGCCCGGCGGGCGGCGCCGCGGCCTCGTCGTCGGGAGGCGGCGTTTCCCCGGCCTCCCAGTTGGGCGGCACGTCGGGCACCTCGGGACGGGCCTCGCGGCGCGGCGCGACCTCGGTCAACGGGGTGGTTCCCGGCGGCGGCACGGCGGCCTTCGCGGCGTCGCCCACGGCACGCACGCGTCGCTGCAGCGCCGCCACGCGCTCCTCCACGAGCTTCGGGTCGTTGCCCTCCAGCGCCAGGGTGACCAGCCCGAACTCGTACTCGAGCTCCAGGACCACGCGGTCGCCCTCGGCCTTGCGCAGCGCGGGCTCGAGGCGAGGCTCGTAGCGGTCGGTGTACACCCGCGCCGACATCGTGCGCGCCGCGCTCTTCTGGCCTTGCGCGTAGAGCGACTCCACCTCGTCGAGGCCCTTCACCACCAGCTCGGCCTCGTCGGCCCAGGTGTGCGCCTCCGGCGCCGCCACCGGGACGGGTTCCTCCGTGCAGCCGACCCACCACACCCATGCCCAGGCAATTGCCAACATCCTGCCTACCGCCAGCCTCGGCGCCATATCCCGCTCTGGTGGGTGATCATCCCCAGCTTGGCGCGCTAAGTCGGGGTGCGTAGGCTCAAGCCAATCGCCGGGGTCACCGCCCCGGCCCCACAGGAGACCCATGAACTTCGACCGCTTCACGGTGAAGGCCCGCGAGGCCATTGCCGACGCCCAGAACCTTGCCGGCAAGTATGGAAACCCGGAGATCCGCCCGCATCACCTCTTGATGGTGCTCCTCACGCAGGAGAAGGGCGTGGCCACCTCGCTGCTCTCCCAGGTGGGGGCCGACACGCAGGGCCTCACCCGGTCGGTGGCGCAGGCACTCGACGAGCTGCCCAAGGTGCACGGCGGTGCGAAGGCCAACGTGTCGCGACAATTCCAGCAGGTGCTCGACATCGCCGACAAGGAAGCGCGCGCCCTGGGCGACACGCACGTGGCCGCCGACCTGATGCTCGTGGCCATCTGCGACGTGCAAGACAAGACCAAGCAGGTGCTCGCCGACTACGGCGTCACCCGCGAGCGCGTGCTCAACGCCCTCCAGGTGATTCGCAAGGGACAGAAAGTCCAGGGCGAGGAGGCGGAGAATCAGTACGAGGCGCTCAAGAAGTACACGCGCGACATGACGCAGCAGGCGCGGGAAGGGAAGCTCGATCCCGTGGTGGGTCGCGACGAGGAGATCCGC
>SXON01000073.1 GCA_005778355.1 Pseudomonadota bacterium | reverse complement strand
TTGAGCCTGCCTGCGAATATCTTCAATGAAGTCAACCGAACCGGTGGAGAGCGGGGTGTGTTCATCGCCTGCAACATGTCGACGGCCTCGGGGCCGCGGCACTCGCCCACCACGATGCGGTCCGGACGCATGCGAAGGCTGTTCTTTACGAGGTCGCGGATGCGCACCTCGCCTACGCCCTCGATGTTGGCCGGTCGCGATTCAAGGCGCACGATGTGCGGCTGTCGCAGCTGCAACTCGGCGGCGTCCTCGATGGTGACGATGCGGTCGTCCTGGGGGATGAAGCTGGACAGCACGTTGAGTAGGGTGGTCTTGCCGGAGCCGGTGCCGCCGGAGATCACGATGTTGAGGCGCGCTTCCACGCAGGCGCGCAGCAGATCGGCGAGGTCCGGCGTCAACGAGCCGTAGCGCACGAGGTCGTCGACTTGCAGTGGCTCCTTTGCGAACTTGCGGATGGTGATCGACGGCCCGTCGATGGCCAACGGCGGGATGATCGCGTTCACGCGCGAGCCGTCCATGAGGCGCGCGTCGACCATCGGCGACTTCTCGTCGATGCGGCGGCCGAGCGGGGTGACGATGCGCTCGATCACGCCAAGGAGCTGCTGGTCGTCGGTGAAGGACAGGTCGGTCCGCTGGAGCTTCCCCGAGAGCTCGATGAAGACGTTGTCGCGACCGTTGACCATCACCTCGGTCACGCGGTCGTCGGCGAGGAGATCCTCCAGGGGGCCGAGGCCCAGCGCCTCGTCGCAGACCTCCTTGACGATGCGCTTGCGCGCCGCGCGGTCGGCGATGCCGGTGCCCTCCTCGTCGAGGATCTTGGCCACCGCGGCCTCGGCTTTCTCCCGCAAGAGCTTGTCGCGGTCCGGCCGGTTGCCGATCTCGCGATCCACCCGCTTGAGGTCGAGCTGCTCGGGCAGGCGCTTGTGGATGAGCATCTTGAGCTTCGTCCGCGGGTCGAGCTCCTTGGATGCCTTGCCGCGTGGGCCGCCGCGGGCCTTGAGAAAGCCCTCCAGCGCCTTCTCTTGCTCCTGCGTGACTTCGACGTCGCGACGGCCCTCGACGGCCTGTCCCTTGCCGCGCGCCACATTGGCGAGCTGGTCGAAGATGCCCTTCTCCACGCACTGGCGCGTGAACTCGTCGTACACCCGCGACAGCGTGGCCCGGGGCTGGTCGAGCACGAAGGGGTAGCCCTTGTTGATCGCCTCGCCACTGAGCTTGTCGTCCTTGGGCAAGACCACGAGGGCCGCCCGCCCCAGCCGCCCAGCGACGGCCTCCTTGCTGAGCAGGTTCTCGTCGTGGGCGTTGACCACGAACTTCACCAGCTGCTGCGGGAAATGCAGCGCCTGGAGCCGATCCGCGAAACGACGGGCCGCCGAGAGCGCGGTGGGCGCGGCCTGTGTCACGAGCAAGATACCGGCGGCGCGTTCGAGCGCGGCGATGTTCACCGGGTCGCAACCACTACCCGCGTCAACCACCACGTAATCGCAGATGGAGCCGAGCAGATCGAACACCTTGCGCACCGCATCGGGCGAGGCCTTGAGCGCCGCCTCCAGCGTGGCGGCGATGGGGAGGAAGCCGAGTCCGGTGGGGTGGGCGGCCAGGTAGGGGCCGAAGGCCTGGGGGGTGAGCTGCGCCAGGTAGGGCGTGAAGTCCACGATCGTGCGGGCCTCGGCGAGGCTGATCATCGCGGCGGTGTCGCCGATGCCGTTGGGGTCGAGGTCGACGATGAGCACCCGCCCGCGCGTTTCCTTGAGCAGCGAGAACGCCAGGTTGACGACAAAGGTACTGCGGCCCTGCCCGTCGCGAGCGCCACCACACACGATCACCCGGGCGGGCATTACTGCCGGACCTCCAGCAAGTTGAACTTGTCCTGGATCTCCCGGTTTGCCGTGCTCGATGTCTCGTGGATCTGCGGCGTGATGAACACCAGAAACTGCGACTTCGACTTCTTGTAGTCCTTCGACCGGTAGAGCGTGAAGATGCCCTCCGCGTTGAGATCGACCCCGCTCGGCAGCTTGTTGTAGTTCACCCGGTCGCTGAGGCGCTCCAGCCCACCGATCACGATGCTCTCACCGGCGCGGCAGAACTGCGAGGTGGCGATCTCCGAGGTGTCGATCGACTGGTAGCCGTTGGCGGCCAGCTCCCCGAGGGCGCTCACCTCCACGCCAATGTTGAGGTCGACACTCGCGCCGGCGGCGTAGGGCGTGACATCGAGCGTGATGCCCACGTCGATGAACTCGACCACCTTGGTGCCATTGTCCAGGTAGACGATCGGCACCTTGGAGCCGCTGAAGATGTGCGCCGTGTCGCCGCTCTTCACCGAGACCGTGGGGTTTTCGAGCACACGCACGTAGCCGGTACTGCGCAAAGCCTCCAGGCGCGGGAGCAGCATCGACACGTTGGCGGTGGCCGTCCCGGTCACATCCGACCAGCCACTCCCATCGTTTGACGAGGACAACTCGAACTCCACGCCGGTTCCTGACAGGGGCGTCCACTGGATCCCCCACTCGTCGGTCAGTGTCTTGGTGAGCTCGACGAAGTGCACGACGAGCACGATGGTCTCCGCCTGCCCGGGGACACGCTCCACCTCGCGGATCTCCAGCACGTTGACCACGTCGGGGTAGTAGGCCTTGGCGATGGCCTCGGCGCGCGCGCTGGCGGCGTCGCTGTGCACGGTGCCTTCCAGCATGATCTTGCGGCCTACGAGGCGCACATTCACGCCCGGCGTGCCGATCTCCTTCTGGATGAGCGAGGCCAGGAGCCGCTGCGACACCGGCGACAGGGTGACCATCGACTCGACGAGGTTTTCCTTCTCGTCGAGGTCTTGCACACGACGCAGTTCGTCGTCGAGCGACACCTCGCCCTGGATGTAGATGCGGTCGTTGACGATCTTGAAGGAAAGACCCTCGATGTCGTCGAGCAGGACCTGCACGTTCTTCATCACCTTGGCGAGGTTGGCGGGGATGACCGTCACCTCGAACTCGTCGCGACGCACGCCGCGAGTGTCGAAGAGGATGACGTTGGTGGTCCCGACCTCGCGCCCCGCGAGCAAGAGCTGCTTCTCGTCGCGCAGGGGGACAACCTTGACCACCTCGCCGCTGCCGACGCTGATGTCGCCGAAGGCGTAGGGCACGTCGATCGCCGTCTGGCTGTTGATCACCACCACCTGGTCGGGGACGGTTTCCTCGGCGGCCTGCACGTAGGCGCAGAGCGGGAGCAAGCTGAGCAACATCTAGAGGCCTCCCTCGATCAGGCGGTAGGCCGGGCGCGAGCGCGTGCGCACCTGCTCGGGCATGCCGAGCACGGTCTGCACGGTGGCGGGGGTGAGCTCCACCTTGGTCTCGCTCTCCCACAGTGAGCGCAGGACCACGCCGAGTCGACCGATCTCCTGCGCCATCGAGAGCCGCTGCGCGTCGGCGGGGGTCACCGCGATGGTGATCGTGGCTTGCGACTGCAAGAGGTCGGAGGGCCCAGGCGGCGGCTCGTAGCTCTCCGGGTTCTCCGGGTCGGGGAGGGGAACCACCTCGCGCGCGGTGATGGCGCCGATGTCGTCGACCACCGAGAGCACCCACACGTCTTGCTGCAGCGTGACGGTGCGCAGGTCGGACTTCTCGCCGGAGCCGAAGTCGAAGCTGCCGAGGATGTCGACGTGATTTCCCGGTCGGATGTGACCGCCCACGGCGTTGTAGACATCGACGGCAATCGCCAGCGCGCGGTAGCCCTTCGGCACGTAGAAGGCGAGACCCGCGTCCTCGACGGTCACGAGCTTCGTGGCCACCACCTGCTCGCCGGCGAAGATGGGCACGCTCGAGATCTGGCCGATCACCGCGTCCATCGAGGTGAGCGCCTTCGGTTGTTGCCACTTGCGCGGCACGTCGACCAGCTGCACCATCGTCTCGTCGAGGCGCACCTTGGCGGGGATGTCGACCGTCGCGACCAGCGTCTTGAGGGGCTCGCTGTCGTAGAGCAGCACCTGCTCCCGACTGTGGACGTATCGGCACTGCGCGAAGGTGGCGACGAGCGCCACGATCAGCGACAGGAGGAGGGCGCGGACGTTCTTCATGGGTGCGGGAGTCTACCGCGTTCGGGGCCGGTGCTACCGGGCGTCGCCGCTGCCGTCGCGTTCGCCCTGCGCGAAGAGCTTGCCGAGATCGGACTCGAGCTCGTCGACACCCTGCGAGAAACCAGGAAGAAAGGCGTAAGCTGCGGCGACCAGGCCCACGGTGATCACCGATACCAGGAGCATCCACTCGACGGTCGACTGGCCGCGGCGCATGGGCCTTTCTACCACAGCTCGGGCCAGGGCTGGAGGCGCGCGGCGAGGATGCCGGCCGCCACGACGGGGGCGTGGATCGCCTCGGTGGGCGCCACCTTCTCGCGCTTGATGAACATCCGGTAGAGGTTCCCCAGGCGTCCCCGGTAGGCGAGCACGGCGATGCCCGCTGGAAAACCTAGGATATAGGTGAATAGAACGGCCCGGAGGGCCGCCTCGGGGCCGAGGATCGCCCCGGCCGCCATGAGCATCTTGACATCGCCCGCATGAAGCGCGCGACCGAGACGCCACGCGGGAATCGCGAGCACCATCGCGGCGAGCAGGCCGAGGGCGCCGTCAAACCAGTGCGTCAGGGTGAACGGCGCCATCGCCACGCCGAGAGCCATCACCGGGAAGGTGAGGACATTCCTGATCTTGCCGGTGGTCACGTCGGTGTAGACCGCGCCGAGGAGGAGCACGGCGAGGGCCGCGTCGCTCGGGCCGAGCGGCGGCGTCACGGGTAGGGCATCTGCACGGTCTTGCGCACGCTGTCGAAGCCGCCGCGCACACCCTCGGCAAACACCGTCCAGGCGGCGGCCAGCGCCACCACCAGCACGGCCACGGCGAGCATGTACTCCACGACGGACTGTCCTCGGCGGTTCATCAACCCTCCACGATGCTGCGCAGGCGGTCGAAGTACTGGCTCTGCTCGAGCATGGCTGCCACCGTTTGCACCAGCACCACGAGATCGTCGACACGCCAGTAGCAGAGCCCGAGGGCCGCGAGGATGACCGCGCTGAACACGAGCATGGGCTCCACGGAGGACTGGCCTCGGCGCATCGGGGAGTCTACCACGGCGCGCCCGTTCCCCAGTCCACGCCGAGACGGAGCATCGCCGAGGCAGGCAGGACGTGCTCTTGCCGGGGGATCGTCGGGCTGTACGCGCCTTCCGCTTGCAGCCAGGCACGGCCGCGGCGCAGCTCGAGTCGGGCGAGGAAGCCGACGTGCGGCCCCACCGGGTCGAAGCGTTCCCCAATGTAGAAGGCACCCGCCGTGTAGGGGGAATAACGTGGGTAGATACCCTTGAAATACGCTACGTCCGCGCCGATCTGGCCGCGGGCAACCCAGCGCCCGGCGGCGGGGCGCAGCGGGGCGCCACTTCCACTGCCGGGCCCGGCGCCGGCGTCGCCGACTGCGAGGGTGACTCTTGTCGCGACGAAGGTCTGCGCCTGGAACTCGGCCCAGGCCGCGCCCGCCAGGGGAATCACATAGGGCATCTGGCCGCCCAGTCGGGGGGCGTACATCACGCTCTCGAGGCCCTCGTAGCCAGCGCGGAACTGCATGACCGGCGCGACGAGCGTGCCGGGGTCGAGCAGCACCTCGGCCCACGCGTGAGGCGCGATCCCTTGTCCCACCGCCTGCGCGGCGCCGTAGTTCTCGCCCCCGTCGAGCAGCGTGCTCCCCCCCTCCACCGGAGCGGCGCCGGTGAATCCACCGCCCACGAGGGCCTGCAGAGAGGGGTTCCACCAGCCTGCGAGCACTGAGCCCCGGGCGCTCAGGTGCGGCGGCGGCGGCGCGACGTCCGCCACCTGCCCGAACCACCAGGCCCGCCCGTGCAGGTCGGCGCCCACCCAGAGCCCCCTCGGCAGGTACCACGCGAAGGAGGCCTGGGGCCCCGCGTACGACGCCGTCAACGCGCGATCAGGGTCAGGCGCCCCGTCGCTCCAGGGCGTGATGAGTAAACCCGCCGCGAAGGCCTCGGCCCGCACACCGAGCGACGTGCGGCCTCGCTCGCCGTTCTTCTCCCATCGCGCGTCGAGGGTGTCGGTGAAGATCTCGGCCACCCAGGGGCCACTCCGAATCCCGAGGTCCACCTCGCCATGGCTGTCACTGTCGACCTGGGCGCCGCCGAGGGCGCGCCATTCGACCGGCTCGGCCGCCATCGCCAGCGACGCGATCACCAAGCGGTGCGTGTCCAGTAGCCGTCTACCCGGCGCAGGTCGTAGGCCGGCCAGTAGTCGAGGTCGAGCCGCAACGTGACCACTCGCGTGCGCCCGTCGAGGTCGATCACGCGCAGGCGCACCGGGTCGCGGTCGGCACGGCCGGCCACGGCGGCCTTGAAGGCGTCGAGATCGGGCACGGGCACGTCGTCGACGGCCTCGATGCGCCAGGTGGGGTCGAGATCGTACTTGTCGCCGGGGCTGCCAAACCAACGCCAGCTCACGTACACCCCGGTCGGGGGCACGCCCTGTTGCAGGACCATGGCCCGGTGGGGCGCGTGCAGGATGGCGCCTGCCCACACCAGAGCGCGGTCGATGTCAGTCGTGGACACGCGTTGCGGCTCGACCGTCTCCACCACGCGCCGGCCATCGCGCCAGAGCGCGAGTGTCAGGGGAGCATGGAGCGCCTTCTCCACCACGCGCCAGGACGAGGTGGGCTGGCCGTTGACCGCGAGCAGCAGGTCGCCCGGCCGCACGTGCTTGCCGGCCGGCGCGTCGGGGGCCACGTAGGTGGCGGCGAGGATGCGTCGCGACTTCGCGACGGTGGCCATCGTGGCCGCCTCGGCGGCGGAGAGGCCGCGGTCTTGCGCGGTAGACAGCGGGATCGGTTTCCACGCCACGCCCAGTGTCGCGGCGGTGGGCGGGCGCCCGTCGGCCAACGCCTCGGCCACGTCGGCGAAGGTATCCACCGGCAGGCCGATGAACTTCGACGATTGTCCCTTGCCGCTGCCATCGACGAACGACGCGAGGAATCCGCGCACGTTGCCCTTGAGGTCGACAATCACGCCGCCCTTGTCGAGGGCTGGCTCCACGGTGGCGATGAGATCGACGTTGTACTCCCGGTACTGGGGGACGGCGGGGCTAATCAGGGTGAAGGGCTGGAAACCCTCGATGGAGGCCTCGCTCCACACCAACTCCTGTCGCGAGTTCAGGCCCACCTGCCAGGTGTGGTCGCCCGTGGCGGGACGGGTGGCCTCCAGCGGTGCGTCGACCAGCGGCGTGTCGCCGACCAGGGCCGGGTCGAACTGGATGATGGCGAAGTTGTGCTCGGGGTGGAAGTACACCGGGGTGGCCGGCACACGAAGGGTGCCGCCAATCACCACGTTGACGTCGGCGAGCATCTGCGGGACGGTGTCACGGTCCACCAGCACCAGGCCCGTCGCCGCGTTGAGCACGAGGCCCACACCGGTGTAGAAATCCCCGTTGTTCCCAGCGAGAACCAGCGGCAGGCGGGTTTCCACGTACACCAGGGAGCGCCCTACTTTGCCCGGCGCGCCCTTCGGCGGGGTCTGCAACGCGGCGGTGGCACCCAGGACGGCGGCGGCCTGCGGCGCGGCAGGGGCATCGACGCAGGGCCATCGACCCGTGTTGTCGTCGCGTGTACACCGTCGCATCGGGAAGAAGGTCCGGTCGACCAGCAACGCGGCCACCTGCGGGCGCCGTGCCTCCGACATCGCGGTGTAGCGCACCTCCACTCGCGCGCGATCGGGGAGCGACTGCAGCACCCGCCAGAGGGTGTCGAGATCGGGGACCGCTTGCCCGTCCACGCTGTCGAGGCGCACGCCCTCGGGCACACCGCCGTGCTTGAGGCTGTAGCCGGTGCTCGCGACGTACACGCCTTGCGCGGGGACGTTGTAGTTCCGGGCCTGCTGGTAGCTCAGCGCGTGGAGCAGGTCGCCGCCGAACTCCACGTAGGCGCTCGGGGCGGTGGCATGCAGGTCGCCCACGGTCACCTCCACCTCGAGGGGCCGACCGCCGCGCTCCACGCCGAACCTGACCGCGCGTCCCACGTTGTCGTCGAGGGTAGACTCGACGGGGATGAAGGCGTCGACCGGTGTCCCATTCAACGTCACCACCACGTCGCCCACCATGAGTTTCTGGTCAGACGGGCCGCCGGGCAAGACCTCGCGCACCACGAGCAGGCCCTTGCCCTCCGGGTTCCGCGCGCGGGCGGCGGCCTCGGTGGCGTCGCTCAGCCCGAGCCGGTCGAGCTCATCGTAGGCGGTGTGCCCGAGCACCGCCTGGATGTTGCCCCGGGGCACCGGCTTGCCGGCGCGAACGAGCTCCAGGGCACGCTGCACGCGGTCGAGGGGGAGGTAGAAGCTCGCGGCGCTGTCGCGACGGGCGCCGGCGTTGAGCGCCACGACCGTCCCGTTGATGTCGAGGACGGGAGAGCCCGAGGACCCACCTGTCGTGCCCGCCGCGGCCTGGATGTAGAAGGTGTTGAAGTCGTTGTAGCCGGTGGACGAGTAGCGGGGCGCGTCGCGATCGAGCCGAGCGATGGTGCCGGTGTGGATGGAGAGCTTTTCCCCCGCGTTGTTGCCCAGCACCCGGATCTCGCTCCCCACCTTGGCGCCGGTGGGGTCGAGCGACAGGGCCGCGACCTCCAGGTACTTCACCTGGGCTGGATCGAACTGGTAGAAGCCGAAGTCGTGCACCGGGTCGCGGTAGATCGCGCGCAGCGGCACCACCTCCTGGTCCTGGAAGATCGCCTCGCTGCGCACCGGCCCGGGCTCCACCACGTGCCGGTTGGTCAGGATGATGCCGCGCTCGGCGTCGACCACGAACCCTGTCGCGTAGCTGTGCGACGCCCGCTCGGTGTCGAACGCGCGGGTGCTCACGATGTCGATCGAGACGATCGCGGGCGTGGCCTTCTCGATCATCGCCGACCAGGGATCGACCGCGGCGGCGGGGGCCTTCGCGGATGCGGCGAGGGCAGGGGAGCCGACAGCGAGGAGGGAGAAAAGGAGCCAGCGCATGCGCCAAGCTATACGGCGCGCGTCATGGCCGAGCGCCGCCCCCAACTCCCCGGCGACTGGCTCGAGGCCCTCGGGCCCGAGTTCGAGCGCCCGTACATGCAGGAGCTTCGTGCTTTCCTCGTGGAGGAAAAGCGGCAGTACCGGGTGTTCCCGCCCGGCGAGGAGATCTTCGCGGCGATGAACCAGGCGCCGCTCGGCCGCGTGCGGGTGGTGATCCTCGGCCAGGACCCCTACCACGGCTGGGGACAGGCCCACGGGCTCTGTTTCTCGGTGCGCAAGGGCGTGGACATCCCGCCTTCGCTCTTGAATATCTACAAGGAGCTCAACACTGACCTGGGAATCCCGCCCGCGCCGCACGGCGACCTGACGCGCTGGGCCGAGCAGGGGGTGCTCCTGCTCAACGCCACGCTCACGGTGAGGGAGAACCAGGCCAACAGTCACAAGGGACGGGGCTGGGAGAGCTTCACCGACGCGGTGGTCCGCGCGGTCGCGTCGCGTCGCGAGGGTATCGCGTTTGTGCTCTGGGGACGCTCCGCCGCCGACAAGGCCGCCAAGGTCGACCTCTCTCGTCACTTCGTGGTGAAGGCACCACACCCGTCGCCGCTCTCGGCACACGCCGGCTTCTTCGGCTCGCGGCCTTTCTCGCGGGTGAACGCGTACCTGCGGGGGCGAGGGGAGCCGGAGATCGACTGGAGGGTCTGAGGGCGCGGCTCGTCCCCCGGCGAAGTAGGATCCACCATGCTCGTGGTGATCGTCCTCGTCGCCTGTGCGCCCTCGCCGGGCGACGGGAGCCCGAGTCCAGATCCTCCCGCCACCCGCGACCCGGCACTCTGGCCCTTCAGCGCCGATTCACCGTGGAACATGCCCGTGGGTGACGGGCTATTCCTGGCGGAGGGCGACTGCACCCGCGCCGTGCGCGAGCCCGCGGGCGAGGCCTGGGTCAACATCGAGACCTGGAGCCACCCCGTGCTCCGAGCCCGTGACGACGACCCCTGGGTGGATCTCGTCGAGGACGACACGGTGAAGCTGCAGTGGCAGGTACCTCCCGCCGCCACGCCCTCGGTGCCCGAGTACCCCGACGGCGATGCCCACATGCACGTCATCGACCCCGCCGGCGAGAGAGTGACTGAGGCGTGGAAGGCCCGCGAGGTGGACACTGGCTGGGCGGTGGAGGCGTGGGCGCAGGTCGACCTGCGCGGGAGCGGTGTCGCGACCGACGGCGTGCGCATCTACGGGGGCAGCGCCATTGGCGGCCTCTTGCGCGCGGGAGAAGTCGCGCCGGGGGCGCGGCACGCCGTGGCGGTGTCGTTGCCGCTCGACGACCTCGCGCCCGTCTATGCCTGGCCGGCAAACGCGGTGGACAGCAGCCAGGAGGACGCGATGACCGGCGTCGTCCCCGTGGGACAACACCTCGCGCTACCCGCGGATATCGACGAGGACGTGGTGTCGACCCCGGCGGGGCTCGCTCTGTTACGCGCTCTGCGCGACTACGGTGGCTACGTGGTTGACCATGCCTCCAACTTCGCGATCTACGCGGAGTTCGGCGGCGACGAGTGGTCGGACGCGCGCGACGACATCGACGCCATCCACGCGAACCTCGCGTGCTCGACCAACAACACCGAGGCCACGCCGGGTGGCCCTGGGGAACGGGTGGCGGACTACGCCCCGGACTTCGAGTAGGCGCTCAGTCGCGGAGGTTGGTCTTCCCCGGCTCGCCGCCGGGGTTGGTCTGGTCCCAGCCCTCGACGCCCTCGCTGTCGGTGCCCTCCAGGTACCAGGGCTTGTCGGCGGCCTCGGCGGCGGCCACGGGGGCGGGCGTCGCCCCCTTGGCGGGCTCCGCGGGTGTGGACGCGGGAGGTTTGGGCGACGAAGGCCCGCCGCCCCCGGTCAGCGCCTTCTGCACGACGCCACGCAACTTATCGCGTAGTCCCATGGTTACTGGCTGATCATCTTCTTGAGGTTGCCGTACTGCTTCACCTTGAACCAGGTGAGCTCGCCGCGGCGCCAGTACTGCAGGCCGACGTGGGCCATGCGGATGTAGTTGCTGCCCCAGGCCAGGTAGAACACCTTGTCGACGTTCTCGGGCTTCTTCCAGTGCTCGCGCTCGTCGATCAGCTTGCGGATGAACCACTTGGGCACGAAGTTCTTCGAGGCGAGACAGTAGATCGCCAGGTAGAACCGGTCTTCGTCGGAACGCGGCCAATCCATCGACACGCGGAACTGGCTCCATGACTTGGTGGCGCGCCCCTCCACGTCGTTCGGGTCGAGAAGGCCATCGGCCAGCATCTTCCGGGTCAGCGAGGTGTGGGGGAAGTAGTTCAGCGAGTAGAAGTAGATCGAGTACGGCCGCGGGAGCTCGAGGAGGAACTCGGCGGTTTCGAGCTTCATCTCCTCGGTGGCGTAGGGGTTGTCGATGATGATGTCGTAGACGATATCCATCTTCAACGTCTTGTTGAACTCGCCGAACTTCAGGATCGCCTGGTTTCCGGGGCTCCGGTTGTGGATCTCCTTGGATTCCTTGGAGCTGCCCGACTCGATGCCCGTCTGCACGCGGATGAGGCCGGCCGCCTTGAGCTTCACCAGCATGTCCTCGCGCAACATCGGCGGGATGAGCAGGCACTCGAAGGGGATGCCCACGCGCGACGGGTACTTCTCGAGGAACTCGTCCATCCACTGCTGGCCGAAGGCGAAGCTCGTGTCGTCGTCGACCTTGATGCGGGCCACCTTCGGGAAGGTCTGCTTCATGTGCTCGAGCTCGCCAAGGATGTGCTCCACCGAGCGCGCCCGGTAGAACTCCTTGCCCTTCTCGTCGTACACGTCGCGGAGGATGCTGACATAGCAGTACGAACAGTTGTAGGGGCAGCCGCGGCTGAAGTAGATGCGATACTCGGCGCCGCGTTTCCACGGCTCCTCGATCGTCATCTTGTCGGCCTCGATGTAGTACTTGTTCTCGTCGCGAGTGTCGGGGTAGGGGAGCCAGTCCATGTCCTTGATCAGGGGACGCGGCTTGTTGACGTGGATCTTCCCGTTCTTGTTGGCGTAGATGTTGGGGATGTTCGTGTCGTCGCCGCCGTCGCGGAGCCGGGTGGCGAGGTCGATCGCCGCCTCCTCGCCCTCGCCCACGCACACATAGTCCACGTGTTGGATGCACTCCTCGGGACACGAGGTGGGGTGAATACCGCCCCAGACGATCGGGGTGCCGGGGAAGGCGTCCTTGATGCGACGGGTGACTTCCTTGGCCATCGGGAAGAGCGACGACATGAAGCCGAGGCCAATCAGGTCGGCCCCGGTGTCGCGGATGACGCCGAGCGCCATCTGAATCTCTTTCTCGGTCGGCATCTCCAGCATGTTGTGGCGCCAGTCGCGCAAGAACACGATGTGAGTGTCGATGCCCTCTCGGGCCAGGGCTGCGGAGACGTAGCGGATGCCGGCGTTCTCCACCGAGTAGATTGTCATCAACACGACGGTGAAGCGCTTCTCTCCGGGCTTCGGGCTCGGAGACACGCTCTCGGGGGTTGCGACCATGCGGGGGGACCTCGTTCGACCGGGGGGCTTAAGCCACGAGCATGCGCAGGCCAGCACTGGCCTTGCGCATGAAGTCTCGCGGAGACTGAATTTGGGTGATGTTTCGCGCCACGAACTTCGGGCGCCAGTAGAATTTCTTGTAGGCGATGTCGAGCATCTCGCGCAGCTCGGCGCGGCTGAAGTGCTCGTCCCAGACCTGCGCCTTGAAGTCCTCGCGAGGGTTCTTCATGAAGTCGGTCCAGGGGTCGAGATTCAGCACGCCGTCGCGCATGCCCTCGTCGTACAAGGTGGTGCCCGGAAAGGGGGTGAGCACGTTGAACATGACGAAGTCGGGATCGAGCTTGATGCTGTAGGCGATGGTGTCGAGCACGTCGTCGCGGGTGCGCTCCACCGGCGTGCCGATCATGAAGTAGGCAACGGTGTTGATGCCGACCTCGCGGCAGAGGCGGAAGGCGCTCTCGATCTCGCGGACCGTCACGTCTTTCTTGAGACGCAGTAGCCCCTCCTCGGTGCCCTGCTCCACGCCGAACTGGATGCGCTGGCAGCCGGCGAGCTTCATCTTCTCGAGCAGCTCGCGGGTGACGCCCTTCACGCGGAAGCGCACCGTCCACCGTAGCTTCAGCTCGCGACGGATGATCTCGTCGCAGAGGTCGATCACCCGTTGGTTGGTGATGTTGAAGGTGTCGTCGACGAAGTAGAACTCTTCGATGCCGAGGTCGAGGCAGGCCTTGATCTCGTCGCACACGCGGCCGGGGCTCGACACGCGGTAGCGGTGGCGCGGCGTGTTGCAGAAGGTGCAGCGGTAAGGGCAACCGCGCGAGCTAATCAGGGTGGTGAAGATGCCGCCCTTGCCCATCACGTCGTAGTAGCGCTTGTAGTCGACGAGCGCGCGGTCGATGATCGGGTAATCATCGAGGTTGTTGGAGAAGTACACGTCCTGCTCGGGGACGGGATCATCGGGGTGGGCCATCGTGCCCGCGATGCCCCGGGCGGTGTCGCCTCGCGCCCACGCGTCGCACAGGTCGAGCATCGGTTTTTGACCCTCGCCCTTCACCACGGCGTCGACGCCCGGGAGGCCGACGCACTCGCGCGGGAAGTCAGACACGTGTGGGCCGCCGACCACGGCGTACTTCGCGCCTGCCTTCTTCGCGGTCTGCACCGTCTTGAGCACGTCGACGAGTTGCACGGTGAAGGCGGTGACGCCCACGACTTCGGGCTTCCAATCGCGGATCTTCGCCTCCATGACGTCGTAGTCGATGTCGTCGAGCTGGGCGTCGAGGATGGTCACCTCGTGCTCGGAGAAGTCCTTGAGGACTTGGGCGATCGCCATCAGCGCGAGCGGCGGGTAGCTGAGGTTCTCGGCGGAGACGGCCTCGGGCACCTCCGACTCAACGGTGTGCTTCGCAGGGGGGCGGATCAGCATCACGCGCATCGATAGAATCCTCGGCGTCGGCATCTTGTCGCGCGCGCGGGGGGCTGCGCAAGTGCGGCGACGCGGGACTGATGAGCTGAGGGGTTCCGCGATACAGATTCGTTACCCACCGAGGAGCGTTTACATGGGCATGCCCCTTCCTGTCGTCGTCGTGAGTCGTCCCGCCGAGTACAGCGCCAGCTACTCGATCGACAAGTTGTTCGACACCGCCCCCGGCACCTACTGGTGCTCGCCGGCCTCGCCGGTGTGGCCCCAGGTCTTCGTGCTCCAGCTCCAGAGTCCCGCGATGATCGAGGCGGTCAGCATCGACGCGGCCGTGCCCGGCTACGACACGAGCGCCCCGCGCACAGTGAACATCGAGGTGGCGCCGGCTCAGAACCCCGGGATGTTCATGCTCGCGGCCCAGGGCATGTGTCACCGCGGCAGCACCACGATGATCCCGCTGGCGCAGCCGGTGCTCGCGACGGGTGTCCGCATCAGCTGCCTCGACAACCACGGCGGTAATTACTGCGCGATCGCCACGCTCCAGGTGATCGGCACGCCCTACGGCATGCAGGCGATGCCCGGGATGATGCCGGGGATGCAGGCGATGCCCGGAATGATGCCGGGGATGCAGGCGATGCCCGGGATGATGCCGGGGATGATGCCTGGGATGATGCCGGGGATGCAGGCGATGCCTGGGATGATGCCGGGTCAAATGCCGGGAATGATGCCGGGGATGCAGGCGATGCCTGGGATGATGCCGGGTCAAATGCCTGGGATGATGCCGGGGATGCAGGCGATGCCTGGGATGATGCCCGGTCAAATGCCCGGCATGATGGGTGGCATGATGGCGGGCCAGGCCTTCGCGCTCGGCCAGCGGGTCCAGGCCAAGTGGCGGGGCGGCGGCTACTGGTCCGCCACCGTCCGCAGCTTCGATGGCGCCCGATACGAGGTGGCGTGGGACGACGGATCCGCGCCGGAGTGGGTGCCGGTCGCGGACGTCAAGCTCGCCTAGCGCCTACGGGAAGGTTTCGCGGAGGTACTCGATCATGTGCTCCACCTCGTCGTCGGTGGACAACTGCGCAGGCATGTTGCCCTTGCCGTCGGTGAGCACGGCGGCGATCTCGTCGTCGGTCATGGCCGCCACGCGGGTGGTGAGGTCGGCGCTGGGCGTGCCGCCGATGTCGACGCCGCCGGAGCCGTCCGCGTTGTGACAGCCGGCGCAGGAGTCGCCGAAGAAGGTCGACGCGTCGAAGTGGTCGTGCGCGGTGTCCGAGGTGTCGGTACCGCCGCCGTTTCCACAAGCAATCAGGGTCAGGGCAAGGATCATGGGGACTCGTCTCCGCCGGGCAGTCTAGCGGATTGTGCTCTTCGCGGGGTGTAGTGCCGAATATACGCGTTCAGCAACCTTCGGTCCCACGCCTTCAACCTCGGCTATTTGACCGACCTCCGCAGACTTCAGCGCCGTGAGCGAGCCAAAGTGGCGCAAGAGCGCGAGGCGCCGAGTCTTGCCGATCCCGGGGATGTCGTCGAGTTGAGAGTGCATTCTGGCCTTAGACCGTGTTTTCCGGTGAAAACCAATGGCGGTCTCGTGGGCCTGGTCGCGCAGGTGCTGGAGGAGGCGCAGGCCCGGGTCATCGTGACGCAGGATGACGGGTTCGGGGTGCCCCGGAAGGATGATCTTGTCGACGGCGTCTCGCTCGCCGCGCGCGTGCTCCGTGCGCGGCTTGGCGATGCCGATGATCGGTTGCTCGTCGAGTCCCAGGTCTCTCAGCGCGTCGAGGGCGGCGCCGAGCTGGCCACGTCCCCCGTCAACCACGAGGAGGTCGGGAAACTCCCCGTCCTCCGCGGCGCGTCGCATGCGACGGCCGATGATCTCCCTCATCGTGGCGTAGTCGTCGGCGCCCACCACCGTCTTGACGTGGTAGCGCCGGTAGTCTTTTCGCGACGGCCGCCCGTCGATGAAGACGACCTGACCGGCGACCGGCTCCTGACCCAGGAGATTGCTGTTGTCGAAACACTCGATTCGCCAGGGGGGCGCGTCGAGTCCGCACACCTCGGCCACGGTGGCGAGGGCGCGTCCCACCCGATCGGCCTCGGAGTGTGTCGTCGCGAAGCGGGCGCGCGCGGCGTTGGCGGCGAGCTCGGTCCCGGCGGCCTTGTCACCGCGTCGGGGCGCCAGTAACTTCACACGGCGATTGGTCTCGCGGAGGATCTCCACCAGCGCCTCGGCGTCGGGGAGGTCGACGGGGACCAAGACCTGAGACGGCACCTCGTGATCGGCGTACCAGGCGTTGAGCACCGACGACAACAGCGCCGCATCGTCGACGATCTCCCCCTCGAAAGGGAAGGACCGCGGGCTCTGCACGTTGCCATCCCGGGTGGGCAAGAGCGCGATGACCCCCCGGTCTGCCTCGCGATGGAGCCCCCAGGCGTCGCTGCTGGCGGCGGCGAGGTCGGCCACGGCCTGGCGCTCGCTGGACTTGCGCAGCGTGGAAACGAGGTCGCGAAGGCGCCCCGCAGCCTCGAAGCGTTCGTGCTCGGCGTGCTCGAGCATCCGCGCTTCGAGTCGTGGGATGAGCTCGCGATTGCGCCCTGACAAGCAGAGCGCGGCGTCGTCCACCTGCTCGGCGTAGGCCTCGGCGCTCACGAGCGCCACGCAGGGCGCCGTGCAGCGTTGTAGCTGGTGAAGCAAGCACGGCCGCTTGCGACTGTCCATCACCGCGTCGGAGCAAGTGCGTAGCTTGAAGTGGCGCTGCACGAAGGCGAGGGTGCCCCGCGCCTGCGTGGCCGAGGGGTACGGGCCGAAGTAGCGCGCGCCGTCGTCTGCCACGCGGCGGACTGTGGTGACGCGCGGGAATCGTTGCCTCGGGTCGATTCGCAGGCGGAGGAACTCCTTGTCGTCGCGCAGCTTCACATTGTAGCGGGGCTGGTGCTGCTTGATGAGCGAGTTCTCTAGGAGAAGCGCCTCTTTCTCGTTGCGTACCGGCAGGCCGTCGACGCTTCGGGAGGCCGCCACGAGGTAGCGAACCATGAAGCGCTCGTCGTGACCAGAGAGGTACTGCGCTACGCGTGCGCGCAGGTTGACGGCCTTGCCGACGTAGAGCACGCCGCCGTTACGGTCACGGAAAAGGTACACCCCGGCGGCGGTGGGCAGGGCGGCGGCTTGCTCGGCGAGGTCCACGGCGAGGCCCTATCGAGGCGCCCGCGGGTGCGATAGCGATGGGCCATGAACCTCACTGAGCTGGTGCGCTTGGCCATCGAGGAAGACCTCGGCCAGGGCGACGTGACCACCGAGGCCTGCGTGCCGGCCGAAGCGCAGGGGCAGGCCCGCATCTACGCCAAGGAGCCCATCGTCGTGAGCGGTCACGCGGCGGCCGCCGAGGTTTTCCGCCAGCTCGACTGCGGCTACACCGTTGCCACGCCCGACGGCGCCTTCGCGGGGGGCCCGAACGACGACACCGTCGCGACCGTCACCGGGCGGTGTCGCGACCTTCTGGTAGGCGAACGGTGCGCGTTGAACTTCCTGATGAGTCTGTCGGGTATCGCCACGCACGTACGCCGCGTGGTCGCAGGGGTCCCGGGGCTTCGCGTCGTCGACACGCGCAAGACGACGCCGCTGCATCGCGCGCTTGAAAAGGCCGCCGTCCGCCACGGCGGGGGGCGGAACCACCGCTTCGGGCTCAGCGACGGGGTGCTCATCAAGGACAACCACATCGTCGCGGCCGGCGGCATCACGGCGGCGGTGCAACGTGCTCGTGCCCACGCGCACCCGCTGTTGCGCGTGGAAGTGGAGGTTGAGACGCTGGCGGAGCTGGCGGAAGCCCTCGCCGCTGGGGCCGACGACGTCTTGCTCGACAACATGGACGACGACACGCTCCGCGAGGCGGTCCGCATCACCGCGGGGCGCGCGCGTCTCGAGGTGAGCGGCGGCCTCACTCGCGAGCGCCTCGCGACGATCGCCACCCTCGGTGTGCACCGGGCGAGCATGGGCGGGCTCATCCACCAGGCGCGCTGGGTGGACCTGTCGATGCGGATCTCGTGATCCGGTCGCTCCTCGAGCGCGGGCCGCCCGACTACTGGCGCCAGCCGTCGCAAGGGACAGTCCGCTTCACCTTTCTCGGCACCGCCGGCTTCGTGGTGGCCGGGCCCTCGCGCACCTTCGTGCTCGACCCCAACATCACGCGACCGGGCATCTGGCAGACGATCTTCGGGCGACTGGGGCCGCGCGAAGACCTCGTGCAGCGCTTTGTGCCCGAGGCCAACGAGGTGCTGGTGGGGCACAGCCACCACGACCACGCGCTCGACGCCCCGGCGGTGTGCCGTCACACGGGGGCGCGGCTCCTCGGCAGTCACGCGACCGGGCACATCGCGCGCGCCTACGGGCTCGACATGTCGCAGTTCGTCGAGGTGACGCCCCGGTCGCCGGTGCCCTGCGGCCAGGCATCTGCGACCGCGTACCTGTCGCGACACGGAAAGGCACTGCTCGGCCGCGTCCCCCTGCCGGGCGACATCCTCGCCCCGCCGCCCTGGCCGCCCCGGGTTTTCCACCTGCGCCACGGCCCGGTGTACCACTGGCACATCGAAATCGACGGTTTGCGAGTCTTGCATGTCGATAGCGCGGATTTCATCGACGAACAGCTCGCCGAGGCCGACGTGCTCCTCCTGTGCGCCGTGGGTCGCCAGTACCGGCAGGACTACACCCGGCGGCTCGTGGAGCGGGTGAAGCCGCGCGTGGTGCTCCCCTGTCACTGGGACGACTTCACGCTTCCCCTCGAAGCACCGCCTCGCCAACTTCCCGGGGTGGACGTGGAGGGATTCGTGGAGGAGATTCGCGGCTGCGGGGCTCAGGCCGTGGTGCTGTCGCCGTTGCAGTCGTGGTGGGCGTGAGAAAGGGAGAAAGGAGCCGGAGGTTAAGGGTTAAGACTTCGCTCTTGACGTGGCAAGACTAACGGGTACGTTGGCGGCATGATCACCTTGGTTCTAGGGGCGCTAGCTGAGGAGCCGCGACCCATCTTGGGCATCGGCGTGGGCATCCGGGGCGACGGCGACGGCGCGGACTTCGTCGCGAGCGCTCGGGTGCGGACCTCCGAGCGCCTTGTGCTCGAACCAGGGTTGCTTCTCGGGTACGACGCCGACACGTGGACCCTCGACTACCCTGACGACTCCGGCGCGGACGATTCGCGCCAAGCCGAGCGAGACGTGTGGCTCCTGCCGTCGCTTGGCCTTCGCGGGAGGCTTGGCCAGCGTGGGCGGGCGAGCGGGTGGCTGGTCGCCCAGTTGTCGGGGAGCTACCGCGACGTCGAGCTTGAGTTCGCGTCGTGGCCAGCCGGCGAGGAATCGGGCAAGAATGATGACGTCATCGTCGCCACGGAACGGCACGTGCTGCTCTCCGGGGGGGGTGGGTTCGCCAGCGAGGTGTTTGTTAGCCCGGAAATCGCGGTCTCCGCCGATCTCGGCGCGCAGGTGGTGTCGGCGGGTTGGGTATCGAGCGTCAACGCGACCAATGTCACCACCGGGACGAGCACGGGAACGTCGGAGGCCGACTCGTTCTCCGACTACTCCGGCTTCAGCCTGGGTTTCGAGCCCTACGCCCAGCTCGCGGTCCACCTGTACTATTGACGCGTGGCGGCGGCGCGGCGCACACGTGGGCCGGGCGTGGCCCACCGTCGCAAGCACAAGCGCTTCGAAGGGGAATCGTCGCAAGCACAAGCGCTTCGAACGGGACGATCCCTCCGCTCAGGGCCGCAGCGGCAGTGCCTGTCAACGATGAAAGCGCCACTCTCGTCGAGGGGCCGCCCGACGCGCCCGCGGGCCGACCGGCTCGACCGCGAACCCGTCCTGTTCGGCCACCCTGTGCTTACGACGATTCCCGTTCAGCTGCTCTCCCCTTGCGACGCGGGCCAACCCGAGCCACGCCCCGCCCAACCCCGGCCTCCCCGCGACGGTGGCGCCTCGGGGGTGACCGCTTGCGCCCGAGCTACCCCCCGCTCACCAACTGATCGCCCTCACGACGCAGGTGAGGCGCCTTCTGCAGCAAAGCCGCATAAAAGCCCTCGCGGTCGTCCGGCGAGATGTTGGGTCCGAGCGGGTTCCCGCAGTCGATGTGGAGCCGGTCGAGCGACATCGCCGGGCTCGAAAGCGGGTTGTGGGTCGGCTTTACGGCACGGATGTCGGTGTACTTCACGCGCGAACGCACCATGCCGAAACGAATCACCAGGGCATCATCGGCCACGGTGTAGTTCATCGGGAATACCAAGGTTCCGAACACGATTACCATCACGACGGCGCCGAGCACACCCTCGGGGTGACCCTCGAACACCGAGAGGACGGCCCCGCCGACGCTGACGAGGGCCGCGACGGCCAGTACGACCGCGAGCCAGGTGTCGACTTTGGTGGGGAAAGTACGAGACATAGACTGCTCCAGAGGCGCGTGAAACCTACTCACATGGCTCCGGTCGGCGAGAGAAATCGTAGTCGCAAGTGCTTTGATGTCGCGACATGTGATGGATCGGAGGCCGCCTACTCCACGCTCACGCTCTCCCCCGCCGCGAAGATCGCCCTCACCCACGGATCATCGATGATGAAGCACGACGAACATCCTTCCTCACCCTCGGAGAGCGCCTCGCCATCCACGGTGACCCTCGACGCCCCTGGCGCGTACACCTCGATGTCCCAGCCCGCGTAGAGTGAGCCCGAGAGCAGCGCGATGTCTGTCGCCGTCGTCGCCGAAAGGCTCTCCCCCGAGGCAAGCGTGAAGCCCGCGCCCTCCCCGGGGACGACCCGCGCGTTGAGCGCGCCGGCCTCGTTGTACCAGCTATCCACGGTGTCGTCGCTCACCGGCGACAGTGTCTCCACCGAGCGCCGCAGCATCGGGATCGCCGAGCCCTCGCGCTGAAAAATCGCCCCGAAACCGAGCGGCGCGTCGATCCGCTCCGAGCCCGAGTAGCGCTCTCCCGTCCACCAGTGCACCCAGTTTCCGCTCGGCAGTGTCACCTCCACGGTATCGACGCCCTCGTCGACGACCGGAGCCACGAAGAGATCGTCGCCCACGAAGAAGGTAGTGTCGGTGTGTACACCCCCGTCGGGGTCGGCGAGGCCCTGTGGCAGCACGATCGGCACCCCATTCGCCAACATCCGCGCAACGCCGACCTGGAAGTAGGGCCACAAGCGGATGTGGAGGCGAGCGTAGCGCTCGAAGGCGTCGAGCACTTCCTGGTCGAACTGGCTGCCTTCATACTCGGTGAAGTCCCACGGGTTGTGGTTCTCGCCGTCGCCGCCGTACTGCCAAACTGGCAGGGTCGCGGCGTACTCGGTCCACCGGATGAAGCTCTCCTTCGAGGGGCGACCGCCGCGGTAGCCCCCCGTGTCACTCGCGAAGAAGGGGTAGCCACTGGTCGACAAGGCCGTCCCCCCGTGCACCGCGCTCCGGAGCCCGCCAATGCAGGTGCCGTCCTCGCAGCCCTCGTCGCCCCAGGTCTCGAAACCATTGTCGAGGTCACCCGGCCAGATCACGTCGGTGAGCGCCTGGCCGCCCAGGCAACCGGCACGACCGATGAGGATGCCCTGCTCCCGGTAGGGCTCGGCGTAGGGAGCGTGGAAGTACATCGCGAACTGGTGATGCATGGTTCGCTCGTCTTCGCCGTTGTCGAAGATCCAGCCGGGCAGGCGCGCGCCGTTCACGCCAAGTTGCACGTCCTCGCCATAATCGAGCTTCCAGCCCTCGATCCCGATGTCGCGAGCCGCCTCCACGCGGCCGGCCCACGCCGCCTTGGCGTCGGGGTTGGTCAGGTCGACGATGTTGCCAAAGCCGGAGAACAGCTGCACGTCCTCCACGAACCACCCACTGTCGCTGTAGCTTTGCCACTCGGGATCTACCTCGTCGACGTAGGGGGTAGTCCACGCCAGCATGCGGAAACCCTGGGCGTGTAAGCTCTCGATCATCCCCGTCCAGTCGGGAAACATCGCGGGGTCGGGAACCAGGCTGTTGTAGGTGGTCTGCCAGGGGTTGTCCACCCAGATCACCCCGGTGGGGAGGTCGCGACTGCGCAACTGGTAGGCATCGTCGAGCACCTCGTCCTGGCCTGTCACCTCGTCTTGCCACTGGAGCGGCGCGAAGGCCCAGTCAGGCGGCACCTCGGGCTCGCCGGTGCGTTGCCAGTAGCGCCCGGTCACCTGCGCGGCGCGCTCGGGTGCATACAGGTCGACGGCGAAGTCGCCATCGAGTTGCTGGAAGACCGTCGTGACCGCGCCGTCGTCGGACGCGGCCACGTCGAAGACCCCGGGACGGTAACTATCCACGAGCATGCCCCAGTTGGCGGATGAGACCAGGAGCGGCACGGGCACGTGCACCTCGTTGTAGGCGCTCTCCGTGGTGGCGAGCTCGATCTGCATGGCGCGCACCGTGCCCCGCTGGCGTACGCGGTCGAAGGTCTCGCCGAGGCCGTAGAACTCCTCGTCGGCACCGGCCGACACACGCGCCCATGCGTAGGGGGCCCAGCCCGCGCTGTCGTCGTGGTCCAAGGAGAGGCGGAGGCCGGGTCCGAGGTTGTCGACCTCGAGGGTGGCGCTGCTCCCGTCTTCGAACTCGAGCGCGTAGGCGCTGCCCGTCCAGGTGGTGGCGACGACGCCGACGAGGTCGGTGCCCTTGGTGCAGTCCTCGTCGAGGTCGTACTTGTAACTTTCACTTGCGATGGTGCCCTCGTCGACCCGGTCGTCGTAGAGCCACCAGGGGTCGTAGCTGCACGCCGCGCTATCGATCGTGCCAACCACGCCGAGGCCGATCTCGACGTTTCGCTCTGTGCCGTCGGCATGGGTCCAGCTGATGACGCCACTGCCCGACACGGTCAGCGTCGCGCCGTCGGGGTCAACCCAGGTGGGCGCGTCGGCCACGCGGCTGTCGTCGGCGGGCGTACATCCGAGGAGCAGGAAGAACATGCGGCGCAGCTTAGCGCCTGGGGCTCTCCGGAGTTAGCGCCGCGGCGTCCACGGTATCGACATGCGCTCCTTCCTAGCTTTGCTCGCGCTTTCTCTCCTGGCCTGCATGGGCACTGTCGAGGGCGAGGTCAAGGACGACCAGAGCGAGGACGATCCCTTTGGCGACGCCGACACCGACACCGACACCGACGCGATCCTGGAGCTCTCGCCCACCGCGGTCCGCCTCGCCACGACGCGCGACACCAAGGCGATGACGGCCACCTACACCGGTCGCGACGGCAGCGAGGAAGAAGCAACGATGTCCTGCTCCTGGTCGAGCGACGACGAGGGCATCGCGCTGGTGGTCGACGGCCTGGCGCACGGTCTGGGCGCCGGATCGGCCGTCGTTTCTTGCGAGTACAGGGGCCTGCGGGCCGACGCGACCGTCACCGTGGATGCCGTCGCGACCCCAGAGCGCGGTGAGCTCGTGATCAACGAGGTGCTCGCCGACGTGCCGGTGAGCACCGACGTCAACGGCGACGGGACGGGTGACTCCGTGGAAGATGAGTTCGCCGAGATCGTCAACGCGGGCAAAGCCACGGTCGACCTCGGCGGTGCGACCCTCTGGGACAGCGACAACGAGATCGCCCGGCACACCTTCGACAGCGGCACCACGCTCCTGCCGGGCAGCGCCATCGTGGTTTTCGGCGGTGGCAACGCCAGCCGCGTGAAGGGCACCCACTGCACCGCGGAGGTGGCGAACGCCGACGACGGCTCCCTCGATTACGGCCTCGCGCTCAGCAACGACGGCGACACCCTCACGCTCAAGTCCAAGGGCGACGAGATCCTGGACACCATCACCTGGACCAGCAACGACCCGGTCGACGCCTCCATCGTCCTCGACCCGGAGATCGACGGCAGCCGCACCACCGCGCACGACGACGCCTTCCGCGACCCCTACTCGCCCTGCACGCTGGGCGACGGTGGCGCCTTCCCCGACGCCGCCGACCGGCTCTGAACCCGCTCGCGGGCTACAATCCGCCGCGATGTTACTCCACCTGCTGGCGGCCTGCGACGGCCTCGTCCTTTTCAACGATCCCCCCGAGTTGAAGTTCATTTCTCCGGAGGCGGGCGCCTTGGTGTCGGCCCGGTCGGCGGTCACCTTCACGCTCTCCGCCAGCGACGATGACGACGACCTGTCGCAGCTCAGCTACAGCTTCACCGACGGCGACGGCAATCCAATCGCCGCCAACCTGTCGGTCGACGAGGAAAACGAAGAACTCCACTTCGAGACCGCGTCCTTGCCCGTGGGCGAGGTCACGGTGGCGGTGAAGGCCGTGGATACGCTCGGCGAGGTTGGTGGCACCTCGATGATGCTCACCGTCGTCGAGAACGTGGGTCCCTCGGTCACCTTCCTCGCGCCCCTGCCCGGCGACGTGTTCCTCTCGGGCGACGACGTTCCCGTCGAGGTCCAAATCGACGATCCCGACCCCGGCGAGGACTCCACTCTCGTCCTCAGTTGGAGCGGGGCGGCCGTCACCTTTGCCGACGCGCCACGGGAGCTCCCCGAGGCAGGCGTCGTGACCTTCGCCTTGCCTGGTCTGGCGATTGCCGACTGGGACCTTGGTCTCTCGGTCAAGGACGCCTGGGGCGACACCGGCGAGGCCGAGACCCGCTTCAGCGTGGTGAGCGGCGACGAGGACGGCGACGGCTGGGTCGACGTGGCGCTCGGCGGGACGGATTGCAACGACGCCGACGACAGCGTGTACCCCGGACACGACGAGACCTGCGACGGCGTCGACGAGGACTGCGACGGCACCATCGACGACGACGCGGACAACGCGCACACCTACTACGCCGACGTAGATGGCGACAGCTACGGCGACGACCTCCGTACAACCATCGCTTGCGCCGCCCCCGACGGCTATGTGGCGATCAGCGGCGACTGCGACGACGGCCTCGACACGGTGTTCCCGGGCGCCACCGAGGTGTGCGGCAACGACACCGACGATGATTGCGACGAGATCATCGACAACGACGCCGACGAGGCCTTCATCGCCTACAACGACAGCGATGGCGACGGCTGGGGCGACGGGAGCGACACTGTGCTCTGCGCGCTGGTCGACGGGTATTCTCTGGTTGATGGAGACTGCAACGACGCCGATCCCGGCGTGAATCCCGGGGCGAGCGAGGCCTGCGACGACACCAACACCGACGAGGACTGCGACGATCTCCGCGACGACGACGACGACGGCGTCACCGGGACGAGCACGTTCTATTACGATGCTGACGGCGACTTGCGCGGCGATCCGGGTACGACCATTGAGCGTTGCGACGCCGCTTCCGGCTGGGTGGACAACGCCGAGGACTGCGACGACACCGACGGCGCGGCCTGGACCGGCAACACCGAGGTGTGCGAAGACGGCAGCGACAACGATTGCAGCGGCAGCGACGGCAACTGCGAGATCGCCGGGACCACCGACCTCGGGGCCGCCGACTACGAGCTCGAGGGGGAGGGGATGCTGGCCTTCTCGGGGGCCTCGCTCGCTGCGCTCGACGATATCGACGGCGACGGGCTCGGCGAGTTGCTCGTCGGTGCCTGGGGCTACGCTGGTACCGGCGTGGCCTACCTTGTGTCGGGCGGCAGCGTCGCCTCGGGGTCGCTCGGTGCGTACGACACGGTGACCGGCGAAGCCAGCGGCGACAGCTTCGGCTACGCGCTCGCGGGCTGCCCCGACCTCGACGGCGACGGGTACCGCGAGATGTTCGTCAGCGCGCTCGACACCGCGGGCGGCGCCGGTGGGATCTACGGATTCGAGGGCGACGTGACGCCTGCCTCGGCGAGCACGGCCGACAGCGTGGTGTACGGCAGCAGCACCGACGATGCGCTCGGCGCCACCCTCGCGTGCGGTCACGACGTCGATGGCGACGGTCGGGGCGATGTGCTCGCTGGGGCGCCTGGGGCCTACTCGGCGCGAGTCTTCGATGCCGACCTCGTGCAGCTCGCCATCATCAAGGGCGAGGGCCCAGGGATGGGGCTGTCGTTGAGCCTGCTGGACGACGTCAACAACGACAGTCTCGACGACCTCATCGTGGCCGACCCCCAGTCCGACGCCGCCTACCTCTTCTACGGCGGCAGCGTCGCGGACGTCGACGCGACCGACGCCGACGTGGTGTACAGCGGCGAGTTTGGTGGCGACGATGCCGGCCGATCCGTCGCCGGCCTCGGCGACTTCAACGGCGACGGCGTGGCCGACCTCGCCCTCGGCGCCCCGGAGAGCGACAGCCCCGGCACGGCCGCCGGCGCCGTCTACGTGGTGTACGGCTCGGCCACCCTGGCCTCGATCAACCTGGGCGCGGCGGACGCGGTGATCCGGGGCGACAGCGCGGGCGACCGGGCGGGCTACACGTTGGCCGGGGGGAGCGACGCGAACGGCGACGGGCGCCCCGACCTGCTGGTGGGGGCCTACTACGACGCCGCCGGGGGTACCGGGGCGGGCACGGCCTACCTGCTCGACGGTGGCCTGACCCCGGCCACGAGCCTGTCGGGGGCCGACGCCACCTTCGTGGGCGAGAACGCCGGCGACGGCGCGAGCGAGGGCCTCGCCTTCGCGCCCGACATCGATGGCGACGGCACGGACGAGGTGCTCGTCGGCGCGCCCGCAGCAGACTCCAGCGGCGGCGCGGCGGCGGGGTCGACCTACATCATCCTTGGTGGGAGCTACTAGACCCCATGTCCGATCCTCAGTTCGCCCTCGACCTGCGCAAGGCCGCCGCCTCCGCCTGGGACCAGACCTCCGGCCAGCTCCAGGAGGCGCTGCAGAAGAACCTCGTCGTGGCCTTCATGGGATCCGCCTCCTCGGGCAAGGACAGTGGCATCCGTGCCCTATTTGGCATTGATTTCGGTGACATCAGTCCGGTACCCGGGAGTACGCGTGAGCTCCGCGCGGCGAAGCTCGACGCCGACGGCCAGGTGATGTTGCTCAACGCCCCCGGCTTCGGCGACGTGCGCGAGGAGGTCGACGCCGTGGCTCGCCAGGCGGTGGAGATGGTCGACATCTTCGTGTACGTGGTGAACGCCGAGGGTGGCGCCACCGCCGACGAGCGACGGGATCTCGAGTGGATCCGGAAGCTTGGGAGGCCGGTGCTCGTGTGTCTCAACAAGATCGATCTCATCCGCCCGAGCGAGCGGCAGGGCTTCGTGAGCGCCACGCTCGCCCAGCTCGAGGTGGAGCCGAAGGACTCGGTCATCACCGCCTTCGCGCCGCACCCGAAGCTCTCGCCCGAGCCCATCGGCGTGGAGTACGTGATCGACTGGGTGGGGCGCCGGCTCGAGGAGTCCGGCAAGACGCTACTATTCGCGAAGTACCTGCGAAACAAGGCGGCGGCATGTGAGCCCATCATCCAGTCGGCCGCCAAGACGGCCAGTCTCGCGGGCGCGGTGCCCATCCCCGGCGCCGACATCGTGGCGGTGACCGCGATCCAGGTGAAGCTCATTCGCGACATCGCGACCGTGCACGGGCAGGCCCTCGACAAGGACATGGTGGCCTTCATCCTGGCCGAGCTCCTGGCGGGCGGAATGCGTGGCTTCGTGCGCTGGGGCGTGAACGGGCTCAAGGCGGCCGGCTGGGTGCCTGGGGGCCAGTTTGCCGAGGCGGCGATCCTGGCGCTCTCGGCCACGGTGGCCGGCGCCACCACCTACGGCGTGGGCAAGGCCACGGTGGCGTGGCTCCAGAGCGGCAGGAAGCTCGAGGGCGACGCGCTCCGCGCTGCATTCGACGTGGCGGCCTTCGCGTGGAAGGACCGCTCCGCCGGCGCCTCGACGACCCCGTGAGCGGAGGCGACCGCAGCGGCGCCGGGCGGGGGAGCGGCATCGAGGCGCGGCTCGTCGACGACCCCCTGGAATTGTTGCTCCAGAAGGCCCACCGCGACGAGATCGCGCCGCTGGCCGACTTGCTCGGCGTGCCCCATCGCGACATGGGGATCGCCCTCGTCGCGCACAACTGCGCGCGGATCACGCGGCGACTCGCGACGCACGGCATCGCGAATGCCACCTTGCGAGGCGGCGAGGGACCACCTTACGCCGAGGTGCTGGGGGGACTCGGGGCAAGGCAGGCGCTCGACGGGGATTTCGAGGCCGCCGAGCTGCAGGTGGTGCGCGGCGCGGCAACGGCGGCCTGGGCGCGCTTGCGGCCCGAGGACCGTCGCCAGCTCTGGGACGATTTTGGCCTCGCGGGGGAGCCCGTTCCCGGCGACGGTCCCACCGCGATGGCGCGGGCGGAGGAGGCCCTGGGGGAGGTCACCTTCGGCTACCGCATCACCAACGCTCGGCTCCCCCCCGGCAAGACCGCGGCCATCTCCATCTTCGCGGTCTTCATGCTGTCGCCGGCCGGCTGCGTGGCCCGGCCCTTCATGATCCCCTTCTTCCCGCTGTTCGCGTGGTGGGCCTTCCGACCCGACCCGGCTCGGCTTGGGCTGGCGGTGATGCACGTGGCGAAGGTGCGCCAGCTCGTCACCCGGCGGGTGACCATTGGCCTAGTCGGCTCGCCGTCCACGGGGAAAGACGCGGGGATCCGTGCCTTGTTCGGCATCGACAGCGGCAACATCTCGCCGGTGGCGGGGAGCACCACCAAGGTGAGCATCCAGCGGGTGCCGGGCGCCACCGCGCTCTACGTCGTCAACACGCCGGGGCTCGGCGACGTGGTGGAGTCGGTCACCGACGAGGCCAAGCAGGTGCTCGGCCACATCGACGTGTACATCTACGTCGTCAACGCCAACGGGGGCGTCCAGGAGCGGGAGCAGGCCGACTACAAGGCCTGCGTGGCCTCGGGGAAGCCCGTGCTCGCCGTGGTCAACAAGGTCGACACCATCGAGGATCAGGAATCGCTGTCGCGACTGCTCGAGCACGCCCGCAAGGCGCTCGGTGCCCCGGTCGAGGCCTTTCTTCCGGTGGCCTTCGACCCGCTGCCGCAGCTGGCCGACGCGCCGATCGGCCTCGACGCGGTGCGCGCGTGGCTGCGTGCGCGCCTCGAGGAAGCAGGCAAACAACCTAGCGAGATCCCGAGCTTCGGCGCTAGCTCCGCATCCGCGGTCGAGTGAGCAGGGCGCGCACCTGGATGCCGCCGAGGCCGCTGGCGGGGCCCGGTCGGCAGAACAGGAAGCCCTGCATGCGGCTCACGCCCATCACGATGAGTGCCTCGCGCTGGCTCGGGTCCTCGATGCCGTTGGCGGCGACGCCGCGGGGCATCCCGCCTGCCGCGTCCACGGCCCGGCGCACCAGCCGCTCAGCCGAGGGATCATCGAGCAGTCGCAACATGAGCGCAGGGTGGAGTTTGAGCCCGTCGATCGCCGTGTCGGCGGGCAAGCTGAACTCGCCGGCGCCCACATCGTCAACCACGACCGCCACGCCCCGCTCGCGCATGGCCGCGAGGTTGCCCCGCGCCGTGTCGTCGAGCGACAGCGCCGTCTGGGTCGCGATTTCGATGTCCACGCTCCCCGGCTCCACCCCTCCGCGGCTGAGGATGCCGAGCAGCCGCTGCGCGAAGGCCGGGGTGGCGAGCTGCCGAGGCGAGCAGTTGTGGAAAACCCGGAAACCCGGCCACTGCTCGCGCCAGGGCGCCATCTCGCGGCAGGTGGCCGCGGCCACCCAGTCGCCGAGCTCCAGCACCGCGCCGGAGCGCTCCGCCATGGGCAAGAACTCCGAAGGGGGCACGGTGCCACGCTCGGGGTGGTACCAGCGCACGAGCACCTCGGCGCCCAGGGGAGTCCCGCTGAGCACGTCGTACTGCGGGTGGTAGTAGGGCACGAACTCGCGACGGATGATCGCCTCGTGCAGGCGAGCTTCCGGAGGGTCGTGCGGCTGGTAGTGTCGCGGCTCTGGGGCCATCAAGTCCTCGTAGGGGTATCCGCCGTTCATTGGGAATCCCGGCAGCGAAGCCGGAGCCATTCGGTGAGGTGATCGGCACGGATTGGTCGCGAGTAAAGGAAACCTTGGGCCTGCTCGCAACCGGCGGCGGTAAGCCAGCTTGCTTGCCCGCTGTTTTCGACACCCTCGGCCACCACGCACACGCCGAGGCTGCGGGCGAGGCACAGCACCGTTTCCACCAGCCGTTCGTCCTTCGGCGACACGCCTAGGCCCTGGACGAAGCTGCGATCCAGCTTGAGGACGCCGATGTTGAAGTGCTTGAGGTGGGCAAGCGACGAGTAGCCGGTGCCGAAGTCGTCGAGTGCGACGGTGACGCCGCGCCGCGCGAGCGCGTCGATCCTCGCGACGGTCTCCTCCGTCCGGTCCATCGCCATCGTCTCGGTGATCTCCAGCACGAGATCGGCGTGATCGATCCCCGCCGCTTTCACGGCCTCGTCGAGCCAGCTGCCCAGGCCGGGGTTGGCGAAGCTCGGGGCTGACAGGTTCACGGCCACGCGCAGGCCGAGCCCCTGATCGCGCCACTGCCGCACCTGTCGCGATGCAGTGTCAAGGACCCAACGGTCGAAGTCCAGCTCCCTTCCTGCTTCGCTGAGCAGGGACAGGAACGCGCCCGGTGCGATCACCCCTCGCGTGGGGTGGTTCCAGCGGGCGAGCGCTTCAACGTGGCCCACCCCGCCGCTGGCGAGGTGGACGATCGGCTGGAAGTACAGTTCGAACTCCCCCCGTTCCAGGGCGCCGCCGAGGTCGGCGGCGAGACTCAGTCCGCCACCGGTGCGTTGCATCCATGCCGGGTCGTAGCTCGCGACGCCGAGGCGGCCGCGTTTGGCGGTGGACATCGCGAGGTCCGCCTCTTGCAGCACCCGTTCGATGTCGGCGCGGGCGCCGTCGGCGGTGGCAACACCCGCGCTGGCCCGCGCAGCCACCAGCTGGCCAACCACCTCGCAGGGCGTGGCGAGGGCGAGCAGCATGCGATGCGCCACGCGAAGCGCGGCGTCGGCGTCGGCGTCGGTGTCGCGAAGGATGTCGGCGAACTCGTCACCGCCGAGGCGCGCGAGCAGGTCCGTGGACCGCAACACGCCGCGGTAACGACGCGCCACCTCCACCAGCAGGGCGTCCCCAGCAGCGTGTCCGAGGGTATCGTTCACCTGTTTGAACCGGTCGAGATCCAGGAAGATCACCGCCAGCCGCCCACCCGCCTGCGCCTCGCCCGCGGCGCGGGCGCCTGCCTCGACGAACGATCGGCGGTTGTGGAGGCCGGTCAGGGGATCGGTGTAGGCCATGGCTTCCAGCGAGCGCTGGAGTTTGCGCAGCTCGGTCACGTCGCGACCGGTGTACACGAAGTGTCGAATCACGCCGTCGTCGTCGCGGATCGGCGCGATCGAGCCCTCTTCTCGCCAGATCTCGCCCCCTCGGCTCTTGTTGACGAACTCGGCGGTGAACACCCGGCCGGCGCGAATGGTGCTCCAGAGCTCGGCGTAGAAAGCCTCGTCGTGATGGCCCGAGCGCACGAGGCTCCCGGGGGTGCACCCGAGGGCCTCGGCCGCGGTGTAGCCCGTGCGTGCCTCGAACGCTGGGTTCACGTAGGTGAGACGCCCGCGGGCGTCGGTGATCCCCACCCGGTCGGGGATGTGGTGCACAGCGGCGGCCAGCGTGCGCAGGCGGAGTACCTCCTCTTCCCTGCGGCGGGGGCGGGAGGGTGCGGCGGGGGCGGTCATGTTGTCAGCCTCCCACCACCGGATCGGCTCGCGACGCGACGGATGTGCGCCCTCGACGGTCGGCCCGACGACCGATGCCTAACGGCCCCGCGCCTTGACCGACCAGGTGAACACAAAGCGCGCCACCTCGGTCCCATCCTCGAGCTTTCCCACTGTTTCCAAGGGGATTGTTCGTGCCTCCCCGGAGACCTTGGCCTCCGCGAGCGCGCGGAAAACCGACACGCCGTCATCACATCGAAACGTCGCGAGGCCAGTGGCCTTCTTCCCGTAGCTGGCCTTCATGTCGATGATGAGCGTCGACATCGGCACGCCGGCGTCTTCGGCCGCGAGCAGTACGAGCGCGCCCGTCGACAGCTCGGCCGCCATCGCCAGCGCGGCGAAGTAGGTGGACCGGAACGGGTTTTGGCTCCGCCAGCCGTAGGGCACGCTGGTGACGCAATGTTCGGGCGTGATCTCGCGCAGCCGCACGCCGCACCACCACGCGGCGGGGAGCTTGGTGACGAGCCAGAACCAGAACATGAAGGGGTTGCTGACACGACGGCGCATCGTCTCGGCGCGGGGGCTGAGCGTCATGCGGCGCGCCTATCGCACCGGCGGCAGGCGCCGCGTCCACCACTGGAACAAGTCGTCGCGACCCGGGCTCATCGCACGGGCCAGCGACATGAGTGTGTCGCGACGGTAGGTGCCTTTGACGAGCGCGGTGGCGAGCGCTCGCGCCTCGGGCGAGACGGTGAGCATCGGTACTTCCCGCAGCTGGGCGGCCGAGAGCTTGATCGCCGCGAGCGACAGCCCAGAGCCCAGCGAACGGCCGAGCGCCCACGCGGTGCTCGAGGGCGCGAGCAGGACCGCCAGCAGTTCAGCCAGGTCGACACCACGGGGGCGGACCACGAGGACCGGCGTGATGCCCACGCAGCGACCCTCGGGATCGGGGGCGGCCTCCAGCACGGGTGTCTGCGTGGCCACGAGCAGCTGCGCGCCGGTCCGCGCTCTCTGGCGCGCGTGCAGGTGCTCGCGTGCCGCCGTGGGACGCTGCCAGCGCTGGCGATGAATGGTCGCGGGCACCTCGCCCCAGCGCAGCCGGCCCGGGTCGACCAGCCCGCTGGTGACGACCTTCAGTCCGGGCCCGTCCTCCTTCAGGTGCCCGTCCAGCGCGTAGTACTCGTCGCGGAAGTCTGCTTCCACGGTCGCGACATCGCCAAGCACGAAGCCCGTGCCGACAAGCAGGGGCGGTGCCTCGTCCTCGGCGGCGATGAGGCCCGGACCATGGGCCACGGCGCCCCGGTCCACCAGTGCGGGCGGCAGGCCGCGTCGTCGCTCGGTGCCCTCGCCGGCTGCGTACACGCTGGCGATCGTCGGCCAGCCCACGTCGGCAAAGGCGCCGCCGGGGAGGGTCCAGGCCCACCGGGGGGCCGGTGTCGCGGCACGCAAGGCCGCCGAGTCACGGGCCGCGTAGGCCGATGCAGGGAGCACGATGCCCACCACCGGACAGTGGCGCAGGCACTCGGCGAGAAAAACTACGCTGATGTCGGTGTAGGGACCCACGCTGTCGCCATGTCGCGACCGGATTAGCGACGCCAGTTCCGGGCTCGTGGCGGTGAGCGCCTTCAGCCGGTTGAGGAAGGGTGGGTTGGTGAGTACCGCGTCGGCGGCCGGCCACGGTGTCGTGAGCGCGTCGCCGGTCAGGATCAGTGTTTCCAACTCCCGACACTGGTCGCGACCGAGACCGGCCGAGAGCGCCACCAGTGCGCGGGCCAGCTCCACCGCGAGTGGATCTAGGTCGATCCCCCGCAGTTGGTGCCAGCGGGTTCCCGCTCGAAGCGCCGCGAGGAGGAAGGCCCCTCCGCCGCAGGCCGGGTCGAGGATCACCGGGTCGCTCCCGGCCAGAGCCAGCGTCGCGACGGCGACGTGGTCGGCCACCGCGGGAGGGGTGTGGTACGCCCCCAGCGCCTTGCGACGCGGATGTCCAAGCTCCAGCACCCGCGCCGGGTCGGGCAGCGCGGGGAGGGAAGGGCCCCGGCGTCGCGACGGGTCGAAAAGGCTGAGACCCGTCTCGGCCCACCGGCGGTCGGCCTCGCCGATGGCCTCGGCCAGCGCGTGCGGGAGGCCTTCCTCCCCCCGCGCCGACAGCCACTCGCGGTAGGCCCTGGGGATCCGCACGATCCCGCTCCTACCGCGATCTCCGGGGTTTACAAGCCCGCCGGATCGTGGCATGCTGCACACCCTTGCTTATGGCCCTGCCCGTCGTGTTCCTGGTCGGCTGCGAGCCGAGCGCCAAGGGCTCGGGCACCGAGGGCGTGGGCCTCGATCTCGCTCTTGGGGTCGATACCTCCGTGGCCGGCGATGCCGTCGGCTTCACGACGATTCTCCATCTCGAAGACGGCACCGAGGTCGCGGTGGCGCCGGAGATGCTCTCCGACGCTGAGCTTCACCTGGCCACGCGGTGGACGGGCGCAGGCGCCGGCGAAATCGTCCCCACGGCGGCCGGACTACACCTCGTGACCGCTGCCGCCACATGGCAGGACAAGACCTACTACGACACCGCCTGGTTGCTCGTGTCCCGAGGCGAGGCCGCCTCGCTCGACCTCGCCCTCTCAGGCGTGCAGGTGGGCGCAGGCGAGGCGCTGACTTTCGACGTCAGCGCGTTCGACGCCTTCGGCAACGAGGTGGCCGACGCCGACGTGATCATGGCGGCCGACTCCGCCGACGTGGTCATCGCCGACCCGCGGGTCGCCTCGGGCGTCCCCGGCATCTACGCCGTCACCGCCTCGGTCGATGCCCTGTCCGACCGCGAGGAGTTCCGCGTCGTCGCGGGCGAGGCCGAGTACATCGACCTGTCCTTGTCCACGACCGACCTCGAGGTCTACGAGACGACCATCGCCACCGCCTACGTGAAAGATGCGTATGGCAACACCCTGGATGCCTCGCCCGAGCTCTCGGTCACCGGCACGGCGGCCGTGGTCCAAGCCGGTCCCAACATCACCTTCCCCGATGAAGGCTGGTACACTGTCACCGCCACGCACGAGGAACTATCAGCTTCGGTCGGGCCCTTCCTCATCGATAGCACCGGCCCCGACCTCGAGATCTACGAGCCCGAGCGCGCCGACTGGGAGCTCAACTCCTCGGCCTTGATGTCGGGTAAGGTCACCGACCGCTGGAGCGACGTGGCCTTGCTCACCGTCAACGGGGCAGCGGTGCCGGTCAACGGCGACGGCAGCTTCACCCACACGCTCGACTACGCCTTCGGCCTCAACGTCGTCGACACCTACGCGGAAGACACCGACGGCAACAGCGCCAACGACACGCGCACCGTGCTCGATGGGCCCTTCGCGGCGCGCGGCTCCGGCATCGGCAACGGCATCGTCGCCCGCGTGAACGAAGACGGCTTCGACACCATCGAGGGCCTCGGCGAGTCCCTGCTCGCCGACTTCGACCTCGGTTCCATGCTCACCAACCCCGTGGTGAGCATGGAGGAAGAAGACTGCTACGACATCATCTTCGACGAGATCTGCATCACCTGGTACGCGATCGACATGTACGTGTGGAACCCGTCGATCGGGGCCACCGACATGGAGCTCGATCCGACCTCGGGCGGCTACATCGACACCACCTTCACGGTGTACGACCCCTACATCGAGTGGGAGATCGACGCGACGGTCACCTTCATCGACATGAGCGCGAGCGGCACGGTCTACGCCGACAGCATCACCGCCAACATGGATCTCTACCCCTACGTGTCGAGCGGGGTGCTGGGCATCAGCGTGGGCGCGGTGGATGTCACCTCGTCCAACTTCACCTTCTACTGGGACTCGTGGATCTACGACCTGATGTCGTGGTTCGGCCTCGATCTCTCGTCGATGGTGCAAACGATGATGGAAGACGCCGTGGAGAGCGCCATCACCGACGAGGTGCCGGCGGCGATCGAAGACGCGCTGGCCGACCTCGAGATCGCGACCTCCTTCGACGTGGGCGGCGCGACGGTGGATCTCGTGGCGGAGCCCTTCGCGGTGTCGGTCGACGACCTCGGTCTCACCCTGGGCCTCGCCACCTACGTCGACCCTCAGACCTGGGTGCATGAAGACGAGGGCCTGGGCTCACTCTACGCCGCGTACACCGTGCCTAGCTACACCAGCGCCTCGCCCGGCTTCCAGGTGAGCATCGGTGAGGACTTCCTGAACCAGGCGATGTACGCGTTCTGGGGCGCCGGGGTCCTCGATCAAGACCTCGGCGGCGGCGACCTCGGACTCGACCTCGGTAGCTTCGGCGACATCCTCGGCATCAGCGACCTGCACATCACGACCAAGGCGCTCTTGCCGCCGGTGATCCTGCCCGGCACGGGCACGTCGATGATGGACATCCAGATCGGCGACCTCGAGCTCTCGCTCTACGACGGCGAGGCCATCGACGAGAACCTGCGGATGCGGGTGTACGTCACCATCCTCGGTGGCCTCGATCTCGACGTCAGCGACGGCCTGCTCGCGCCCATGCTGGGCGACACCGAGGTGCGCTTCGACGTCGTCGTCCCCGCGGCCAACACCGTGGCCAGCCAGGACACGGAAGACTTGCTGGAAGCGCTCATCCCGCTGCTTCTGCCCTCGCTCACCGGCGCCATCGGCGAGATCCCCATCCCGGAGATGGGCGGCTTCGGCATCACGATCGGCGCCTTGCGACTCGATGGGCCGGAGAATGGCTTCGTGACAGTCGACGCCGACCTCAGCCTCTAGCTGCCATCAGGGCCAGGGGCGGGTGTCCGTGCTGTCGGTCCACTCGATGTAGGCAAATGCGGTGCCGATGGGCGCCGTGGCTCTCCAGACGGTGGCGTCATCCTCGTCAAGGCGCTGGATCTGCCCGGCGGTGCTCCAGAGCGCCACGACGTCGTCGTTGGGCAGCTTGGTCACGTCACCCAGGCCGAGCAGGTGGATGCCCTGGTCGGAGGCAAACGCCCACTCCTGGGCCATCACGTCCTCTTCGCGATCGACCACGTAGCGCGCGACCCTCGACACCTCGTCCTCGGAATCGCGGTTGTCCATCAGGAGGAGCGTCTCGTCGTCGAGCCAGCGGAAACCATGGGGGTGACTCGGCGCGGGGCTGGCCACGAGTCGGACATCGGACTCCGGGCCGAGGAGGGTCTCGACGATCTTGCCCGTCGACCGGTCGACAGCGATGTAGGCACCCGGGTTGCGCAGGCTCAGCCAGTACACGTCGCGGTTCGCGTCGTAGTTCAGGACGTTGGCATGCAGGAACGAGCTCGTGGTCTCCACCTCGTAGTCTCGCCAGTCGTACCAGTCGAAGGCGTTCCACACCTCGCGCGTCTGGCCGTCGGCGTCGCGCTCGACCACGAGGTCGCCCACGTGCGAGCTGCCTTCCTCCGTCCTTTCCTCGTAGGCCAGCCAGGCCAGGCCCCCGTCGGGCAATTCAACGTAGTCGTGGTGGGCCCCGAGCATGCTGATGTCCTCCACCAGCTTGCCGTCGTACGCCACGCGGTACAGGTGCATGCCGCTCTCGGGATCGAGGTTGATCCCTTCGAAGGCGTTCACCAGCAAGGTTTGCCCGTCGGCGCACCGGCGCACGCGGGTGACGAGCGCCTCGGGGTCGGCGACGGCCCACCACCACACCGGCACGCCTTCCGCATCGTAGATCACCGCCCACGGCGTGCTGGTGATGGCGCCGGTCGCGAAGAAGCCGTCGTTACGCGTATTCTCCTCGACGACCAGCGGCTCGAGGGCGTCGGGTGCGCCACCGGTCGACAGCTCGACCGCCTCGCTCTTGGCGGTGGCCCCGTCGGATTGCACCTCGACGGCGAAGTGGTAGCGCGTGGCGGGGTGCAGGCCGAAGCTTACCGCGCGCCACTTGCCCTCCTCGCCGGCCTCGGCCGTCCATCGCGACACTTCCTTTCCCGCGTCGTCCAGGGCCACGAGCGACACCGCCTCCGCCTCGCCCGACCACGCACCGGTCACGACGCTCGGGACGTAGCCCGACACGGCCACGTCGGGAGGTGGGAGGGCGGGCGCTTCGCAGGCCACGGCGAGGAAGAGCACGCCGGGCGTCATCCGCATGGCCGCAGCCTACACCGCTCCGCGCGCGTCGGCAGGGGGTGACGGACGTCCGTCGCCCGGATCGACGTTCGTCAGGGTGGTCGTGACAAAAACATAGTTCGAACCGTCGGCACGGCACTTGCACGGCTCCCGAGGCGGAGGTCGTCCATGCTTTTTGCCCTGTCCCTGTCCCAGGCCGCTGTTTCTTGCCCCTCGCCGCTGTTCGAGGCCAACGTGCTCGACGACGACGTGGCCGCCGACGGGAGCGCGTACGTGCTCGCCGCCGACGAGGATGTCGTTTGCTGGTGGATCGTCGACGAGTCCGACAACGCCCGTCTCGTGCACCGTTGGCTCGTGTCGGAGCGTTACCCCACGCGCGTGGAGGTCTTGCCCGACGACCGCGCCGTGCTGGTGATGAGCGACCTGCGGCTCCAGGTGCGTCACCCGGGCGACAAGTCCTACCGAAACCTTGACGTGTACTTGCCGGGAAGCCCGGCGCTGGTGCTGGGCCACGGCCGTCGCGACTGGCTCGCGGTTACCGTGAACCGGGATGACAGTTCTGCGCTGGTTTTGCTCGTCGATATCGATCGCGAGCGCACCCTCGCGTCGGTGGCCTTGCCCCGGGCCAACCTCGCGCTCTCCTTTGCCGAGGCCGGCGACGCGGTGTGGGTCGATGGCGCCCACGCCCTTGCGCTCGACGAGTCGGGGATCAGCGTGCGCGGGCAATCGCCTCGATGACGGCCTCGATCTCGTAGGGAAATCCCGCCGAGTTCCCGCTCACCCGCATCCAGCCCGCCTTGCCGGCACGCGGGCGGAAGTCTGCGCGGATTCCCTGCTGCGCCAGCACCTCGTTCACCCTCGGGCCGTCGTCGACCTCCACGCAGGCGAAGGCGGCCCGCCGCTCGGAAGGCCAGTCGCCGCGCACGCGCAGGCCGTGTCGGGCGGCATTGACGAGGGCGGTATCGACCAGTCCCTGCGTCACCCGACGCGCCCGTTGGACGGCCGCGCCAAGGTCGCCTCCGGCCGAGGCCGCCAGGGTCGCGAGCTCGCCCAGCAACATCGCCATTCCCATCACCGTGGGGGTGCCCGTGCGGAAGCGCGTACCGTCGTCGGCGCGTACGACGGCGCCCTTCTCGAAGGCGAATGGCTCACGATGATTCCACCAGCCGGTGCGGCGAGGGGTCAACTCGGCGAGCAGGCGTCGAGACATGTACATGAAGCCCGCCCCCGTGCCACTGCGAAGCTGCTTGTGACCGGCGGCCACCACCACCACGTGGTCGCCGAGCGCGGCGGCGTCGATGGGGACGGAGCCTGCGGTCTGGTAGGCATCGACCAGCAGGAACGCGCGCGGGGACCGCTCGCGCAGCGCGGCGGCGAGCGCGGGCAGGTCTTGCAGCCAGCCGGACTCGAAGAGCGCGTGGGAGATGGACAGCACGCGGACGCTGGGCGTGAGCGCGTCGATGAGGCGTTCCGTGGGTACCGAGCCGTCGTCGTCGGTGGGCACTTCGACCAGCGTGCCACCGGTGTTGGTCGACCACTGGTGGTGCACGTAGTGGCCGGTGGTGAAGTGGCCGCGGGTGTAGACCAGCGTGCCGCCATCGACACACTCGAGCACGGCGGAGAGGGCGTCGGAGGCGTTGGGGAACCAGGTGACGTCGCCCGCTTCGAGGTTGCCGCCCACCAGCACCGCCACGCGCTGGCGGTACTGCTCCATCACCTTCACCCACTGCCCCTCATCCCAGGTGCCGATGCCGTGACGACCGAGCTGGGCGAGGTGGTCGGCCACGGCGGCTGGGCCGGCCACCGAGGGCACGCCCATCGAGTGGGAGCAGGCGTAGATACCGAGATCGAGGCCGGGAAAACACTCGCGGTAGTCGAGATCGGCTTCGTCGAGCCCGAGCGCACGCGCGTGCTGGCGGCGGAGGCGGGCGGGCGCCGAGGCGTCGGGAACGAGGCTCGGCACGGCCGCGGCGCGGATCTCGTAGGGGGTACACGCCGCGAGCAGGCGGTCGAGGGTGGCGGGCCAGGGATGGGCGAAGGCGGCGAGCTGGGCTTCGGCAACGGTGCGGGCGACGGCTTCCATGGGCCCCGGGACTAACGAGGGCGGGATAGTCGCGAAGCGGTGCGCGTTCGCTTCTTCAGCTACTTCTACCCGCCGTGCATCGGCGGTGGCGAGGTGATCCTCCAGCACCAGGCCGAGGAGCTGGCGCGCCGTGGGCACGAGGTCCACGTGCACACCACGCCCTTCACCAACATGGACGGCTCGTCTCAGGTGAGCGCCGGGGAGTTCGAGGAGAACGGGGTCCGGGTGTACCGACGCCCCTCCAGCTGGGCGCCGGGCAAGAACCCACTGGAGAAGAACGCGATCACCCCCGACTTCCTGCGCGACAGCTGGCTCGTGGCCGACCTCTTGGTGTGCGTGGGCTACCCGTCCCTCCATCTCGACGCGCTCGCGGCCCGGCACGCGGCCACCGGCACGCCCCTGGTGGTCCAGAACTATGTCACCGCCGAGTTCCTGAGGGAGATCCTGTCCGGCGTGGGCGGGCTGAACAAGCGCCTCCGGGCCGCCTACTGGCGACGCTGGGTACGTCCCCTGCTGGCCCGCGCTGACGTCGTGATCGCCGACTCGCCCGCCGCGACCACCGCCTTGTCGGCGGAGCTCGGCCTCGACAACGTGCGCACGCACATCGGCATGGCCGTCGACCCGGCCGAGTTCGACGGGGTTACCCCGGGGCGACGACGGGCACTCCGCGAGAAGCTCGGTCTTGGCATGGCGAAGCTCGTGGTGGCGCCGTCGCGGCTGTCGCGACAGAAGGGAGCCGACTTGCTCGTGGAGGCCTTCCTGCCGCTCGCGCGCGAGGGCTGGAAGCTGGTCATCGCCGGGCCGGTGAATGAACCCGATTTCGCCGACGCGGTGCGGGCCCGCGCTGCTTCCTCCGCCGACATCGTGATCACCCAGCTGCCTCGCGACGAGCAGGTGACGCTCATCGCGGAGGCGTCGATCGTCGCGTTGCCCTCACGCGGGGAGACGGTCGGTGGCGTCGTCTTCGAGGGCATGTACGCCGGGGCGCTCTGTATCGTGAGCCACGCGGTGGAGGCGGCGAGGGACGACTACCTGGAGCACGGCGTGAACGGGCTCCTGGTCGAGAGCGAGAGCGTCCCCGACCTGCAGGCCGCCTTGTCCCGCGCGATGGCAGAGCCGCTCCCCGGGATGCGGGCGGCGGGTCGGCGGCTGGTCGAGTCGCGGTTTACGTGGCGCGCCAGCGTTGACCGCCTGTTGGAGATCTACCCGCGTGCCTGAGCTGAGCGTCGTTATCCCCACCTTGAACCGGGGGAAGCTGTTCCACGACACGGTGCGTCAAGTACTCTCGCAGGAGTGTCGCGACTTCGACTTGTGGGTGATCGACCAGTCCGATTCCGAGGGGCGCGCCGCCAACGAGTCGCTCGTCGCTACGCTCTCCGATCCGCGCCTTCGCTACGTGCACATCGCCCGCAAGAGCCTTCCGAACGCGCGCAACGAGGCCCTGGCGCGAATCGACTGCCGGGTGGTGCTCTTCCTCGACGACGACGTGATCCTCATTCACCCTGACTTCCTGCACGCGCACGTCGACAACTACGCCGAGACGAGGGTTGGAGGCGTCACCGGGCGCATCGTGGAGCGCTTCGTGCGTCCCAATGTCGACCGCGTGGCCGCGCACCTCAGCGCCGGTGGCCGCACGCTCACCAACATGTGGGGTACCGAGAAGCAGGAGATCCTCGGCCTCAAGGGCGCGAACATGAGCTACCGAATGGAGGCGGTACGACAGGTCGGCGGTTTCGACCGCAACTACATCGGCACCGCGCTCCTGGAAGACACCGACTACTCCTGGCGGGTGCATCAGGCTGGCTGGAAGCTCGTGTACGAGCCTCGCGCGGAGCTGGTGCACCTGAGCTCACCCACCGGCGGCGTGCGCGTGGAAGACGCGCTTCGTGGCGAGAAGTGGCGCTTCCGGAGCACCGGCTACTTCGTGCGGAAGCATCGCGGCTGGCCTGGCGTGGCGCGGTCGGTCGCCACCTTCGGAGCGATCGCGCTCGCGAGGGCGGCGCGCTGGCGCGACCCGTCGACGGTCAAGATTCTCCTGGATGCAATGAAGGAGGGGGTTGGCGCGTACAAGGAGGGTCCCGACCAGGAGATTCCGCGCCTGCCATGAAACGACCCCTCCGCCGTGTGTCCCGCCTCGCTCGCCGTTTCCCCATGTCGCTCGCCAGGCTGGCGTGGCGCGGCTACGGGATGTTCCTCTGGTGGATGCTGTTGCCGCTTCGTCTCCTGGCGCGACTGACTCGCGCTAGACTGGCCTTGTGAATCGCCGCCAGTTCGTCGTTTCCTCGCTCGCCGCGCCGGTCTTGCTCGGCACCACCCCCGTCGGCGACACCGTCAGCGGGGTGATCCCACCCCCGGGCACCCTCGCCCGAGGCAATCGGCGCCAGCCGGGCGATCCCTGGGGCAGCTTCCTTGGTGCCCTGCCCCTGCGCCCCGGGGGCACGCCGGTGAAGGACTATCGTGGGCGGGTGATGGCCATAGAGCCCTTGCGCGTGGTCGACATGCCGTTGGTGCCCGGCGACCTGCAGCAGTGTGCGGACTCCATTCTGCGCCTGCGGGCCACCTGGATGCGACAGTCGGGCTACGACCCGGCGTTTCGTTACACCAATGGCTGGAAGTCAGCCTGGTCGGCCTGGAAGACAGGCGACCGTCCGGTAGTGAGAGACGACAAGGTGGAAGTACGACACACGGGCGTCGTGGACGATTCTGACACCAACTTCGAGGCCTGGCTCAGCGACCTGTTCATGTACGCGGGCACCATCTCCCTCAAACGCGACACCACGCGGCTGAACGAGGTGGGCGAGTTTGATCACACGGTCATCGAGCCGGGCGACGTGGTGATGTTTGCGGGCTCGCCGGGTCACGCTGTGCTGGTGCTCGACGTGGCCTGGAGTCGCGAGAAGATCTGGGTGCTGGTGGGGCAGGGCTTCATGCCAGCGATGGACTTCCACCTGTGTCCGGGGCCGCAGGGCGGGTGGTTTCACGTGGGTGGCGAGTACCTCGAGACGAGCCCGCTCTCCGTGCCGTGGACCGGGTTGAGAAGGTTCAAGGGGGTGGAGTAGGTGGTGTTACCGCGACCTCCGCGCGCGCGTGGACATCGCGGTCGATGGCGACGTGCACGAACCGTCCGGGGAGCGCCTCCACCTCGCCCAAGGCGCTGGTCTCGGTGATCGCGACCCTCGCCGCGTCGGCAATGGGGTAGCCGTGGGCGCCGCGACTGATCGCGGGGAAGACATTGGGTTTCAACCCATTGTCACGGGCGAGCGCGAGGCAGCTCCGGTAGGAACTCGCGAGGTGGCGGGGCTCGCCGTCAACGCCGCCCCGCCAGAACGGCCCAACCGGGTGGATGACCATCCGGGCCGCCAGCTGCCCCGCAGGCGCGACCCAGTCCTCCCCGGTGGGGCAGCGCACACCCGGACGTACCTCCGCGACCCGGAGGCAGGCCTCCCGTCGTTCGCATAGGCGCTAATACTACTCCGGCGGCCATACAGTGGACATTCATGCGGCGTAACGTACATCTGCTTGCAGGAAGAAGTTGCGGATGACGTCCGGAGAGGCCGCGCGTCCCTCCAGGTGTCCCGTGACGTCCTTCTTGAGCTCGGGGAGCGTCCGCGCCCGCTTGCGGCCCACCGCGTTCGCCTTCAGGTCGTGGTTGAGCAGCTCCGTCGGGTTTAGTTCCGGCGCGTACGAGGGCAGGAAGAACAGCTCCAGGAGCGCCCTGTTCGCCGC
>SXON01000008.1 GCA_005778355.1 Pseudomonadota bacterium | reverse complement strand
GGTGTCCTTGTAGCCGTTGCAGATGATCAAGGCCGCAGGGTCGTCCATGAGCGCCAGGACGATGAGCAGCTCCGGCTTGCTGCCTGCCTCCAGGCCCATGTGGTGGCTCTCGGAGAAGCGCACGATGTCTTCCACGAGGTGGCGCTGCTGGTTGACCTTCACCGGGTAGACGCCGCGGTAGCTGCCGCTGTACTCGTACTCTCGGATGGCGTTCTTGAACGCGGTGGCGAGCGTGCGGATGCGGTGCTCGAGGATGTCGGTGAAGCGCACCAGGAGCGGGAGCTGGATGCCACGGCGCACGAGGTCGTCGACGAGGAGCTTCAGGTCGATGCCGCCCTGGCGCGGGCCGGCCGGGGTAACCTCGACGTTGCCCGCGTCGTTCACGCGAAAGTAGTCGCGACCCCAGTTGCGCACGTTGTAGAGCTCGGTGCTGTCTTGAGTCGACCAGCTGCGCATGGGGGGCTCCGTCCTGGGGGCGCGGTGCTAACTGCTTCTGCGGGGCATGGCGGAACTATTGCTGAGCGCAGCTATCTAGCTGGCTTTTTCGGCAGGGCCGACTGCGGTGGCCCCGGCATCTCGAAGGCCATCGAGGGGGGCCGCGCCGACATCACCGGGAGGGTGGGGCCGCCGGGCTGCAGGTCGCTCGGCCAGGTGAAGGGGGTGACCGTCACCTCGGCCTGGCCGGTGTAGCGCGTCGTGTCCCAGGCGCGGGCGCGCAGGCCCAGCGCGGCTGGCTCGCCAAAGAGCGTGTTGAACACGAGGTCGTAGGCCTGCACCACCCCGTCGAGCTTCACAGGGAAGTACTCCTTGTTGAGCGTCACCACGCCGAGCCCGGCGTCGATGAGCGCCTGGAGGTCGGCGGGGTCGAAGGCGAATGTGCTCCCGAGCTCGCCGCGCTCGAGGCGCTGGCAGGCCAGCAGGAAGGAGTTCTTGGCGACGAACTCGTCCCAGGCGGCCGGGCGCACGCGCGCCACCCAGAGCGCATGGCCGTTGAGCAAGGTCTTGCCGTGCTCGAACTGGTAGATGAGCGTGGCTTGCGACGCCGCGATGTCGCCGGTGAGGGGGACCTCGAGGAGCTTGTCGCCGGGCAGGCCGCGGAGCTTGGTGTAGAACTGGGTGGGGACCACCGCCTTCGACCAGGTGGCGTGGTAGGGCGCGCGGAAAAGTTCAAGTTGGAGGGGGATGGAGAACGCGATGAGGGTGGCCAGCAGGCGAGGGTAGCGAACGCGCTTCATCAGGGCATCGGTCGCGACGGCGGCGAGCGCGATCCATGCCAAGTTGACGACAACCACGTGCCGGTAGGGCCACCAGAAACGGCGGAGCGGACCGGCGAGGCCGTAGACCAGCTCGTAGGGGCCGCCTGGCCAGAGGGGTCCGGCCATGAGCGACACGAAGCAAACCGAGACCGCCGCGATGGACAGGGTGATCCTGTCGCGACGTACAAACAACGCGACAGCAGCGAGGAGCGTGGTGGTGAGCGGCAGCGCGCGCCCGGCGTGACGCCCGCCGCCCACGAGGAAGGGGACGGCGGGCCAACAGGAGTCGCCGGCGACCTCGGGATGGGGGAAGAGGTCCTCGGTGGTGCCGGGAATGTCGGCGTAGTGGCTGAGGAAGACGTAGAGCAGGGGGCCCACCAGGAGCAGGTAGGCCGCCGCGAACTCCAGCAGTTTTCCGAGCGGCGGACGGCGAAACGGCAGGATGAGCGCGCCCGCCAACACTCCGAAGAAGCCGTAGTACCAGTAGAGCACCGAGGTGGCGGCGAGGGCGAGCGCGGCGAGCAGCGCCCAGCGGCGGGCGCCCTCGATGCAGAACTTCAGCCATGCAGCGAGGAAGAACGCGAGGAAGCCGAAGTCGGCCTGGGAGAAACGCCCGGCGCCGAGCTCGTGCGCCCCGTACACCATCATCGCCGCGGTGGGCACGGCGGCGAGCGAGGCCCATGAACTCGCACCCAGCGCACGAGCGAGCGCATAGGCGCCGAGACCGTCGAGCGCGAGGATGGTGACGACGTGCGCGGTGGAGGCCCGCGGCCACCCGAGCAGGAAGTGCCAGGGCAGGTAGAGGAAGCCGTCGCTGCCGTTGCCCGCGAGCCAGGGCGCGTCGCCCACCGGCCAGTAGTAGCGGTGGTTTTGAACGAGGGATTGCAGCCCGGCGGCGCGCTCGGCCACCCACGCGAGGAGCCAGTGATTGCCGAGGCAATCGGGATGCACCCAGCCGCAGATGATGGTGTCGTTCCAACTCGCGACGGCGGGCCAGGCCACCAGCGCGGCGCCACCCAGGGCGAGACAGAGCGCGAGCGGCCAGGGGGAGCGCACGAGGCGCGATGCTATCGTGCGCGACGATGCGACCCTGGATGATCAGCGTTCTCGCGGGCCTCGTGGTGGTGGGCCCCGCGGTGCTTGCCGGCGGGCTGGTGGGCTCGCCGGGCGCGGAGACCTACGGTCACGCCTGGGTGCAGTGGTGGGCCTCGGCCGGGTGGCCCTCGTGGCCCACGGGGACAGACCTCGCGGCGGGTACCGCGAGCTGGCCGGTGATCGACCCTGTGCCCACGTGGATCGCGGCCGGACTGGCACGCGCCGTGGGGCACACGGCGGCGTGGAACCTCCTCGCCTTCTCCGGGGTGGTCGCCACCTCGCTGGGGGGGGCGCGGCTCTGCCGTGCCATGGGCGGGAGCGAGAGCTTCGGGGCGCTCGCCACGCCGCTGATGGCCATCTACGTTGGATCGATCCAGTCGGGCTTGACGGAGGACTACTTCCTTGGGTTGGTGGCGTTTTCCATCGCGCTGGCGGCGGAAGGGCGCTGGATTCGTGCAGGCCTCCTCGCAGCGCTGACGGCCGGGTTTGGGTTGTACCTCGGGTGGATGGCGGCGGTGGGGGTGGCGGCCGTGTGGTCATGGCGGAGGCCGGGGCTCGAGTTCTCTGCGCCCAGCTGGCGGGTGGCGCTACGAGGTGTGTTGGCCATCGGCCTCGCCGGTGCGGGCATGCTGGCTTTTGCAGCACCATTTCGTACTGCATTGGCGAGGGACGTGGGGCGTCCCCCGGCGGTGGTGGAGCCACTCTGGCAGCTCAACCCCTGGCGCGGCTCCGACATCGCGTCCTTCGTGGTCCCCGGGCGCCCGGACACTGAGGGCGCCATCGTCCGCGAACATCCTAGCTATCTTGGTTATGCGACACTCGGTCTGGCGGTGGCGGGTGGCTGGCACCCAGCCGTGCTCGGGGTGGCGGCGCTGGTGGCGGTGGCGCCCGGTGACGACCTGTCACTCGCGGGCGAACCCCTCGGCGTCAAGAACCCAGTCGCCGCCTTGTTCCACACCTTCCCGGGCGGCGACAAGTTCCGCAATCACGCGCGATTGATGCTTCTCGGTCAACTCGTGCTGGTGGGGCTCGCCAGCCGGGGCGCTGCCCGCTGGCGCTGGGCGGGGTTCCTGGTGGTGGCGGAGACGGTGTTCTTGTCGCCCGCGCGCGTGGGCGTGACCCCGGTGGAGGCGCCGGCGGTGTACGCCTCGTTGCCGCCGGGCGACGCGACGGTGCGCGTGGTGGGGGAGAAGAACCCGCAGAAGCCGTTCTTCGACCAGCGCTTCCACGGCAGGAAGCTGGCGAACAACCCCAACCGCCCCGACCCGGGCAAGCCGCGCGAAGGGGAGGTGGTGGTGGTCTTTGAGGCGGGGGTGGGGCGGGTGCTCAGCCCCTGACACCCAATTCCGCGAGCAGCACCTGCGCGTGCTCCACCTCGTCGAGCATCCACAAGAGGTAACGTACGTCCACGTGGATCGAGCGCGTGAGCGCCGGGTCGTAGCGCCAGTCGGCGGCCACCGCCTCCCAGTTGCGGTCGAACACGAGCCCTACGATCTCGCCGTGGGCGTTGAGCGTGGGCGAGCCGGAGTTGCCGTTGGTGTTGTCGACGGTGCTGAGGAAGTTGACGGGCACGTCGCCGAGCGTGGGGTCGGACCAGCGCGTCCGCGGCGCGGCGGGGACCTCCTCGAGCACGCGAAGGGGGGCGTCGAAGGGGCTCTCGCGCACCTTCCGGGCCATGCCGCCGAGCGTCGTCTGCGGGAGGTGGACGGCGCCGTCTTCTGGCGTGTAGCCGTCTACCTTGCCGAAGGAGAGGCGCAGGGTGGCGTTGGCCTCGGGGTACACCGCGCCGGGGTGCATCTTGAGCATCGCCTCCATGTAGGCGGGACGCAGCCGGGCGAGGGCCCCGTCACGCACTCGCTTCTCGGCACGCACGCTGCGGTGCCAGGTGTCGAGCGCCACGGCCAGCCGGATCCACGGGTCGGCGGCCCGCTCGAAGTCGGGTTGTTTCTGATCGAGGAGCCGCAGGCGTGCCTCGGCGGTGGCGAGCGCCGGGGAGGCGTACAGCTCATCGAGCGCGTTCTGCACGCTCCCCGCCTTGGCCAGCCACGCGTCGAGCGGCGGGATCCGCTGCGTCTCGGGGAGCGCCTGCGACTGTTGCAGGATCTCTTTCATCAGGGCTCGGTCCGAGGGGAGGTCGAGGATCCGGTCGTAGCCGCGGAAGCGGTCGCCGATGTCGGCCCGGTCGCGGGCCTGGAATCCGGGGTCGCGCGAGGCGTCCGGGAATTGTTGCTCGAACGCGAGGCGGTAGGCCGTGACCGCCGTGTTGAGGAGGAGCGGGGTCTGCACCAGCGCGCTGTACACGCGGTCGCGACGCCAGTAGGCCATGTCCTCGGCCACCACCTTGCGCAGCTCGGCGAGCGAAGCCCCGTAGGGCGCCCTTCTCGGATCGGCGGCGATCCACGCTTCCAGCGCCGCCTGCTGCGCCTCCTTGGCGTGCACGATGTCGGAGCGCCCGAAGTTGTCGATCATCCCCGCGTAGTTTTTCCTCGCGTTGGCGTAGCGAAAAAGGCTGGGGCCGAGGCGGATGGCGCTCTCCTTGCTCGCAGCAGCGGCGCGCTCGGCCACGGCGCCCAAGGCCGAGAGGAGGTCGCGGCCGTAGGGATAGCGCACCTCGGCGGCGTGCCGGGCCTCGTCGGCGGTGCGCCAGCGGTAGGTGGCCGAGGGGTAGCCCGCGATCATGACGAACTCGCCGGGGCGCGCCCCGCCGGGCGCGAGTCGCAGGTGCTGCGGGGGCGAGTAAGGGACGTTTTCCTCGGCGTAGGCGGCGCTCGTCCCGTCGGGCGCGGACCACGCGCGCAGCATCGCGAAGTCGCCACACTGCCGGGGCCATTGCCAGTTGTCCACGTCACCCCCGAAGGCGTAGACCGTTTCCGGGGGCGCGTAGACCACGCGCAAGTCGCGCAGTTCACGTCGCGTCACCAGTCGCCACTCGCGCCCCTCATACACCGGCACCACCTGGCATCGCGGTCGCGACACCTGCTTCTCGCACGCGGTGACGATGGCGCTCACGTTCTTCTGGATCGCCTCCACCCGGTTTCTGTCGTCGAGGCTGGTGGGCAACTTCCCGAGTACCTTGGTGGTGACGTCGTCGATACGCTCGGTGACCCACGCGCGCGCCGCGGGACCTGCCGACAACTCCTTGCGACGGTCGGTCGCGAGGTAGCCCTCGAGCCGGTAGTCGTGGTTCGCGGTGGAGGCGCTCTCCAAGTAGTCGCTCACACAATGGCCGTTGGTGAGAATCAGGCCGTCGGACGACACGAAAGACGCGGTGCAGTGGCCGAGGGACACCACGGCGCCGAGCGTGGCGCCGGCGGGGTCGGCGAGCGTGGCGGCGTCGAGACCCAGGCCCTGGCGTCGCAAGTCGTCGGCCATGCCCGGCACCTGCTCGGGCAACCACATTCCCTCGTCGGCGAGGGCCAGGGCGAGAACGAGCAGCATCACGACCTCCGAGGGCGATGCTACCAGGAGTTGACGATGCGTTTACAGCCGGTCGGCCTCGGCATCGAGGGTGGCGTCGTTGGCCCGTAGGAGCATGTTGTAGCCGTCGATCAGCTCCAGGCCGGCGTCGATGCCCGAGATCGCGGCGCTACAGGTCGAGGAGGTGGTCATGTCGAGCGTGCCCGTGTCGACCCCGAGCATCATGGCGCGCAAGTCGCCCACGGTGATGTCGATCACCTCCTGGGCCGTCGACCCGAGCACGACAGCGAAGGTGACGCGGGTGCCATCGGCGAGGGGATGGCCGTTGAAGCTCGTGGAGTACGCGACCCGATCGACTTCCGCGGAACGGGCGACGAAGTCCACCTGGTAGGCGTAGCGCTCGTCGTCGCCCATCGTCTCGCTCGCGCAGGCCACCGCGTCGTCGCGGATCGCGCGTAGTTCGCTCTGTGCCGCTGCATTGGCGTAGAGGGCCTCGGCGATCAGCGCCCGTCCCTCCTCGATGTTCAGGTAGCGGACGTCGTCGAGGGGCGTCTCCCGGTCGATGGCGTCGACCTCGCGAGCGGACACCTCGAGTCCGCACTCAGGGTAGGCCGCGAGGGCCTCGTTGCCGTCGTCCACGCGGTCGTCGAGCGCGACCTCGAGCTCGACGAGGTGGAGCTCCGTGTCGTCGATGGCCCTGCCCACGGCCACGTACGCGGTGACCGCCGCTGCGGAGTTCGCCAGGGAAAGGCGAGTCAGGCCGAGGGTGGCGGGGTCGACGGCCGGGTCGATCGTCGAGGCTGCGGTGACGTCGGCAAGGTGGGCCTCGAAGCCCAGCGTGGCCTCGGTGCGCCCGAGCTCGGAGATCGGCTCGGTTGCCGCTCGGAGGGCCTCCGCCTGCATCTCCACGAGGTCGAGAGTCGCGAAATGGGCGTTGTCGCGAAGGGCCTCGATCTCGTCGATTCCCTCCTGGGCGCGGGCGCGGACGGCCTCGGCTTCGCTGCAGTCGAGGGCGTCGCCGGTGTCGCCCGGCCCCGACGAGGACGCCCCGGTGGTGGCGTCGGGCAGGCACTCCGCAGGCATCGGGTCGCAACCCGTCAACAAGACAACCAGGGGGAGGTTCATGCCGCCTCCTTTCGGCTGCGGCCGGTCGCGCTTGAGTCGGCCGTTCAGCCGACCGCGAGCTCCAGCCGGCGCACCTTGCCAAGGAAGTCCTGGAGGCGATCACCGCTCAGCGTCTCTTCCTTGAGCAGCGCCTCGGCGAGCTCTTCCAGCATCAAGGGCCCTGGCTGCCGCGGGGCGGGGCTAGCCGGCGCGGCGACGAGCGGCGGCGCTCAGGCGCGAGGCTTCCAGGCCCGCAGCTGGTCGTAGGTGGGGACGTGGAGGCCGCGTGGCTTGCGGGTCGTGCGGTTGACGTCGACGAAGCTGTCGCGACCGAGGTATTCCTCGACCTCCTCCCGGCGGCCCTCGGGCACGGTGTCGGGCGAGTCGCCCAGCCGCAGGAGCACGGCGCCGCCGGGCTGGGGCTCGGCCCAGGGGAGGGCGAGCACGCGGTCGCGGCCGAAGCGGTCGACGTAGGCCCCGCCGAGCCAGGTGAGCCAGAAGATGCCGAGGAGTTCCTCGTCGGCGCGGACCGTGGGGTGGACGGCCGGTCCCTTGGCCATCACGCGGCCGAGCGTCTCCACGTACCCGGAACTTCCCCTCAGGCAGCCCGCCAGGTCGACGAGCAGGGGGGCGAGGCGGTCGAGCGCGTGCTGTCGCTGCGGGGCGGCGGCGGGGATCACCACCATGATGGAGTCGAGGATGAGCGGGTGCGGGTCGCGGTGGTGGTCGAAGGTCACCGCCAGCCGTCCGGGCTCCAACTCGCCGAAGCATACACGGTAGCTGTCCTGGGGGCCGAACGCCGCGACCTCGGCGCCGAGCTCGGCCAGCGACCGCGCGCCGCGGCGAGGGGGCCGGTCGCGCTCGCCCAGGCGGGTGACGGTCGCGCCGAGGCGCGCCTCCATCGCCGCTAGCGCCGCCGTCCAGGGGGCCGCGGCGGTGACGGGGTGCTCGAAGTGAAGGGAGATCCACAGGTCGTCGCTGTTTGACATGAGTCCTCGCGGCTAGGGTGGGATGTCCCGTCGATAGATATTCTGCGACGGGTTGTTGAAGGCAGCCTCTAGCGGTCGTGCCGCCCTCGCCCCCCTGGGCAGCCAGACGTAGAGGTTGCCCCCCCGGGCGGTGGCGAGGTCCTTCATGTCGCGCAACTGCTGGGTGAACGCCTGGTACTGCACGTTCTTGACCTCGTGGAGGTCGGGGGAGTCATCGAAGTCGGGTATCCGGTCGCGCCCGTTCACCGGGTGCGCCGTGGTGTTCTTGGGCAGCCCGGTGGCGGCGGCGACCCTGGCCTCCCCCGACTTGCCGATGGTCCCCGGCGAGAGCTTGAAGCCCGGGAGCTGCCCCGGCTGAACCGGCAGCGGCCTGGACTTGAAGCTGGTGGCCGCGTAGTCGATGGCCACTTTGCCGTCGCGGAGGGCGATGTTCGCGTCCAGCGCCATCCCGCCGACGACGGCGAGCTGCATGGAGGCCTCGAAGCCGGCCT
>SXON01000072.1 GCA_005778355.1 Pseudomonadota bacterium | reverse complement strand
CGGCGAGATCCGCGGCGGCGAGGCGATCGACATGCTCCAGGCGATGAACACCGGTCACGACGGTTCCCTGGCCACGATCCACGCCAACAGCACGCGCGACGCGGTGGCGCGCCTGGAAACCATGGTGGGCATGGGCATGCCCAACCTGTCCGACAAGAACATTCGCGAGATGATCGCCCGCGCGGTCGACGTCATCGTCCAGCTCGACCGCCTCAACGACGGCGCCCGTCGGGTGCTCGCCGTCACTGAGGTGATCGGCATGGAAGGCAACGTCGTCACCACGCAAGACATCTTCGTTTTCGACCAGCGCACCATCGACGAGGAAGGTCGCGTGCGCGGTGCCTTCCGCGCCACTGGCGTGCGGCCTCGCTTCGCGACGCGGCTGGCCAAGTTCGGTATCGATCTCCATCCTGAACTATTCAGGTTTGAGCAGGATGTCTAGCGCCGACAATATGATGCTGGCCATCGCGGTCGCGGTGGTGATCGCGGCGATCATCCTGTTCGGGCAGTTTGCCTACTGGACGTGGATGTCGCGGCGCGAGGAGGAGCAGCGGGAGTTGGCGCGGCGCATCGGCAACGTGGTGGAGAGCGTGACCGCGCCGCTCATCAAGTTCCAGGAGAAGCCCAAAGGCAGCGAGGGCCTCTTGCAGACCGTGGAGGAGAACCTCCGCCAGGCGGGCAGCCCCTACCCCATCGCGTCGCTCTACCAGCGCTGCGCGCTGGGCGGCCTCATCGGCATGGCGCTTGCCTTCTTGCTCTTCCGCAACGGCCTCGCTGTGCTGGGCGCGGCTGGCGCTATCGTGCCGCTGTTGATTCTCTCTCAGCAGGCGGAGGCACGGATGAACAAGCTCACCGAGCAGCTGCCCGACGGCCTCGATCTCCTCGCGCGATCGCTGCAGGCCGGTCACGGCATGGGCGAGAGCATGCGCCTGGTGGCAGAGGAGATGCCCGAGCCCCTGGCCAGCGAGTTCGGCCGGGTTTTCGAAGAGCAGAACCTCGGTCGAGACACGCGCGAGTGTTTTCGGAACTTGTGTCGTCGAAACCCGCGTAGTTTCGACTTGCGCATCTTCGTGAGCTCCGTCTTGTTGCAGCGCGACACGGGCGGCAACATCGTGGAGATCCTCCAGAGCATCGCCAACACCATCCGTGGGCGCTTCGTTTTCCAGGGCAAGGTGACGGCACTCACCTCCGAGGCCCGGTTCACCGCCTTCGTGCTCGGCGGCCTGCCCTTCGCGATCGGCACCTTGATCACCATCTTCTCGCCGAACTACATCCGCCCCTTGTTCACCGACCCGTTTGGGCACCTGCTCCTCCTCGTCGGTGGCACCATGTTCAGCCTGGGCGTCTTCATCATGCGCGAGCTCGCGCAGGTCGACCTGTGAACGATCCGCTTCTGCTCGGTGCGGTTGCGGCCACGGTCTTGTTCGTGTTGTTCCTGGCGTATGGCACCTGGCAGGTGGTCTCGCCCTCCCGCACGGCGGCCGACAAGCTGGCCGAGTTCACCGGCGGCCCGGCCTCCGAGTCCGCCTTCCCCACCCGACTCAACGTGCTCACCAAGCAGGCGGCGCGGCTCGCGGCGGGCACCGAGACCGAGCTCGTCGCCACGCGACGCTGGCTGGTGCAGGCGGGCTTCCGGGGAAAGACCGCGCCCGAGATCTACAGCGCCTCGCGCACGGTGGGCCTGGTCTTCGGGGCGCTCGCGGTCTTCCTGTTGCTCATGCTCGTACGCAAGACCGAGATTCTGTGGCTGGCCTCGGGCGGGATGGTGGGCGCGGCGGGCGGCTACTACGGGCCCCTCATTTACGTGACGAACACGCTCCAGAAGCGCCAGGAACGGATCCTACACGGCTTCCCCGACGCGCTCGACCTCCTGGTGTCGGCGGTCGAGGCGGGGCTCGGGCTCGACAGCGCCTTTCGTCGGGTGGCCGACGAGATGGAGATCGCGGCGCCAGAGCTGGCGCTGGAGCTGCAGTTGGTGTCGCACGAGGTGATGGCCGGGGTGCCGCGCGTGGAGGCGCTTCGGCATCTCGACGAGCGCATCGGGCTCGACGAGGTGGGCTCGCTGGTCAACGTGCTGGTGCAAGCTGAGCGCTTCGGCTCCTCGGTGTCTCGCGCCCTGCGCATCCACTCCGAGCACATCCGCGTCAAACGTATGCAGCGGGCGGAAACCAAGGCGGCTCAGGTGTCGCCGAAGCTCACCATCGTGATGATCATCTTCATCCTCCCCACGTTGCTCATCATCCTGCTGGGCCCGGCGGCGATCTCGATGAAGAACATCCTCATCCCGGCCGCCGCCACGCGGCCCACGGCCGCCGAGTGACGATGCTCCTCGTCGTCGCGATGGCACATGCGCTCGCAGGCGCGGTCGACGCGGCCGGCCCCGACCTCGACGACCCCGCCGTGCGCGAGGCCACCCAGCTGGAAGTGCTCGACGCCCTGCTCGAGGCGGGGATGGCGGAGCAGGCGCTGGAGATGGTGAGCCAGATGCGAAAGTCGGGCGCCACGGGCGTGCGGCTCGACGTGGCGCAAGCGCGTGCGATGCACATGCGCGGCCTCACCACCGACGCCACGGAGCTATTGCTCGCGGTGGTGAAGAAACACCCGCGCGAGGCCTCGGCCTGGTCGCAGCTCGGCGTGGTGTACGCCGACGCGAGCAAGCTCGACGAGGCCGAGACGGCGCTGCGAAAGGCGGCGAAGCTCCAACCGAGCAACGCCGACGTCCAGAACAACCTCGGCTTCGTGCTCCTCTCGGCGCGCAAGTTCGAACCGGCCATCGACGCCTTCCGGGCGGCGCTCAAGACCGACCCAGCTTCGAAACGTACGCGCAACAACCTCGGCTTCGCGCTGGTGCGCATCGAGCGTTACGACGAGGCCCTCGAGGCATTCCGCGCCGCGAACTCAGAGCCCGACGCGCGCTACAACTTCGGCGTGGCCTGCGAGTCGGCGGGCGACCGGGCCGCCGCCCTCACCAGCTACCAGGCCGCGGTTTCGGCCCAGCCGGGCCACCCCCAGGCCGCCGCGGCCCTCACACGCATACTCCAGGAGTACTGACCATGATCGCGATTCTCACGCTCCTCGCCTGTGGCCAGCCCGCCCACCTCCAGTACGACTTCGGCCGGTCGTACACCGAGTCCATCGCCACCCAGTCCACGCTCGACCGGGCGTCCGCCTCCAGCGACGCCTACGCGCTCGCGGGGAAAGACGCCCTCGCCACCCGCGAGCAGGTGCGCAAGGCCGCCACCGACACCGAGAAGGGCACGCCCACCGTCACCGCGACGGTCGGGCAATGATGCTCCTCCTTGGCGGTCTCTGGGGCTGCACCTCGTGCGTCACTTTGCCGGCCGAGGTGCCGAACGTGCCGGGCACGGTCGACGAGGCGGTGCTGCCCGACCTGCTCAGCGTCAGCTCCCCCGACCTGCCGATGAACCTCTGGTACACCGTCGCACAGCTCGCGTACGAGGACTACCGCGATTGCCCGCTGGTCAACGTGACCGATCAGGTGATCAGCATCGTGACCGACGCGGACGGATGCCTCGACTCCTCGGGTGTGCACTGGGTGGGCTCCGCCACCGCCACCTTCGGGGCCGGTGGCGCCATCGTCTTCTCGTTCAGCGACTTCGGTCCCGACAGCGGCGCGGATGATGCCTGGACGGCGTTCGGCACGGTCACCGTCACGCGCACCACCACGGGACTCGGCGACCGCGTGAGCAGCGACCTTCAGCTCACCAGCATCAGCGAGAACGCCGATGGCACGAGGATGTTTTACCACAGCACCGACGGCAGCCTGACCTACTACGACGGGGCGGCCTACTTCGACCACCTCTACGGCACCGTGGGCCTCGGTGACTGGGGCACGGCGGAGATCGACGCCAACCGGGTGCCGCTGGCCACGCTCAATGGCTGCACCTACGCCAAGCACTACGCGGGTACCATCGGCATCTTCGCACAGAACGACGCGGTCTTCAGCTTCAAGGCGCTGGAGAGCGAGGCCAAGGCGCCACCGCCGGCGGAGGGCTCCGACTCGGGCAACTGGGACACCGGCGACGCCGACACCGATACGGATACTGATACCGACACCGACACCGACTCCGACCTCGACGTCACGCCGCCCAGTGGCGACGCCGAGGGGCTCTGCGGCGATTGCGCCGCCGTTTCCGTCGCGGGGACGGCGCTGCCCGAGTGCGTCGAGGCCGAGCGCACCGTCGGCTGGCCCTTCTACGTACCGTTTTAGATTTTTGGGTCTTGACGACTTGCGGACGAGGACAGTCCGATCTAGTCTCTTCGGACCGTAGAGGTTCGGGATGAAGTGGACTCACCCCGACCCGCCGGAGCGCCCTGCGTGGCGCCGGGGGTCCGTGTCGATCATCATGCTCTTCCTGACGCTGACGCTGTTGATGTTCGCAGCGTTGGCCATCGACTTCACCTATGTGCGGACCACCCAGTTCGAGCTGCGAAACGCCGCCGACGCCGCCGCCCACGCGGCCCTGGTGGAGCTGCGTCGATCCGGCGACCAGCGCGCGGCCACGCTGATCGGCCAGGAGCTCGGCGAGCTCAACGCGGCCGCCGGCGAGTCGGTCACGATCGAGACCGCGTCGTTCACCTTCGGGGAGTGGGACTACGCCACCAGCACCTTCTTCCCGGGCAGCGCGCTCACCAACGCCGTGCGCGTGCGGGCGGATCGCAGTGCCACCGTGCCCGACGGCCCCGTGGCCCTCCTCCTGGGACCGCTCTTCGAGTACGACACCGTCAATGTCGCCGCCGAGGCCGTGGGGGCGTTCCGCAGTCGCGACGTGATGCTGACTCTCGACGTCACCGGCAGTTTCCTGGAGGAGATCAACGACGCGGTGGCGGCAACCGTGCTCTTTCTCGACGAGATGAACACCCGGCGATTGCCCAACGACCGCATCGGGCTCAACACCTTCACCGGCGGCAGCCAGATGGTCACCACCCTGCGCGAGATCGAGGGCAACTACACCTCGATCCGCTCGGTCTGGTACGGCGACGGTCGCAGCAACCGGGACAGTCGCAAGACGCGTGGCCTCACCAACTGCTACCAGACGACCTGCGGTAACCGGAGCTACTGCGGCAGCATGTACGGCCGGACGATCCCCGGTTCGTGGATGCAGTCCTGCAATTCCGTGGGTGACGACGGGATTCGCGGCTTCACCAGCCAGGGGCCGGGGCTCAGGATTGCCCGCCAGCATCTCGACAGCAACGACACCTACGGAAATACCAAGGTGATCGTGCTCATCAGCGACGGTCGGCCTACCTGTCCCGGCTACACGAGCTCCGAGAACAACCCCTGCGCCCTGGCGCGGGCCGCCTACGCGGTGGCCCAGGCCGACGCGGCCTATGCCAATGGCACCAACATCTTCACGGTGTCGATGAACACCTCGCGGAGCGCCGCCCAGGAGGCCTTCATGGCCTCGCTGGTGCGCGGCTACGGCAAGGCCTACAACACGGCCCGCTCGAGCGACCTCCAGGAGATCCTGCTCGAGATCGCGCAGTCGATCCCCATCGCACTTGTGGAGTAGACTGTGTCGATGAGGCTTCGCCGCGGCACGACCTCCGTCGAGTTCGGGATGATCATCGTCGTGTTCTTCGGCATGCTCTTCGCGATCATGGACTGGGGCTGGTACTTCTTCCAACGCAGTCAATTCATGGACGCCGTGCTCGACGGCACACGACGGGCCGTGACGCGCTCGCAGAGCGATGCCAGCCTCGATCCGGCCAACGCGGCCGTGCAGTACACCGAGGAGAACCTCACTGACTACGGGATGGACCCGGCGCTCACCACGATCTCGGCGACCTACGAGGGCACCACCCCCAGCGAGGTTCTCATCGTCGACGCCTCGATGCCGTTCGAACCGCTCATTGGGCTGTTTACCTGGCAGTTGCCCGACTCGGTGAGCGCCGAGATGTCGATGTACCTGGAGATGCAGGACTGATGCGCGCGCGTCCGTCTCGTCGAGGCGTGGCGGCCATCGAGTTCGGCCTCTGGCTGCCCGTGATCTCGGTGATCCTCCTGGCGATCATCGAGTACGGGTGGTTGCTCTACCGTCGCAGCGAGGTCACTCGGGCCGTGCGCGAGGGCGTTCGCTACGCCGTGGTGATGCCGCAGACGAGCGTGCCCGACCCCATCACGCTCGCCGAGACGCGCTGCGAGACGGTGCTCAACGACCTCAACTTCGACCTGAGCGCGGCGACGATCTCGGGCACCTACAGCGACATCACCGGCGACGCGGCCGGCGCGCCCGACACGCTCACGCTCGACGTGCAGGTGCCCTACATCGCCGTCACGGGCGGCCTCGTGCCCACGCCGCCGTTCATCGCGGTGTCGATGTCGATGATGTTGCAGGACAGCGAGTAGCTTAGGCCCGGCGCGGTGAGCGCTGAGGCAGAAGTTCCGAACCTCCAAGGTGCCGCGCGACGCGGGATCGCGTGGGCCGTGGTGTTCATGGTCCTGGCGCTCGCCCTAGCGGCGGTGGTCACGACGGTCGGTGGCCAACGCGACGCGGTGGCTGCGCTTTTCTCGCGCCTCTCCCTCCCTTGGTTACTCGCGGCGGCCCTCGTGATGTCGACCGGCGTCGTTTGTCTCGCGTTGCGCTGGCGCGCGCTCTTCCCGCCGGCCGTCGAGGCGGGTGTCGCGCCGCTCACGACGATCCTGCTGGTCGGCACCCTTCTCAACTACGCGCTGCCCGGGCCGGTGGGAGAGTTCGTGGGCGCCGCGATGGCCGGTCGTCGTTTCCGTTTTGCGGCCGAGGCTGCCTTCGCGGCTGGGGTGCACGCCCGTTTCATCGGCCTCGGTCTCTCGGGGCTGGCGGCGATCGCGCTCTTGGGTAGCGGCGTGGTGCCGCTGCCGGAGGGCGCCGACACCTGGATCAAGATCGCGACCGTGGCCATTGGCGGCGGGGCCGTGGTGCTGGCCGCGCTGTCGGCGTTCCCGGCGAGGTTGGCGGCGTTGTCCACCGCCACCGTGGGACGCGTACGGCTGCTCCATCGCCTCGACGCCTCGGTGCACCGCTTCGCCGACGCGCTTGCCCTCTTGCGCGGCGCGGGGCCGGGTCCCTACTTCCGCGCCGCCGGCTGGGCGATCGCGGGCCACGGCTGCGTCATGGCGGGGGTGTGGATCGCCGGGCATGGCATGGGGCAGGCGCCGCTTTTGCCTGGCCTCGTGTTTACCTACGCGGCGAGCACCGCCGGCGCGATCGTGCTCTTTGCCTTCCCGGGCTCGCAACTCGGCTGGGACGCGATGTTCGCGAGCCTCCTTGCCACCACCGCAGGCATCGATGTCGCGACATCGATTGCACTAGCGTTGCTGGTCCGCATGCAGCAACTGGCGCTCGTCTCGCTGGGTGCGGTCGCGCTGGCCGGCTGGATGAGGGATGAGTCACGAGGCTCGCGCGGTTAAACAGCGCACCATGATCGCCTTTCTCCTGTCACTCGCCCTCGCCGAAGACGTCCCCGCCGCTCCCGCAGCCCCGGCGGAAGCCGCCGGCCGCCCGAAGAACGCCAACCTCAGCGTCGCCATCACCCGGGCCGACGGCAGCACGCAGAAGCTGGCGGTGACCGGCATCGAGCGCAGTGTCGACTTCATGGGCGACCAGGGTTGGTCGAGCGAGGCGAAGGACCTGAAGATCACGATCGAGGTTGGAGCCACCGAGAAGAGCGTGGCCTGGACCGACGTGAAGAGCGTGTCGATCACGCCTGCCGCCGTCACCGACGCCGACTGCACCTATGCCTCGGACTTCTCGCCGTGGATGTACGAGTGCACCTTGAAGACCACGGCCAACCTCGTCATGAAAGATGGCAGCAAGGGTGTCGTGAACAACCGCCACAAGTGGCGCTTCACCACCGACGAGGGCGCGGCCACGGAGTTCTGGCTCTACAAGCACACCGCTAGGGAGCAGGACGAGCCGGCCGAGAACGGGGAGAACGAGGAAGACATGGGGATGTACACCAAGCTTCAAGACCAGCTGCGCACGGAGCTCAAGACGTCGCTGGTCAAGTCTGTCGCGGTGAACTGACGCCGAGCGCGGAGAGGCGGTTGGCCACGGCGGTGGCGATGAACACCATCTCGCCGAGCTGCTCGTCGGTGAAGCCCTGGGGATCGTGGGTATCCACCATCTCGATGCAGCCGATGGAGCGCCCCGGCGTGCCGGTGATGGGGACGCACAGGAGCGTCCGCGTCCGGTGCCCGGTGTGGCGGTCGACGTTGCGGTAGAAGCGCGGGTCCGCATAGGCGTTTTGCACGATCAGCGCCGTGCCGTGGCCCACGCTGTAGCCGGCGACGCCCGCCGTGGCGGGGATGCGCATCGTGCGAAGGCGCGCCGCGTGCTCGCCGACGACGTAGCGAAAGCGGAGGCTGTCGCCGTCGCGAAGAAGCGCCGAGCCACCGAGGGCCCGCGTGAGGCGAACGCCGGCCGACACGGCGATGCCGATGGTGGCCTCGACGTCCATCGCGCGGTTGATGGAGTCGACGGCGACATGCACCACTTGCGACGCAGGCGCGGCGTCCTCTGTCTCGAAGTCGAGCTTCTGGGCCTCGTCGTCGTCCTCGTCGGGCGGCGCGCTGAACAGTTCCTCGCTCGACTCGTCCGGCAAGGCCTCCACCTCGGCGTCGACCGGTTGCACGGAGAAGCCCTCGCCGCTCCGGACGTCGCGGACGAGGAAGGTACCGTTGGGGAGGCGCTCACAGGCGATGCGGTCGGGCGAGCTGTTCACCCCGAGGCGCTCGAAACCCTCGCCCATGGCGATGAGCCAGTTGGCGGCCTCGACATCCACGGTGCCATGAACCCGCGAGCTGACGCGGAAAACGGGCATGCGGGCGGTTATCCCGGGCGTCGTGCGGATGCCGTCTCGCCGGGCCCTGCTCGTCGCCATCGTGATCGTGGCCCTCGGCCTGCGCCTGGCGGGCGTGCAGTTCGGTCTCCCGATGGCGGAGGCCCGTCCCGACGAGCAGACGATCGCGTACCAGGCCATGAAATTTGGCCGAGGCGACCTGAATCCTCACTCGTTCAACTACCCGAGCCTCTTCAAGTACATCGTGTTCGGCCTTTTCGGAGGCGACTACGCGATCGGGCGCTTGCTCGGCCGCTTCGCGGGCCAGGACGACTTCCTCCGCGACTTCTTCGCCGCCGACTCGGAGTTCCGCCTCTTGATGCGCTTGTGGAGCGTGGCGATGGGCACACTCGGGGTGGCGCTGCTGGCGCGCGCGCCTGGGCGGCTCTGGGGTGCCGCGTTGCTCGCGGTGAACTTCCTGCACGTGCGCGACAGCCACTTCGGCGTCACCGACACCACGATGACCACCGGCGTGACCGCCGCGGCCCTGCTCGCGCACCGCTACACGCGCGACGGTGGTCCGCGACTTCTGCTCGGCGCCGCCTTCGTTGCAGGGCTTGCCACCAGCGTGAAATACAACGCGGCGCTCCTGGTGGCGCCCATCCTGCTTGCCGCCATTCTGCGTCGCGACGTGCGTGTCGCTGCGGCGGCCCCCGTGGTGATGCTCGGTGGTTTCCTCCTCGGCACGCCCTACGCGCTCCTCGACCTCCCGCAGTTCGTCACCGACTTCCGCTACGAGCTGTCGCACCTTGCCGAGGGCCACCATGTCGACGTGGGCAACGGCTACGTGCACCATGCGCTCCAGACGCTTCCGGCCAGCATGGGCGTGGTGGGTCTGGTCACCGCGCTGGTGGGGCTCGGGCTCGCCTTCCGCCGCCACGGGCTGCGCGCGGGGGTGATCTATGGCTTCCCGGTCCTGTACTTCCTCGCCATAGGGCGGGGTGAAACGGCCTTCTTCCGGTACATGCTGCCGGTCGTGCCCTTCCTGTGCATGGGGGCCGGTCAGGCCCTCTCGGCGCTGGCGCGGCGTAGTCGACCGGCGGGTGCCGTGCTCAACCTCGCCCTGGTGGCGGCGGTGCCGCTCTACTCGAGCCTCCATGCGGATCGCCTCTTTCTCGCGGGCGACACGCGGAGTGAGATGGGCGCCTGGATCGAGGCCAACGTGCCGACCGACAGCGTGATCGTGCACGCCGGGGCCTACACGGGGGCGCCGATGGTGCAGCGCAACGTGGCCAACAACACGCGCGAGTACGAGGCCAAGCGCGGCCGGGCCGACAGCGCGGGGTTCCGCAAGCCGGACGATCTGAGGTATTACGAGGCTGAACGTCCCGCCTACGACGTTCTTTTCGTGCGGAAGGAGGGGATCGACTTCGCGTCCCAGCTCGACCTCGCGGCGCTCAGCGCCAGCCCCCCGGCCTACATCGAGATCGAGGCCTCGCCCCTCGAGTTCTACTCGTCGGTGCCTCCCGAGATCCAGCGGCTGGTCGACGAGCGCTATGAGCTCGTGCACGAGGCCTCGGCTCGCCGCTCACCGGGCGCTGCGCGCTTCGACCAGCAGGATTGCTTCTACATGCCGGTGGCGGGTTTCCGTCACTTCGCGCGCATGGGGCCCGACCTGCGCCTCTACCAACTCGCGCGATAGGCCGCGTGGCCGTGTCTAGCCCTCCCTCCGACGCCACGCAGCTCATCCATCGTTTCCGCGGCTGGTTCGCGGGTGCCATCGCGCTCGCGGCCCTGGTTTTCGTCGGCGTGTCGGCCTGGGCTGGCTTCGCCGAGGTGGGCGACGCGCTGGTGGCCTTCCAGTGGCGCTGGTTCTGGGTGGCGGTGCTGCTCACGCTGGTGAACTACTGGCTTCGTTTCCTGAAATGGCACTGGCTGGTGCAGCGCCTTGGGGCGCAAATCAGTCTCAAGGACAACTTGCTGGTATTCATCGCGGGCCTTGCGATGGTGATCAGCCCCGCCAAGGCCGGCGAGATCCTCAAGCCCTACCTGGTGCGCGAGCGCACCGGCGTGCCGATGGCCACGACCTTTCCCGCGCTGGTGGCCGAGCGGCTGACGGATGGTTTCGCCACGCTGATCATCGCGGCGGTGTCGGTGTCGCGCTTCGCGGCCGACCAGGCGTTCCTGGTGTACGGCACCATCGGCGCCTGCGCCCTCGGCGTCGCCGTCTTGATGCACGAGGGGCTGTCCCTCGCCATTCTCGGTGTCCTGTCGCGACTGCCCCTGCTGTCGCGCGTGGGTCACAAGCTCGAGGAGATGTATCGGGCGCTGCGCGCTTGCCTGCGCCCCTGGCCGTTTTTCGTCACGCTGGTGGTGTCGATCGCCGCGTGGTTCGCGGAGTGCTGGGGCTACCAGCTGGTGTGGCTGGGCTTCGACCGGCAGGTGGGCCTCGGGGTGTCGAGCTTCATCTACGCGTTCGCCACGGTGGTGGGTGGCGCGGCGCCCGGCGGGCTCTTCCTCGCCGACGGCGCCCTTGTGGCCCTGCCGGAGACTCTGCTGGGGCTTCCCGAGGGCGAGATCGTGGCCTCTGCGCTGCTCATCCGCTCCGCCACGTTGTGGACCGGCGTGATCATGGGCGCCGTGGCGCTCTTGTTCGTCGGCCGGCTGCTACGTCGCGAAGATCAGATACACGGCTGAGTGACCGACGAGGTGTTCTCCTCGCAGGAGAACCAGTCGATGTCGCAGCTACTGATGTAGTTTCCGCTCTCCCCGCAGGACTTGGCCGAGCCGTCCCAGCCCACGGTCGCGGTGCAGCCGGGCCAGGAGCCGCAGCCGCCCGCCGAGGGGTAGTACTTCGTCTCGGTGCTGTCGCAGTTCCAGTCGTAGCTGCCGTCGCCGCGGTGACTGGTGTTGTAGACCGACGCGGCCGGCGAGGCCTGGTCGTTGTAGTCGTAGCAGTCGTTGTCGTAGCCCGAGCGGTAGTAGCCGTCGGCTGCGCAGAGACACTCGGAGGCCACGCTCGCCGAGCCGTATCCGTCGCCATCGTAGTCGTAGTAGTACGCGGAGCAGCCGATGCTGTTCTCGGTGTCGGCGGTGCCGTCGCAGTTGTCGTCGATGCCGTTGCAGCTCTCCTCGGCGTCGGGACCGGTGTTCACCGTGGTGTCGTCGCAGTCGCCGTCGTTCTCGGAGTAGCCGTCGCCGTCGTCGTCGAAGGCGGCGGTGCCCTCGTCCACGTTGCCGTCGCAGTCGTTGTCGTAGGCGTCCTCGATCTCGGTGGCGCCCGGGTAGGCCAGCTCGTAGTCGTCGTTGCAGTCGCCCATCTCCTCGGTCCAACCGTCGCCGTCGTCGTCGATCTGGGTGCCCGGGGTAACGACGAAGTACACCTCCTCCGACTCGCTGAACTCCGCGGTGTCGGTGACGGTGAAGAAGAGGTGCTGCGTGCCGCCCGGGAGCGAGGCTTCGCACTCGGCGAGCCCGGTGGCGTCGGCGGTCGGGGCGCAGAACTCGGTGCCATCTTCCAGCGTGAACGACAAGAGCAAGGCCTCGGGCGGGTCTTGCTCGTCGGACACCTGCACCACGAAGCGGAAGTCAGCGCCCTCCTGCGAGGACTCGCCTTCCGCCGGGTGGATCACCGTGATCTCCGGCGCGTCGGGCACGTCGAGGATGGTCATCACGATCGACGCCTCGGCTTGCTCGCCCTCGTCGTCGCCGGTGGTCAGGGTGATCACGTGGTTGCCCACGGTGAGGTTGGCCGTGGCCAAGGTGGTGGTGCCGCCCACGTCGGCCGGCTTGTCGTCTTGCAGGACGCCGTCTATGTCGCTCGACCACATCACGAAAAGTTCGTTTCCAGGCGTCTTGTCGTCGGTGACGGCGCCGATGAACTCGACGATCGTGCCTTCCTCGGCGGAGGAGCCGTCGGGCGGTGACTGGATGCTCGCGCGCGGGCCCTCGTTGAAGGTCTTCACGCTCAGGTCGTTCTGGCACGCCGCCAGGAGCACGATGAGGCTCATCCCGGGACTCTCCGAACGCGCAGGATAGCACCCCCGGATGGCGCTGGTCGCGTGCGTGCAGATGCGATCCACGGGCAACGTGGACGACAACCTGGCCCAGCTCGACGCGCGCGTGGCTCGCGCTGCGGCTCGCGGTGCGGTTCTTGTCGCGACACCAGAAAATACGACGATGCTGTCGACCCCCGCCGATAAGGTGGCTCGTGCCGAGCCCCTCGATGGGCCGACCCATCGCCGTCTCGGCGAGATCGCGGCGCGGCATCGCACGTGGCTGCTGGTGGGCTCGGTGGCCGAGCGTTGCGACGACTCGCACTGCTACAACACGTCGTTGCTCTTCGACGAACGCGGCCAGCTGGTGGCCCACTACCGCAAGATCCACCTTTTCGACATCGACCTTCCCGATGGCACACGCCACGCGGAGTCGGCGCACGTGGCGCCCGGTCGCGACGTGGTGGTGGTCGACACGCCCGTCGGGCGCCTCGGTCTCTCGATCTGCTACGACCTTCGGTTTCCCGAGTTGTACCGGCACCTCGTCGATGCTGGCGCCGAGCTCATCTCCGTGCCCTCGGCTTTCACGATGACCACCGGTCGCGACCACTGGCATGTGCTCCTCCGCGCGCGTGCCATCGAGACGCAGTGCTTCGTGCTGGCGCCCGCGCAGGAGGGTGCGCACGGGCACGGGCGACAGAGCTACGGTCACTCGCTGGTGGTCGACCCGTGGGGCACCATCCTGGCGGAGTGCGCCGATGGACCGGGGATGGCCCTCGCGGAGATCGACGTGACGCGGGTACGGGACATCCGGGCGGCGATGCCGGTGGCGAGGCATCGGCGGCTCTGAGCCCGCCTGGGGACGGCTCCCTCTCGTTCCCTTTGGCGGCCCCGCCTTCCCTGCGGGACGGCCCCGCCTTCCCTGCGGGACGGCCCCGCCTTCCCTGCGGGACGGCCCCGCCCGGCCCTGTGTCGCGACGCGGGACCCCCCATCTCCAGGCGATCCGGTACCCGGAAGTTCTCTAGACGGCCTTCGGCCGGCGGGGCCTGTCGCCCCTGGCGTCCCCATCGACTGCGCTGCGCTCCGCGATGGGGCGCGCCAGGGGCACCACCCGCCTCCCCACCTAGATTCCGGGCACCTCGATCACGTCGGCTCGACCCCGCTGCGATCGGGCCGGGCGGGGCCTCGACCTCTGGCTGGGGTCGAAATTGTCGGGGGCTGGTGGCGCCTCTCTTTGCTGCCGACACACCTGGTGAGTCTCGCGAGACCCCATGTGGCGCGCCTCACCGACGCGGGGCGTCGCAAGCGGTAGCTGCTTGAATGCACATCGTCGTGAGCGCTCGCTGCTTGAATGCGCATCTGGTCGCGCTGTGAGCTGGACGTCATGGGTACGGCAACGGGTAAACGCCGACTATTCGGTGGTGCCGGTCTCCGGACGAGGCCTCGACCTCGGTCCCGCGTGCCAACTTGTGCACTCAGTCGCCCATCGCTTGCGACGGTGTGCACTCGAGTGCCATCCGCTCACGACGAGGGTCCCGGCCCCCCCGGCGTCGCCCCTCCGGACTTCCCGCGATACCGCCGGCACTTCGGAGGGCCGTTCGCCTTGTCGACCCAACCCCCGCGTCAGCGAAGGGCTCGCCTCTTGGCGATCGCGGGCGCAGCCTCCCGCCTCCCGCCTCCCGCCTACCTCGTCAAATACCGAATCAACTCCTCCCCCGCTTCCTCCGTCGTCTCCGACACGAAGAACTCGCCCTCGGGCTGGAAGGCCACGGCACAGCCGTGCGCGGGGCAGATGTCGATGCAGCCGGTGCCGGTGACGATCACCTCGCCCTTGAGCCCGCGCTCCTTGACCGTCTTCTTGAGGTAGTCGCGGAGCGCGGCGCTGCCGTTCATGCCGCAGGAGGGCTTGCCGGTGGAGGGGTCGCGGCTGTTGAAGCACACGAGCAACTGGCGCTTGGTGTAGGGAGACTTGACCGGCTTCATCGGCAGGGCCTATCGGAGCGAGGCCGCGTGCCGCAACACCTCGGCCACGTCGGTGGAGGGGCGAGCACAGGCGGTGGCCGAGCAGGCGAGCGCCGTGCCAGGGGGCGTGCCGTCGGACACGAGCCGTACGATGAGATCGGGATCGGGGGCGTTCCAGAGCGCGTCGCGCATGGCGGGACCGTTGCTCTTGGCCACTACCGGGCGGCGCGCCATCCGCTCGGCGAGCGCCGCGGCGGGCGCAGCCATGAAGCCGTAGCGCACCGCCTCGGCAAGCGCCCCGTCGCGTGCGTGCTCGGCGATGGCGCGGTGGGCGGGGTCGCCGTTGAGCGCGAACAGCTGCCACGCCGCCTCGCCCAGCGCCGCGTTGGCGAGCAAAGGTCGCCGCGCCTGGCGCAGGGCACCCACGCCGCCCTCCACCACGTCGCGGTAGCCGGATGGAAGCCCCAAGTTCCGGTCGGCCCAGCCCAGACATCGCCCGGCCAGATCGAGCCAACTGGCGTCCCCCGTCCAGGCGCCACAGGCGACGGCGGCCTCGGCCACCAGGGCCTGGTCCTCCAGCAAGCCCTTCGTGCCGCCTTCGAGTCGCGACACGGCACCGTCGGCATCCACGCGCGTCGCCAGCACTTCCATGATCATGCGCGCGAGGCCGGCGAGTCCTGGTCGACCGAGTCGAGCGGAGGCCCGGAAAAGCGCGGTGACGGCAAGCCCGTTCCAACCCGAGTACACCCCCGGATCGATGGTCGGGTGACCCTCGGCGCGTCCCCAGCCGCCGGGGCCGACGGCGTGCTCGTCGCTGCAGTAGAAGTCCTCGTGGGCGTCCATGCTCCCGGCGAGGCCCTTGCCCGTCCACAGGTGACGCAAGAGCCAGGTGACCGTGCCCGCCACCACCTCGTCGTGCACCCCGGCACGCGCGTAGAGTCGCAGAAGGCGCGCGTTGTCGTCGAGCAGCTTCTCGTAGTGGGGCACCTGCCAGTCGTCGCGGGTGGCGTAGCGGAAGAAGGCGCCGTCTACTGGATCGTAGAGCCCTGGCGCCGCCATCGCGTCGAGCGTCTTTTGGAGCATGCCCTCGTCGTTGGCCCCGCGCTGCTTCCGGTCGAGGATCCACTCGTTGGTGCCCACGTGCGGGAACTTCTCCAGCTCCCCGAAGCCGCCGTGCCAGGGGTCAAAACCCTTCTTCACGTGCGCCCAGATGTCCTCCACCGCCACCGGGAGCGTCGGCATCGCCTCGGGCTCGGCCTTGCCGATCACCCAGCGTTGCCCCGGCGTGGAGGTGCTCTCCAGGAGCGGGATCAGCTCGTGGGGCGGCATGTACAGGCGACCAACGAGCACCTCGCCGTCCGCGTCGAGCACGCAGCAGGTGGGCCAGCCGCCCTGGTTGTAGCGCTCGTTGATGTCGGGGCGGTGGTCGGTGTCGACCCGAATGCACACGAAGCGCTCGCGCGCGAGACGGATGGCCTCGGGGTGCGCGTAGGTGCTCACGTCCATCACGTGGCACCAGTGGCACCATGTGGCGCCGATGTGCAGGAGCACCGGCCGGTTCTCGCGTCGCGCGCGCTCGAAGGCGGCGTCGCTCCAGGGCACCCAGGGGATCTCGTTCACGGGCGGCCTCCGGCAGGGAGGGGGCGTGTATACTCGCGGGGTGAAGGTCGCGAGCCTGGGGTGGTTGCTCGTGCTGGTGGGGCTACCGGCACGCGCGGACGACACGGTGAAGCCGGTGGCGGCGGAGCTGTACTTGTCGTGGCGTGCGCCCGTGGCCCTGTCGGGGACGGTCACCTACACGATCGAGTGCCTCGCGCCTTGTCGCGACATCGAGCTGGATGCCGACGACGGCTTGTGGGTCACATCCGTGCGCGTGGACGGCAACACTACGCCTTCCTCGCGGCGCGGGCGGAAGCTGGTTGTGCGCTCTCGGCGTGACCTCCCAGAGGGGCGTCACTCGGTGGCCCTCACCTTTCACAGGACCATTGTCCGCGGGGGCATCGCCGGTCACAAACTCCCCCGTCGTCGGCTCCTGCTTGGCCGCTTCGAGCCGCAGGGCAGGCGTCACCCATTTCCGTCATTCGACGATTTGCGCTGGAGAATCCCGTGGACGATCACGCTCGAGGCGGGCGCCGGCGACACCTTGCTGAGCAACGCGCTGGTGAACGAGATCCGGAACGAGGGGTCACGCCGCATCGCGCGGTTCGCGACGACCGTCCCGCTTCCGGCCCATCTCGTGGCCGTCGCAGCCGGTCGTTACCCGGTGATCGACCGGCGCCCTGCCGGCCGGAATCACATCCCGCTGGCCGTCCACTCGACCCTGGACTGGGATCTGAGCCCTTTCGCGCAGCAGGCTGCGGCGTCGCTCGCGGCTTTCGAGGACTGGACGGGTGCACCTTTCCCGGGCAACAAGCTCGACGTCGTCGTTGTCGAGGATTCCAACGGTTGGCTGACGCTCGAGACTCCGGGCCTGACGCCGGTCATTGCCCCCTTCGCGTACCAGTGGGTCTACGCGCAGGTAGAGCACATGGGGCTGGTGTTTGACCACGCCCTCGTGCACCAGTGGTACGGCGTCAGCCTACTCCCAGCGACCTGGGAAGAGGCTTGGGTGAATCGGGGGATCGCGGACTGGTACGCGGTGCGGCGGGCTGCGGGGGGTGACGCCTGCCCCTTGCTACGGGAGGGCTTCCTGGAGCGGAAGCGCCCGTTGCGTGGCGATCCTTGGCCCGGCGACCAAGGCAGCGCCGAGTTCGCTGGCCCGGCGATGTGGGACACTGGGGCGGTCTTCTGTGCGATTGACGACTGGTGGACGGTCGCGACAGGCCGTGCCACTGCGCTCCGGGACGCAGTGCGGGCGTACGCGCTAAAGCACGCGGGCGGGCAGGTTGACACGGTGAGCTTTCTCGCCTCTCTCGACGCGTCCGAGCCGGGCCTGCCGACGGGGGAGGTGCTGCGCACGCTGTCAACGGGAACCGTTGTGCCGGTGCTGACCTATTCGCGAGAGTGCGGCGAGGAGCCCAAGCTACACCTCTCGCTCAGGGTCGAGAATGCACCGTTTGAGGGACCGTTCCCGGTCGTGGTGCAGGCGCTTGGCGGCCCGCCGCATGCCATTGTCGTCCGAGGCGGGCGGGCCGAGCTGGCGTGGCCCACTTGCGATGGCCCGGTGATCGGCGACGCGGGAGGCAGCGGCGCCTACCAGGTCGTCTACCAGCCCGAGGACCTCGAAGCGCTGACGGAGCCGGAGAACTGGCGGTTGCTCAGTGACAACCAGGTGATGAGCCTGATCTCGGCCGTCGAGTGGGGCGTCCGGAACGGCCGGATTGTCTCGATCGAACGTATCGCTGCACGCCTGGTCCGGGACATCCGTAGTGAACGGATAAAACACGCTTACGAGTCCCTGAGTTGGGCACTGGCCCCCGAGGAGCAGCGTTAGCCCCGAGCCCGCGCCACGCGCCACCCCGTCTCCTCCCCGAGCACCCAGGCCTCCGCCTCGACCATGTGGAGGTTGACCGACACCGCGATGCGCTGGCGACACAGCGTGCCGCCGCCGCTGGCGACGAAGTCCAGCACGGCCAGCGCCTCCGGGGCCACCTCCACCACCGCCCCGCGCACCTCTGGCCCGCCCACCACGGGACGGAGCGCGAGCTGTCCCTTGGAGTTTCGGTAGAGTTTCCCCCGGGCAAAGGCGGGACGTTCGCGGTTGTGATTGATCCAGCCCTCGGCCGCGCCGGTGAACTGCTTGCGGTCGTACACGAAGACCAGCGTGCCCGAGGGCGGCGCGGGCTCGGCAAACAGCGCCGGCGGGCTGGGCTTCCGCCGTGCCATCAGGGCCCCAGGACGCGCTCGAGCGCGTCGCAAAGGGGCGCCAGGCGGTCAAAGAGCTCGTGGTGCTCGGGATCGTGGCCGAGCCGGACGTAGAGCGCCTCGTCGAGCGCCCACAGCTCCCGCGCGCGGGAGAGCAAGCCGAGCTGGCCGGCGGCCTCGGCAATCTCGGTCCACCGGGGCCGCCCGGGGGCACGGCAGTAGAGCCAGCCGCGCGAGCGCGCGAGACGACGAACCAGCGTGTCGAAGTCGATGCTGTCGCGCCCCGGGAGGTCGACCCAGAGCCGGTCGCCCCGGGGGCGGAGGCGCAGCAGGCGGCGACGGTGCAAGAGGCCCGCCCCCACGAGGAGGGCGAAGGCGGGGACCGAGCGCACCGCGCGGAGCCTGAGGCTCAAGAGGTCGGGGATATTCCTCGGCAAGGGCACGCCGGGGGCGAAGAGTCCACCGTGCACCAGCGCCCGGGCGTCGAGCGGCGAGGGTGGGCGCGTGCTGCTCGCCTGCTGCACCTGCGGGCGCCAGGCCTCGTGCACCCAGTGAATGCCCCCGCCGAGCGCGAGCACCGAGGCTGGAATCGCGAAGGCGAGTCGCTCGCCCGACACTTCTAGGAAAGCCCCCTTCTCCGCGGGTAGCTCGCCCATGGTCTCGCCGGCGAGGGGCACGCTTTCGAGCCGCCGCCCGAAGAGGAGCCGGGGAAGCGCGGCCGACGGCGCTTCCGTCCCGAAAAGCCGACGCCCCCAGCGCGCGCAGCGTCGCGACTCGGTGCGCCCATCGCCGAGCCACGCCCGGAAGTCGGGGTCGGAGAGAGCAATCGACACCACGCTCTCGGCGAGGTCGCCGCGGGACACCGCCCCCGGCGTCACCACCACCGCGTCGCCCAGCCGTGTGGCGTCGCCCCGCCGCACCGCCAGCGCCACGTAGCCACCGAGGTTGGCCTCGGGTGCCCCCGCCTCGTCGAAGAGGCCGCGGATGGTGTTGAGTCGCAGCTCGCCGTGCTCCAGGAGCGCGCGGAGGAGGACAGCGTAGACGTCGAGGCTGTCGTCGGCGTGCTCGGCGCCGAGCGGCAGGGCGCGGGGCGAGACCGGCCCGGCGAAGGCGAGGTGCAGCTGCTCGGGCCCCTCCGCGCTCGCCCGGGGACGCCGCGCGGCTGCGGCGAGCCGGAGGATCGCGCGTGCGTCGCGACGCGTGAGGTCCTCATTCTCTAGTGTCGCGACAGCCGCCCGCAAGTCAACGGGAAGTCGCGACAGCACCGTGTGCGCGGCCAGCGCCTCGGCGAGCACGTGCGGGCGCTTGTTCCCGGCCACGGCGAAGGCGAGCCCGAGCGCGGTGAGCCGCGTCTCTGTGGGCTCCACGAGCAGGCCCATCCAGGCGGCGTGGGCGAGGTAGGCGCGCACCACCCGCACCTCCAGGTCGAGCAGGCGCGCAATCTGGGCCGGGCGCCGCGTGCCCGCGAAGACCGCGTCGATCACCCGCGCGAGGCGACGCGGGTTGCCGAGGGCGGGCGGAGCGCGCATCTCGCGTACCTAGCCCGCCACGACCCCCGGTTTGCGTCCCGCCCAGGGCGCGGCGGTCTCGAGCTGCGCCGCCACGCGCACGAGCGTGGCCTCGTCGCCATAGGCCGCGGCCAGCTGCACGCCGATGGGCAGGCCGTCGGCCGACCAGTGCATCGGCAGGCTGATCGCGGGCTGGCCGGTCTGGTTGAAGAGCTGGGTGTTGGGCGTGCGCTCGAAGTTGTTGGCGGCGAGCTGGGCGAGCACGGTGCGAATCACCGCTGCCGAGGGGAGAGCGCGCAAGACACCCAGGCCGAACTTCTCGGCCGGCTTGAGCCCGAGCTGTCCGATGCGCACCGGCGGGTGTGCGAGCGTGGGCAAGAGCCACAGGTGGTAACGGGCGTGGAAGGCGCCGAGGGTGCGACCGGCGGCCTGGATCGTCTCCCGGGCGTGCAGGAGCTCCACCCCGCCGATGATGTCGCCCACTTGCTTCAGGAACCACGTGGACGGCTCGAAATCACCCGAGCGCGCGGTCTTGCCGGTCCAGCGCTCGAAGTCGGCGATCTCGCCGGCCACGCCTGCGCCCACCTGCGCCAGATATGCGTGCACGAGAGCGTCGCGACTTAGTTCTGGCGCCGCCTCCTCCACCTCGTGCCCGAGATCGGCGAGCAGGCGGGCGGTTTTCTCCACGGCGGCGCGACACTCGGGGTCAGTGTCGCGACCAAAGAGCGAACGGGTGGAGTAGGCCACGCGCAGGCGCCCCGGGTCGGCCCCGACCTCGTCGGCGAGCGGTCGCGACAAGGGGGGCGCCGCGTAGGGGTCGCCGGGCTCGGGGCCGCTCATCACGTCGACCAGCGCCGCGGTGTCGCGAACGGAACGTGTGAGCACGCCCCATTGCACGTAGCCGCCCCAGCCCTCGCCGCTGTCGGGCGCGAGGCTGATGCGTCCGCGCGAGCACTTCAGCCCCACGAGCCCGTTGGCGCTGGCCGGGATGCGCAGCGAGCCACCGCCATCGCCCCCGTGGGCCACCGGTACCGCGCGTGAGGCCACCAGGGCCCCCGAGCCGCCCGAGGAGCCGCCGGTGGAGTGGTCGGGGTTCCAGGGGTTGCGCGCCGGGCCGCGCCACGCCGACTCGGTGGTGCCGAGGATCGCGAGCTCGGGACAGTTGGTCTTGGCGAGAAAGACGAAGCCGGCACGGCGAAGCCGGGCGATCGCCGCCGCGTCGTGGTCGGGCACGAAGCCCTCGAGGAAGCGGCAGGAAGCGGTGAAGGGAACGCCCTTCACGAAGCCGTCGAAGTCCTTCACCACCATGGGCACGCCGCGGAAGGGGCCGTCGCAGGGCGCTGCGGCGCGGGCCTCCTCGTACATCCGGTGCACCACGGCGTTGAGCGCCGGGTTCACCTTCTCGACAGCGGCGATGGCCGTGTCCAAGAGCTCAGCAGGCGAAACCTCGCCCTCGCGCACACGGCGGGCACACTCGGTGGCGTCGATGTCGGCGTAGTCGTGCATGGCGCAACGTCACGCGACGGCGGCTGCGGGGCCACCGCTCGTCGAAAGCTGGATCCTCACTCTTGACAGGCCAATAGAAACTCCGTACTGTCCTCATCGTGAACCCCGTTTCCCGCCGCATGGACTTCTGGCGCGCCAAGCAGGGCGCCACCTTCGACACCGACCTGGTGTACCAGGAGGAGGCGATTCGGGCCCGCACGGCACGCCGGGTACGCACCAACTTGCGACGGCTCGAACCGGTGGCGATGCTCACGCCGCGCTGGTCGGTGCCCCAGGGTTTCCTCGAAGACATCGCCCTCGACCTCGCCGTGGGCGAGCCCAGCGTGGGCTGCCGCACCGTGTCCTTCCGCCCGCTGATGGGGCGCAGCAACCCCGAGGCCTGGAACTTCATCCTGCGGGTGATCGGCGACCTCGCCAATCCCGGCTGGCAGGGGCGTCCCTTGCCGCTGGTGGTGGATCGCCGTGGTTTCTACTACGCCGCCGAGCAGATGCTCGACGAGGCCCACACCGAGGCGCCCTACCCGGTGGCCCTGCTCGCCCACTCCTGCGAGCACTTGCCGGTCGACGTGCTGGAAGACCTCGCCCTGGTGTGGGCGCGCTACTCCGAACGCTGTCGCGACGAACGTCGTTGCACGGTGCTCCTCGCCGGGAGCGTCGACACGCCCGCCCTAGACGTCGGCAACGCCGCCCGCATCGAGCTCTCCGACATGGGCGAGGCCGAGGCCGCCGTGTCGCTGGTGATGCAGGTAGGCGCGATCCCGCCTCGCCTGCTCGAGAAGGCCGCCCGCTTCTCCGGCGGCGTGCCGGCCGTCGTCGCCGCCCTGGGACAGGGCACCGTCGATGGGGCCTTCCCCTCGGCGCCGGAAGACATGCTCCGCGCGATGGGCCCGGTGGCCGACGAGCTGCGTGGCGCCGTGCACGGCGTGATGCGCCTCCCCGAGGCGGCCGACCGCCTTCACGAGCTGATGAAGGGCGAGCCGCTCCTGGAGGAGCCGAGCGTCGACCGCGAACTGATGATGGCGGGTCTGTTGCGACGTGCCCGCGGCGTGGGTCCGCAGTACGTGGAGCTCCGCACCGAGGCCATCCGGGGCGCGGCCGGTGCATAACGGCGCGCGCGTGTCGCTCGGTGGCGGGGCCTCGATGGCGCCGCGTCGTGCGGCCAAGTCGCTCGCCCCGGGCGACGCTCAAGCCAAGGTGATCGCCGTGGCCGCGCAGAAGGGCGGCGTGGGCAAGACCACCACCACCGTGTCGCTCGCGGCGGCGCTGGCGCGTTTCTATGGCCAGCGGGTGCTGGTGATTGATCTGGACGCGCAGTCGCACGTGTCGCTCGCCCTGCGCGCGATGCTCAACGTGGGCGGGGGCTCGCTCGCGGAGCTGCTCGAGGAGCCCACCACGATGGAGGTGGCCGAGATCGCCGTCGGCACACGCATCGAGAACCTCGAGGTCACGCCGAGCTGTCCCGAGCTGGCGCGCGCCGAGAACCGCCTGTCCACGCGCATTGGCAAGGAACTCGTGCTGCGCGGCCTCATCGAGGTGTCGCGCACCCACTACGACGTGATCCTGCTCGACTGTCCCCCGAACCTCGGCAACCTCACGCTCAACGGGCTGGTGGCCGCCGACTGCGTGCTCGTCCCCTGCAACCCGGCCGTGCTCGCCGTGTCGGGGGTCGAGGGCCTGATGGGCGCTGTCGAGCAGATCAAGGGCGCGCTCAACCCCAAGCTCGACGTGCTCGGCCTCGTCCTCACCCGGGTCGACCAGCGCAGCGTTGCCACCAATGCCACCATCGGCGAGATGCTCCGCGAGAACTGGGGCGACTTGCTCTCGCCGGTGCATGTGAGCGCGGACGTGGCCCTGCAGAAGGCGCAGATCGAGGGTCGCGACATCTATGCGTTTGACCCCGACAGCCGCGCCGCTCAGCAGTACAGCGAGCTGGCGGAGTGGGTGCTGGGGCGGATCGCCCGGTGACCTCGCGGCGGGCGGGCGCGCTCGGGGCGCTTCGCTCCGGGCCCCCGCGGCGAGTCCCACGCATCCTACGTTGCCATCGGCGTTTGCTCCTGGGGCTGGCGACCGTCGAGTGGTTGGTCCTCGTCGTCGCGATCTGGGCGTTCTCGGAGGCGCCGGAAGGCCGGCCGTGGGTGACGACGAGCCAGAGGACGACGACTAGACAGGTTCGCGACCAGGCGCAGCCATCCTTGGCGCGTCGATGGTGGCGTGGGCAATTGGTGCCTCGGAAGAGGATGTCGCGATGGCCCGCAGCCGGAACGGAGAGGCGATCCCCCCCGGGGCGGCGCACGCCCGCCGCGATCATCGCTCGGGACGCCTTCGCAGAGGATGCTCGGAACGCCGGGAAGGTGGATGTGTGGGTGCGCTCGCGCGCGATGCTCAACGACGTGGCGGGCACCCCGGTACCAGGCCGCGCCCGCCCACCGCGACGCGGCCCCCCGAACCGCGTTCGCCGCGTTCCAGGCTGATCCCACCGTCGTGGCCGGCCATGTCCGCCGCCTCCGCCGTGCCCACCAGGTCGAGGGCGGCACAGGACTCGGCCGCTGACCCTGCCGCGATCCGGTGGTGGTCGCGGCCCGCATCGCCACCCCGCGCCCGGCCCTCCGCGATGTTGAGCACCACCGAGCCGGCCGCGCGTTGAAGCTGATCGCGGAGGTGCGCCCGGCCAACGGCGATCTTCAGGGCGGGACATGCCCGGGCGACCTCCAGCGCGAGCTTGTAGACATCGAGATTCTCGCGATCGAATGCGTGCTCCAGCGAGGCCTCCGGCCGGACGCCGAGCCCGAGAGTCAAGGTTCGAGGTCCAGGTTCGAGGTCGAGGTTCGATCCCGAGCGCCGACCGTCGAGACTCGAGCCACGATGCTCGACTCCCGTTCCCCCGCCCCGCCGTTGACTACGTTGCGACGCGAACCTGTTTAGTCGTCCCACTCCACCAGCGGTTTCCCAATGTGGAACCCCTGGACCAGGTGCGCCCCATACCGGGCGACGGCCTCGAGCTCCTCGACGCTCTCCACGCCCTCCGCGATGAGCTCGGCCCCCGTCGCGCTGGCGAAGCTCCCCAGCAAGTGAATGAGCCGCTGCTTACGCGGATCTTCGTGCACGCGGCGCACGATGCTCATGTCGGCCTTGATGTACGCCGGCTGCAGCTCGGCCAGGACCGCTAGCGAGTTGTAGCCGCTGCCGATGTCGTCGACCGCCATGCGGAAGCCGAGCGCGGTGAGGTCGCGCAGCGCCTGCTCGGCGCCGTGGAAGTCGGACAGCGGGGCCCGCTCCGTGATCTCCAGCACCACGCGCGACGCGAAGGGCAACAGTGGCTCGAAGGTCGCCAGCACCTGGTCGTCGGCGAACTGCGCTGGATGAGTGTTGACAAAAACGGCGACCGAGGCGGGCAGCGCGGCGATCTGCCCCGCCGCGAGCCGGTTGACGGCGCGACCGAGGTCGGCCACCCGGTCGCAGCGCTCCACGGCGTCGAGGATCTCCAGCGGTCCCCGCAACACCGGGTGACGGCTCCTGAGGAGTAGCTCGTACGCGCATAGTTCCGAGTCGCGAACCGACACGATGGGCTGGCGAGCGAGCGCCAGGCGCTGGCCATCCAGGCACTCCCGGAAGAGCCGTTCCGCGCTTTCCCGCTCGGGTTGCGACGATACGGCCTGCCGGATGTGCTCGGCCATCTCCAGCAGCACGCCGATCTCCCGATCGAGGGCCTCGGCCTGGAAGGGCCGCGCGAGGCTCCGATGCGCGAGGCCGGTGCTCACCGCCACGATGGCGGCCTCGCGTTTTGCCGGGCTCACCAGCAACATCCGCATCACCTTCGGTCGGCGATCGCGCAGGCGCACGAGAAACTCGAGCCCGCCGCCCTCGACGTCGTCGCTCACCAGGGCGAGGTCGAAATCGCGGCTCTCGAGCGACGCGTTCGCGCCCGCCGCGTCGGCCGTGGCCTCCACGACGTGCCCGCCGCTGTCGAGCACGCGATGCAAGGCTCGCCGGGAAAGCTCCCCGGCGTCGACCAGTAGAACTCGCGCCACGAGGAGATGGTACCACCCGGTGCGCCGTGGCGTCTTGTCGCACGGGACACATTCCCGACTCGGCAAGGTGACGGTTGGGCGCGGCGGCCGGGCGGCATACATGGGCGAGCCCCCGGAGCCAGCGTGCGCATCCTCGTGGTCGACAAACTCGCCCCCTTCGTGGCTGGGCGACTCCAGGATCTCGGCGGCGTCGTCACCGTCGATCCCACCGCGAAAGACGCCGCCCTCACCGCCAAGGTGGCGGCGCTCGACCCCGAGGTGGTAATCGTCCGCAGCACCAAGGTGACCGGCGCCGATATCGGCGCGGGCAAGGCACTCTCCCTCGTGATCCGCGCCGGGGCCGGGGTCAACACCATCGACCTCGGCGCCGCCAGCGCGCGCGGGGTGTACGTGGCCAATTGCCCAGGTAAGAACGCCATCGCGGTGGCGGAGCTCGCGGTGGGCTTGCTCCTGGCCTGCGACCGCCGCATCCCCGACAACGTGAACCGCCTGCGCGAGGGCAAGTGGGACAAGAAGGCCTTCGGCAGCGCCCGTGGGCTCAACGGACGCCGGATCGCGGTGCTCGGGACGGGACAAATTGGCCGCGAGTTCATCGAGCGGGCGCAGGCGCTCGGCATGTCTGTCACCGCGTGGTCAAGGTCACTGACCGCAGAGGCCGCGGCCGCCATGGGCGTGGCGCGTGCCGACACGCCTGAGGCCGCCGTGGCTGGGGCGCACGCCGTGAGCGTGCACCTGGCGCTCGCCAAGGAGACGCGTGGGCGCATCGGTGAGAGCGTGTTTGCCGCGATGAAGTCGGGTGCGATCTTCGTGAACACCGCGCGAGCCGAGGTGGTCGACCACGACGCGCTCTTGCGCGCCATCGACGAGAAGAAACTCAAGGTGGGCCTCGACGTCTTCCCCGACGAGCCCAGCGCGGGACAAGCCGACTACAGCCACCCCGTCGTGAGCCACCCCTCGGTGTACGGCACCCACCACATCGGCGCCAGCACCGACGAGGCCGAGGAGGCGGTGGGCGAGGAGGTGGTGCGCATCGTGGCGGCCTACAAGCAGGGCGCCCCCATCCCCAACTGCGTGAACCTCGCCACGCGCACCCCGGCCACGCACCAGCTCGTCGTGCGTCACGCCGACCGCGTGGGGGTGCTCGCGGGCGTGCTCGGCGTGCTCCGCGAGAGCGGCGTCAACGTGGAAGACATGCAGAACATCATCTTCAGCGGCGGCGAGGCGGCCTGCGCGCGCATCGCCGTCAAGGGCGCCGTCGGCGACGACGCCCTCGCCCGGATCCAGTCTTTGCCCAACATCTTCGCGGCCAGCGTGGTCGCCCTCAAGGAGTAGACCATGGCTCGCCTGCACAACTTCTCGGCCGGCCCGGCCGTGCTCCCCGTCTCGGTGGTGGAAGAGCTCCGCGACAACCTGCTCGATCTCAACGGCTCGGGCATTGGCCTCATGGAGATCAGCCACCGCAGCAAGACCTTCCAGGCGGTGGTCGACAGCGCCGTGGCCCGTATCAAGCGCGTCCTGTCGGTCCCCGACGACTACACCGTGCTCTTCTTGCAGGGCGGGGCCTCGCTCCAGTTCTACATGACGGCGCTCAACCTCTTGCGCGCGGGCGAGGCCGCCGACTACCTGGTGACCGGCACCTGGGCCCAGAAGGCGGTGAAGGAAGCCAAGCGCATCGGCAACGCCAAGGCAATCTGGGACGACGCGCCCAACAACTTCAAGCGCGTCCCCCGTGACGACGAGTACACGGTTCGCGACGAGGCGGTGTACCTCCACTACACGTCGAACAACACCATCTACGGCACCGAGTACAAGCGCACACCATCGTCGCAAGGCAAGCCGCTGGTCGCCGACCTCTCCTCCGACATCGCGGGGGTGCCCGTCGAGATGGCAAAGCACGAGCTGGTGTACGCGGGCGCCCAGAAAAACCTCGGGCCGAGCGGGGTGACGCTGGTGATCCTGTCGCCGTGGGCCTTGTCCCGGGTGCCCGAGGGCCTGCCCGCGATGCTCGACTACAAGGTGCACGCCAAGGAGGGCTCGCTCTACAACACGCCGAACTGCGTGGGCATCTACGTGATCGAGCGCGTGTTTGCCTGGATGGAGGCCAACGGCGGCCTCAGCGCGATGATCGCCCGCAACGAGGGCAAGGCGGGGGAGCTCTACGGCGAGCTCGACCGCACCGGCTTCTGGCGGCCCCACGCCGCGAGCGACTGTCGCTCGGTGATGAACGTCACCTGGCGGCTGCCCAGCGAGGAGCTCGAAGAGCGCTTCGTGAAGGAGGCCAAGGCGGCGGGGATGGACGGCCTCAAGGGGCATCGGTCCGTGGGCG
>SXON01000071.1 GCA_005778355.1 Pseudomonadota bacterium | reverse complement strand
TTCGCCATCGGCGACAGCAAGCACGACCTGCCGCTCTTGCGCCACGCGAAGGTGGCCCGCACCTGCGGGAAGTCGGCCGGCGTGGAGTTCCCCGCCTACCCGTAGGCGCACGCAGGGGTTAGCCGCCGGCCTCTCGTAACGAGGTCTGCTTATGAACCGGGTCGAAGCCGCGATCAACGAGGGCCGCTGCGTTCTCATCTTTGGCGGCAAGGTGCTTCAAGACGCCGAGACGCTGGGCGAACTTCGCCGCCGCCCGCAGGTGCCGGCCACCGTGCTCTCGGGCGACGTGCCGAGCCCGGCGGCCAAGCTCGACGCGAACATCCTCGCGCCGGCCACCACCAAGGAAGGCGGCGTGATCTGCCTGGTGGAGGCCGAGGGCCCCGACAGCATCGGCCTCGGCCAGCTGGCCAACATCATCCAGGGCGCCGCGCACAAGCCTCGCCTGGTGGTGGCGGCGCGCGCCTTCAACCCCTTCGCGCTCCCGGCGGCCCTGCGCACGCTGAAGCTCGAGCACGAGAAGTCCAAGCCCCGCGACTTCCTCTTCAAGCTCCCGGTGCCCACCGCCGCCCCCGTCGCGGTGGTGGCGCCCGAGGCCCCGAAGAAGAAGTCTGCGGCGCCGAAGATCGCCTTCGTGGGCCGGGAGGCCGAGCTGGCCTTCCTCGCCGAGCACGCCACCGGCCCGGTGGTGGTGGCCGGCCCCCCGGGCGTGGGCAAGCGCTGGCTGGTGGAGAAGGCGCTGAGCGGCGTGGCCAACCGCGTCCCCGACTTCGTGGTGGGCTGGGGTTCCGAGGCCGATTCGCTCTACGCCCGCATCGCCGTGCTCGCGAAGGAGGCCGGCGACAGCCGCCTCGGCGACGCGTTGAACAAGCCCGACGCTCGCCCGGTGCCGTCCGCGCTCGCCCAGCTCGCGGTGGAGAGCCTCGCCCAACTGGACGTTACCTTCGTGGTCGACCGCCTCGACGCGGTGATGCGTCGCGACGGCACCTTCCATCGCGAGGGGCGCTTCGAGCTGCTCCTGCGCGCGCTCCTCACCGGCCAGTACAAGGCCCGCATCGTCTTCCTCAGCACCATCCACCCTCGGTTCTACCGCGAGGGCGAGGGGCTCTCGCTGCCGGTGCTCGCGCTCGGCGGCGTGAAGGGCAAGGAGCTCCACGAGATCTTCGAGGCCTACCGCGTGGAGGACTTCCCCCGGGAGAACTTCGGCCCGATCTCCGACCGCATCCACGGTCACCCGCTCGCCGCGCGCATGTTCGCGGTGGCCGTGCGCGACCCTGAGGCCCGCGACGAGATCCTCGAGTCGGCGCGCTTCCTCAAGATGGACGACGTGGCCGACCTCGACGCGGTGAAGCGGCGCATCCAGAAGACGGTCCAGGGGCTCACCGACGAGGAGCGTCACGACCTGGCGCTGCTCGCCCACTTCCGCCAGCCCTTCACCGCCACCGACTCCGAGATCACCGGCGTGAAGCGCGAGTCGCGGCTCAACTTGCTGGGCAAGGGCCTGCTCGACATGGTGCCCGACGAGGGTCGCGAGCGCACCTTCTACGTGCACCGCCTCGTGGCCGAGGCCCTGCCGCGCCAGGAAACGACGCTGTTCGATCTCTGCGAGGCGCTCGGCAACCAGTACATCGCCGCCTCGCGCAAGGAGAAGGGCCAGAAGGCGCTCGCACTCGCCCAGGAAGGCAATCGCCTCCTGTTCGAAGCGCACCGCACTCGCGACCGCGCGCGCATGCCGCACCCCGACCACGACCCGGCGGTCGAGGCCATCCGCGGGCTCATCCGCAGCCGCAAGCCGCGCTTCGACCTCGCGCAGCAGCGGCTCGTCGAGTTGCTCGCCACCGACCCGGCCAACACCGAGGCCAACCTGCTCAAGGCCGAGCTCCTCGCCGTGACCAAGGCCAAGAACGAGGAGGTGCTCGCCGCCCTCGCCGTGGCCGAGAAGCATCCCACGCCCGAGGTTTTCCACGCCGCGTGTGACTTTGCCGCGGAGCGCGCGGGTGGTCGTAAGGGGGCGGCCGCCGTGCTGGAGCGCGGCTGCGTCGCGTTCCCCGAGAACGCGCGGATGAAGCGTCGTCTCGCGGGCCTGCTCGCCGACGCCAACCGCCTCGACCACGCGGCCACCGTGCTCAAGGAAGCGATGGCGCTCGAGCCGATGATGCCCGACACCTACGGGCTGCTCGGCGAGATCTACCTGCGCATGGGTCGCGACTGTTTCGACAAGGCGCACGAGGCCCTCGCCGAGGCCCGCCGCCTCGATCCGAACAACACGCTGCACATGTCGCGACTGGGCGCGCTCCTCATCGAGACCGCCGAGGGCGACGCGGCCAAGCTCGACGAGGCGCAGAAGCTCCTCGAAGACGCCGTGGCGGCCGACAAGAAGAACTACGGGGCGCACTTGTTCCTCGGGCGACTCATCATCGACCGCGGCGGCGACCTCGACCGCGCCAACTGGCTCTTGAAGAACGCGGCCGGGCTGGTTGAACGCGCCACGGCGCCAATGGTGGAGCGCGCCCGCATCGCCGCGCGCAAGCAGCTCTGGCCCGAGGCCGAGGCCTTGCTCGAGAAGGCCCAGAAGGCCGACCCGGGAGACTGGCACGTCTTCTACGCTCGCGCCGAGATGTTCGAGCTTCGCGGCCTCGTGTTCAACGCCGAGCCGGAGTACCGGCACGCGCAGGAGCGCACGATGGAAGGGACGCCGATGCGCGCCAAGGTCGACGCCGCGCTCGCGCGCATGGCCGATCTCATCGCCTCAGGTGCCGCCCTGGAAATGGCGAAGGCCGCGGAGGCCGCCGGTGTGGTGGCGCCGCCGCCCAGCACGCCGGGCCCCAAGCGCGATCCGGGGACGACCACCCGTCGTCGCCGTCGTGGCAAGGGCAAGGGCGAGGGCCAGGCCGACGGCGCCGCTGCGGATGGTGCCGAAGTCGCCGCCGCGGAGGGTGGTGATGCCGGCGCGGAGAGCACCCACGGCGTGGACGCGTCGCCCGAGGCCGTTGCCGAGGTCGTGGAGCCCGCGCCGGAGGTGGTGGCCGATGCCGCCCCTGCCGAGGAAACGCCCGCGGCTGAGTAGGCCCGTCGGTCCCTCATGATCGAGTTGTCGCCCGCGGTGGCCGCCGCCTACCTGCTCCAGCGGGTGGCGCTCGCCGAGCGTTTCCCCCGGGGCGACAAGGGCATCATCGCCCTGCTCGATCGGCTCGACCTCGTGCAGCTCGACCCCATCGACCGTTGCGGCCAGAACGCCGATCTCGTGGTGGGGGCCCGCGTGGAGGGCGCCAAGCGCGGCGACGTGCACCGCGTGCTCAAGGGGCGGAGCTTCGAACACTTCGCCAAGGAGCGCTGCATCGTGCACGCGCGCCACTTCGCCCACTACCGGGCACAGGCCGTGGAAACGCCGTGGTGGCGCAACAGCGAGCGCATGCAGAAGCTCGACGAGGGGCTCGTGGGCGACGTGCTCGCCGAGGTGTCCGAGCGCGGGCCGCTCACGACCAACGAGCTGAGCCCGCGCGGCAAGACCGAGCCCATGGACTGGGCGGGATGGAAGGGCACCAGCCGGCTGGAGGTGCTCGCCATCGAGGTGCTGTGGACACGCTGCGCCGTGGTGGTGTCGGGTCGCGACGCGCGCGGGCGACGGGTGTACGACCTTCCCGAGCGGGCCCTTCCCGGCGTGCCCCTGGATCCCCCCGCCGAGCCCTTCGCGGAGGCGATGATCCTCGCCCGCGTGCGCAGCGCCGGACTGCTGGCGCGGGCGGGCGGGCCCACCTGGTCGATGCTCGGCGAGGCGCGGACCGACGGCACCGTCGAGCGAATGGTGGCCGATGGACGCCTGGTGGAGGTGCGCGTGGGGCGGCGCCCCTATCTGGCGGAGCACGGCATCGTGGCGGCGACCGCGGAGCGGCCGTCGACCGGCGCCGTGGTCCTCGGCCCGCTCGATCCGCTGCTCTGGGACCGCGCGCTGGTGCGCGACGCGTTCGGCTTCGGCTACACCTGGGAGGTGTACAAGCCAGCCGCCCAGCGCGAGTATGGCTACTACGTGTGTCCTGTCCTCATCGACGGGCACCTCGCGGGACGCGTGGAGGCTCGTCGCGATGGCAATACCCTCCGCGTTGAACGTACCTGGGGCGACATGCCCCGCCGCGCACTCGACATTGCCTTGTCGCGACTCGCAAAGATGAACGATTGCGTCGCTATTGACATGTCAAGAACACCCCTCGTGTGATCGGCTTCTCCGCTTCATCCTCGGCAATCACTTTTCACGCTGCGTAAAAAACTTCGCACCGCGACCTTTTCACTTGCCGCCTCGATGGCTACAACGGCGGGGCATCGGAGAGGAACAAGCTGTTGACAATCGCCCTGACCCTCGTTCTATCAGCTTTCGCCGCGGAATATGGTCCGCTGGTCGAGGGCACCGAGGGCGACGAGATCGCAGCTGAAGGGCTCGGCCAGGCCGACACGGGCGTGGTGGGCTGTTCCGACCAGTACCTGAGCGAGGGCTTCGACCTGCCCGAGCTGCCGCTTTTCTACACGCGGGCGCAGGTCAACCACTCCTGGGGCAGCCGCGAGATGGTCGACGTGATCGTCGACAGCACGCGTCACCTCCGCTGGCTCATGCCCGAGGCCGACCCGATCACCATCGGCGACATCTCGGCCGAGCGCGGTGGTTTCCTCAACGGCCACAAGTCGCACCGCGGGGGCGTCGACGTCGACCTCGGCATCTACGCGACCGGTGGCAAGCAAGACCCGCGCGGCTTCACAGCGCTCGGCCCGGGCACCTTCGACCTCGAGCGCAACTGGATGCTCATCTCCACCTTGCTCGACACGGGCAAGATCGACATGATCCTGCTTGATCGAGGGCATATCGAGCGGCTCCGCGCCTACACGGTGCGTGCCGGTCTGCTCACCGAAGACGAAGCTGAGCACGTTTTCCCCTCCGAGGGCAGTCGCGGCAGCTGGGAGAACGTGGGCATCGTGCGTCACGCGCCCAACCACGGCGACCACATCCACGTGCGGGTGTTGTGCGCCGACGGCAGCAAGGCCGACGCGCGCTGAATAGCAGGGGCCGTGGCCTCCAAAGTTGAGAAATACGCCGCCATCGGCGTGTTCGTGAAGATCGCCGAGGCGGGGAGCTTCACCCTCGCCGGGAAGTCCCTTGGCCTGTCCACCTCGCAGGTGAGCCGCACGCTCGCCGCGCTCGAAAACCAGATGGGCGTGAGACTTGTCAACCGCAGCACGCGGCGCTTCTCGCTGACCGAGCCGGGCAAGCGCCTGTACGAGCGCTGCCGGGGCCTCCTGGGCGACGTCGACGAGGCGGTGGAGTCCGTGCGCGAGGAGGGCGGCGACCTGCGCGGCACCTTGCGGATCACCACGCCGGTGCAGTTCGGCCTGCGCTTCCTCAACCCGGTCATCACCCAGTTCGCGCTCGCCCACGCGGGGCTGCGGCTGGAGATGAACTACGACGACCGCCGCATCGACCTCGTGGCCAGCGGCGTCGACGTGGCGGTTCGCATCGCGCAGCTCGCCGACACGAGCCTGATCGCGCGCAAGCTGGGCTCGGTCCGCACCCGCACGCTGGCCTCGCCGGCCTACCTCAAGGCCCATGGGACGCCGCAGCACCCCTCGGAGCTCGGCCAGCACGATTGCCTCGTCACCGCCATCGAAGGCGCAGGCACCACCTGGCGCTTCAGCGGCGACCGCGACGTGGTGGTGAAGGTGCGCGATCGCCTCGTCAACAACAACGTCGAGGGGCTCGTCCCCTTCGCGCTGGCGGGCCTCGGCATCGCCCGCATCCCCGAGGCCGTGCTCTGCGGCGAGATCAAGGCGGGCACGCTCGTTCCCATCCTTGAGGCCTGGGACCACCGCACGCCGGTGCAGGCGGTCTACACGCCGGGGCGGAACCAGTCCCAGAAGGTGCGGAGGTTCGTGGACTTCTTGGTGCAGGAGTTCGCCGGGGCGCCTTGGAGTTGTGGGTAGCGGTTGGGCAGCCGGGGATGGCGCGTGCCGCAGCGGCGGGGGACGGCCCTGCCGGATGGGGGCGCCGCCTAAGGCATCATTGGTGTCGCGACACTGCGGAGCGTGGCCCTAAGTGGCAAACCTCGCCGGAGGATTGGCACTTTGGGCCGCGCTGCAGGGTGGACGCACCGGCCTGTGCATTCACGTGTCGCGACACCACAGGGGCAGGCCCGAACTGGCAAAGCTCGCCGGAGGATCGGCACTTCGGGCCTCACTCGCGACGTTTTCGCGCTTCCTGGGCGAAGCGGGAAGCTCCCCCGGGCACAGGATCGCCACTCCGGGCCTCAAAAGCGTCACTTTTCGACGGTCGCGGCGGCCCGAAGCAGCAAACCTCGCCGGAGGATCGAGGGTTTGGGCCGCACGCACGCGAGTCTCCGCGACATCGCGCACCGGCTGGTCGGTGCGCCGTCCACCCCGGTGACGCGGTTCCCCGTGCCGATGGTGTAGCTGGTGCTCGTGGTGACCGGGCTCCCCGTGCCGTCGTCCTGCACCACCACCCGGCCGGTGCGGTTGCCGCCGAGGTCGTAACCGTAGCTGGCCGTTGAGGTGCCCGACGCCGGGGCGCGCGCCTCCTCCACCAGCCAGCCAGGCTCGTCGTAGGCGTACTCGATGGTCTCCGAGAGCGTGCCGCCCGAGTAGACCTCCTGGCAGTCGGCGCGCCCCCGGTTGTCGTAATAGTACTGTCGCGACTGCGTGTCGCCGAGGCCGTTGCCCACCTCGCGACCCGTCACGCGGCCGAGCGTGTCCCACGCGGTGTCGATGCGCGCGCCCCCGGCGAGCAGGATCGCCTCCGGGCGGCCCTCGCGCCGCGCTCTGCCGCGCGGCTCCGGGCCCGGGCTACGCGCGCCTGCCGGCCTCGTCGGCCGGCTCACTGCGAGTCTCGCGACCGGCGCGCTTCGCGTCGCCCTGCCGGGCAACCCCATGACGTCCCGCGAGGTGACCGTCGCCGCCGTGCCGGCCGAGGTCGTCACCGAGTTGACGAGGCCGGTCGACGGGTCGCGCGCGTAGCCCACCGACCCCGCCCACGACGCGGTGACCCCCTCGATGGCGCCGTTGTCCGCATAGGTCCAGTACACGCTGCCCAGCGGCAGCGAACTAGCTGCCGCGCGCTTCGGGCGGTGAGAGCTTGCCCCCCACCTCGATCTCATACCAGGATGCGGCGCACAGTCTCCGTAGCCGAGACCGGATCGTCCGTGCCCAGCCTCATCAAGGCCACGGCCGCAGTCGCCAAGCGAGCGAAGAAGCGGGAACTCGAACCCACGTGTCCGTGCGCAGCGGCGCAGACCCGAATCCGACCAGCGGGGTGCGGGCCGGCGGCGATCAAGGCGTCGAGTACGGCGGCGGCGTACTCCACCGGTAGCCCGACGCGAACGTCATCGGCACCGTGGGCGAGAGCGTCGGGAAGAGGCGCGCCGTCCGCACTCGAGTACGGTACGACGATCTTGAGGCCCGCTTCCTCACGCTCCCACGCGAGCCCGAGCAGGCCGTACTCCGCACGAGCCCCGCGTGGAACATAAGCTTCCAGAACAACGCCCGCGCTCCACGCTTCGGTTGGCGCAACCGTTGTGGCGAGCGCCCCACACAACTCCCCAATTGGTGGAAAGCGCGCGGGGCCCGGTTCCGGCCAGAGCCGCGCGCGAGCTTGGGGTGTCAGAAGCAGCGAACTCATTGTAGCCCCCAAAATGTCCGCCAGTTCGAGTTGAACTGATCGGGCAGGGCTTGAATGACTTCAGGTGCGTAGACGCTGAACGGCGACACCTTGTACTTCCCTAAGGCCGCCGCATGCGCCGCCTCATAGGTGAGCCCTCTACCCATCATGGTGGCCTCCGACGCTTCGTGCATGTAGAAACTGGCATCCGCTCCGCTGAGTCTGGTGCCGTTTGCTAGCGCATCACGCACCCGCCCCAACATTGCAGCGTTGGCCGCGTCGGCGCCGAACTGCGAGAGGTGGTTCTCCACCAACCTCGGGCCCTTCTCCGACACCGTCACCGAGCGGTCGGCGAAGAACCCGAGGCCCTTCCCGCCTGCGACCCCCTCGAGGAAAGCACCCGTGCCCGCCGAGCCCAGGCGCCCCCCTGCGCCCGCCACCCGCGCCGCCTCGCCGCCCACCAGCGTCTCGAGAGCGGCCGCGACCGCCACGCCCGCCGCGTAGGGGTACTTCGCGCTCGGCGTGCGCGCCACGGCCTCCCCGACCGCCTCGGACTGCTGGCGCCGTACCCAGCCATCGACAGCGTTCATGGCCTCCAACGGGTTCTTTCCCGTGGTGGCGAGCACCCCGACGCCGATTGTCCGGTGCGAGAGGAAGAGCATGGTTCCCGACTGGGCCAGCGCCCTCCCGGTGCCGTGGGCCAGCGCGACGTCGTGATCGAGGCCGGCCGAGAAGACGTTCTTCAGCCGCCCGAGCAGCGAGGACACCGAGTGCCGGTAGGCAAACACCTCGACGGTGTAGGGCGCGGGCTCAGGGTCCCCGTCCATGATCCCCGGCTCGCAGCCCATGCAGGCGAGCAGGATCGGCTTCCGGCTGGCGCGACGCTCTCGCCAGTCCCTGTGCGACATCGCGGCGTTCGCGGATGATGTCGCCTCGCGGGCTTCAAGTGGCGCCATCATCGCGGCGATGCGCTCGGCCGTGGCACCGGCGACGGCGTTGTCCATCGAGTCTGACATCTCCAGCCCTTCCACCGACCCCGGCTCGAAGGTCTCCGCGATGATCGCTTGCTCCACGGCGAGCGCAAGGGAGCTCTTGGCGGCGTCGATCTCCGCCTGGCTCGCGTTCAGCTCCGCGATGACGTTGGCCATCATCGCCGCCGTCTCGCGGATGGCCTCCCGCCGGTTCTCCCGCGCCTCGTCCCGCCGCGCCAGGGCGTGCATCTCGTTGATGCTCGTCGCCTCCATGAACGCCGCGTCCTCCCCGGGACCCTCCAGCGTGCGGGAGACCGATCCCTCGTGGCAGTACTGCGTGCCGCTAGCGGTGCCGCACACCGCCACCGGGCGACCGTCCGTCATCACCGGCGCCCTCGTCAACCCCGAGGGATCCACGAAGCCGACGGGGTCGTTCCCCGCGTAGGCAAAGCGATGGTCGCCCCCCGCCAGCCCGAGCGGGTCGGCCGAGGCGAATCGGCCCAGCTCCGCGTCATACAACCGGTGCTGGGGAAGCTGGTACCCCGTCCCCTCCAGCAACTCGAGCCCCGCGTAGGCGCGGTGCTCCGCCGACGACGACGCCCGCGTGGCACCCTCGCCGAAGGCCCCGGGGTCGCCCAGGAGCGCGTCGCCGTCGAGCACCAGCGTGCCGTTCTTGTCGGTGGCCACCGCCCGGAAGAGCCCACCCGACACGCGGCCCAGCTCGATGCCCTCGATCGCCACGTTGATGACCCCGAGCCCGTCCTCGTCGCGACCGGCCACGGGGCCCGTCCCCTCGCGGGGGCCCCACGCGTGCGTGCGCGTGTCGACCGTGCAGGGGTTGCCGTCGGGGTCGATCGTCAGCGGCAGTCCCCAGGCGTCGCGAGTGATCTCGTGCGTCACCTGCCCGGTGGGCAGCCGGATGCCCCACTCCAGCCCGTCCGCGTCGCGCAGGATGTCCTGGCCGCGGTGGTCCGTTTCAATCTCGCCGTGCGCGTTCCACGTGACGGCCACGCCGTCCACCGCGGTCACGAGGTTGCCCGTGCCGATGGTGTAGCTGGTGCTGGTGGTGACCGGGCTCCCCGTGCCGTGGTCCTGCACCACCACCCGGCCGGTGCGGTTGCCGCCGAGGTCGTAACCGTAGCTGGCCGTCGAGGTGCCCGAGGCCGACGCGCGCGCCTCCTCGACCAGCCAGCCGGGCTCGTCGTAGGCGTACTCGATGGTCTCCGAGAGCGTGCCGCCGGTGTAGACCTCCTGGTCGTCGGCGCGCCCCCGGTGGTCGTAATAGTACTGTCGCGACTGCGTGTCGCCGAGGCGGCTGGACGCCTGGTGCCCGATCACCCGCCTTGATGGCCCACCAGTGGTCCCGCTCAGCGCTCTGTCACCAAAAGTGTCGGCGGCGAATCGGATCGACCTACTCGACAAGCCGACACAGCAGGACCGTGACCACAGCATCGCGGATGCCCATCAGCTCCGCCAGCTCAACTATTTCCTCGAATACCGGCCTCGGGAAGGGCCTCGACTCTTCAGTGAGGATGTCGCTCAGTGTCTCCAGGGCGAGCCCGTACTCGCCCACGGAAAGGAACATCTCGACCTCCGCACGTTCGGGCCCGCTCAGCCGCTCCCCGATTCCTTCGAGTATGCGGAGCAGTCGGCGCTCGCGGTCGTCCGTCGTCGTCATGCTAGGGGTTCCTCGGGACGTTTGTGGGGAAGCCAGTGACGATCGTGCCGTCACGCCCCATGACAACCGTGATGTCGACTCCGTCACGGGTTCCGGTGACGACCGTTCGTCCGCCGCGTCCCGTGTTGCGCGTCGCTACTGGGTCCGTGGCGATGTCGGAGATGTGGTGCATCACTTGATCGTCGGTCCAGGATCCAGGAAACTCGCTCTTTCCAGAGAGGCCGGTCCCGGCGCGGTGACCGCCGCCCGTCGCATCGCCGTCCAAAATGTGCGTTCGCCGGGAGGGTGTCGATAGATCGACGAGGTCCGAACGCCTCGGCACCGGGCAGTTGTGCACGAGCGCGCCGCCCATGCCCTCGGCGCCGACGAAGTAGTTCGGGTCGCCCTCGACGGTGAAGTTGTAGACGGTCTCCCACCGGCCCGTGGGCTCGACTGCGAGCACCAACTGGCGCTCGCCGGCGGGACCCACGAGAGTGTCGCCCATGGCGAGCGAGCCCACTTCCACCCAGCCCTCGCCCTCCACCCAGAACGGGTGCACCGCCGTGGTGACGATCTCCCAGGCGCCGCCGGGACCGGCCAGCACCAGGCGCACGGTCGCATCGACGTGCTCCACGCGGCCGACCACCTCGCGGAGGGCCAGGCCTCCAGCGGTGTCGCTGGCGACGGTGTCGCCGCCCTCGATCTCCTCGACGGGGACGAGCCCGCTGAAGGTGAGCACCATCGTCCCGGCCACGAACGAGCACGGGAACGCGGTGAGTGACCTCTGGATGTCTCGCGCCGCGGCGCTCACGAGGTCGTCACCGTGAGTCGCGATCGTCCGGGTAGCTGCCGTCCCCTCGGAACCGAGGCCGGGGACGAGCGCGTCGGCGGCGAGGCCCAGCCCGGTGCCGACCAGCATCGCTGTGGTCGAGATGGCGTCGCCTCGGCTGGTGTCGAGGCCCGTCGAGACAGCGCCGAGGCCATCGGCAATGCCCTGCAGGCCGACGGACCCCGAGTGCCGGAACGGGTTCCCGTCGTCGGGCGTGGAGTCCTCGATCCCGCCGAGGAAGGTCGAGCCGTAGCCGACCAGCCCCGCGTTGAACCCCGCGACGGCCGCGACCGCGTTGGCGGCAGGCCCGGGAAGGTCACCGAGGAGAGAACTCAACAGTCTCTCGGTCTCGGCGGCGAGGCGCTGCTGGACGACGCCGCCCGGCGTCATGCCGCCCAGCACGCGCGCGGCCTCGGAGTCCTGGAAGACCACCGTCGCGACCGCGCGGGCCCCGTCGCCGCTCGCGAGCGCGCCCTCGCCGATTCCCCCCACGGCCATGGCCGCGAGCGCCACGTCGTCGCCCCACTTCTCAGCGAGGTCGGCCTTCAACTCGGCGGCCATCTGCTGTTGCAGGGCGGGATCGGACTCCGCCTGGATCGCGTCGATCGCGGCGAACACGGCATCGTCGAGCTGCGTCGCGAGCGCGTCGACCTGCGCCCGCGCGGCGTCGATCGCCGCCTGCGCCGCGACGACCCTCGCGGCCGCGAGGAGGATCGCCGCCTTGTACTCCCTCGCCGCCTCCCGCGCGTTCTCCTCCGCCTCGTCGCTGCGCGCGACGGCGTCCATCTCGTCGACCGAGCCGGCCTGCATGAATGACACGCCGGTGAGCGCCCTGACGAGGGCGTCGTGGTCGACGGCGCCCTCGTAGTCGCACCACTGCCCGCCCTGCGCGCCCGCGCAGACCCGGGTCGGGTGATGCCCGATGGCCTGGACCCCCCTCAGCCCCGAGGGATCCACGAGCCCGACGGGGTCGTTCCCCGCGTAGGCGAAGCGATGGTCGCCCCCGGCCAGCCCGAGCGGGTCGGCCGAGGCGAAGCGGCCCAGCTCGGCGTCATACAACCGGTGCTGGGGAAGCTGGTACCCGGTCCCCTCCAGCAACTCGAGCCCCGCGTAGGCGCGGTGCTCCGCCGACGACGCCGCCCGCGCCGCCCCCTCGCCGAAGGCCCCGGGGTCGCCCAGGAGCGCGTCGCCATCGAGCACGAGCGTGCCGTTCTTGTCGGTCGCCACGGCCCGGAAGAGCCCCCCCGACACGCGCCCGAGCTCGATGCCCTCGATGGCCACGTTGATGACCCCGAGCCCGTCCTCGTCGCGACCGGCCACCGGGCCCGTCCCCTCGTGGGGGCCCCACGCGTGCGTTCGCGTGTCGACCGTGCCGGGGTTGCCGTCGGGGTCGATGGACAGGGGGAGACCCCACGCGTCGCGCGTGATCTCGTGCACCACCTGCCCGGTGGGCAGCCGGATGCCCCACTCCAGCCCGTCCGCGTCGCGCAGGATGTCCTGGCCCCGGTGATCGGTCTCGATCTCCCCGTGCGCGTTCCAGGTGACGGCCACGCCGTCCACCGCGGTCACGAGGTTGCCCGTGCTGACGGTGTAGCTGGTCGACGTGGGGACGGGGCTGCCCGTGCCGTCGTCCTGCACCACCACGCGATCGACACGGTTGCCGCCGAGGTCGTAGCCGTAGGTCGTGGTCGTGGTGCCTGCGACCGAGGCCCGCGCCTCCTCCACGAGCCAGCCGGGCTCGTCGTAGGCGTACTCGATCGTCTCCGACAGCGTGCCGCCCGAGTACACTTCCTGGTAGTCGGCGCGCCCCCGGCTGTCGTAGTAGTACTGTCGCGACTGCGTGTCGCCGAGGCCGTTGCCCACCTCGCGGCCCGTCACCCGGCCGAGCGTGTCCCAGGCGGTGTCGATGCTCGCGCCCCCGGCGAGGAGGATCGCCTCCGGCCGGCCCATGATGTCCCGCGAGGTGACCGTCGCCGCCGTGCCCGCCGAGGTCGTCACCGAGTTGACGAGGCCGGTGACCGGGTCGCGCGCGTAGCCCACCGACCCCGCCCACGAGGCGGTGACCCCCTCGATGGCGCCGTTGTCCGCGTACGTCCAGTACACGCTGCCCAGGAGGCCGAGCCCGCTCTCCACCGCCACCGACGACACCCGCCCCATCGCGTCGGTCGCGCGGGCGTGCCGCCCCTGCAAGGTGCCGCCCACCCAGCGCTCCGCCGACCGCGGCGTGCCGTAGGCGTCCCAGTCGCCGAAGGCCCGGTACGCCGTGTCGGGGTTGCCCGTCTCGTCGACCTCCTCCTGCCAGAGCCAGAGGCCCCGGTAGTAGCTCCGCGTGTACTCGCGCCCGCTCGCCGCGTCGCCCGAGCGCAGGTACTCGAGACGCGGGTAGTCCGCCGCGTAGCCGTGTTCCCAGGTGGTCACCCCGGCGATCGTCTCGGTGTCGAGCGTGCCGTCGAGGTTGTAGGCCCACGTGGTGCTGTCGATGTACCCTTGTCGCGACTCGGCGCGGCCCTCCGCGGTGTAGGTGAACGCGTAGCCGTGCACCGTCCAGGGGTCGAAGCCGCCGCCGTCCGCGCAGGCGGGGTCGGCGCTGGGGCCGCAGCGAGCGGACATGCGACCCAGGGAATCGTAGGCGTAGGCCTCGGTCGCGACCGTGGTGCCGGTGGCGCCCTCCACGTGGTCGACCTGGCGGAGCTGCGAGCCGGCGTAGGTGTACTGGCGCTCGTTGCCCTCGGGGTCGATGGCACGGGACACGCGGCCGCGGAAGTCC
>SXON01000070.1 GCA_005778355.1 Pseudomonadota bacterium | reverse complement strand
TGCTCCCGAAGATGGGGAAATCGGCGGGAGCATCGGTGCAACTCGGGAAGGTCGCAATCAGGAAAAGTCCTCAAAATAGGGCATTTTCCCACCCCTCACCCACCGATTCCACTTCATCATGTATAGCTTGTAGGAAACGCCGTTGGACGCGGCAGAAGCCCTCGCTGGGCTGGCGACGCGGTTGTGGCCGCGCCTTTTCGCTGCGCTGAACCCCGACGGAGGCCTGCCGCAGACCTTCTTCGGCGACGCGAGTGCCTGTTGGACCTCGGCCGAGATCTACGCGGCGCTCGCCTCGCACCCCGGCCCACCCGCGGGGGCGCAGGACGTCGTCGAGCGACTCGAGCATTTCCTGCTTGGCGTGTGGACGCGCCAAGGCGACGGAGGCTTGCCATACTACGAGGTCCCGGCTCCGCCCGAGAGCGGGCCCCGCTCATCGCTCAGCGTGGTCGATGCGACCGCGGCCTTCCTCATCGGCTGGCGGGTGCGCCACCCGGCGGAGGTCGAGGTGACGATGCGAACCGAGGCCTGGCTGCGCGGGGCACGGGCCTCTGGCCCGGGATCAGGGTGGGGTTTCCGCCCGCGTGACGGGGCCGCTCGAACCTACAGCACGACGTACGCGCTACTGGCCCTCGATCCGGCCGAGACGGTCGCCGACGCGCGCGCGCTACTGGGCTGGCAAGACCCGGCGGGCTGCTGGCCGTTCCGCCCCGGAGCGCCGGCGAGCCGACTGGGTACCTCGCTCGCCATCGACGCGTTGACCTTCACGCGGAGCTTACCGGCGACGGCACGAGCTCGAGCGGAGGGTTGGCTCCTGTGCCGCCTCGCCGAGCCGGGCTTCCTCGACGAGGACGCTTTCGTGTCGCCGGAGGGCTACGCGATGTCGTTCCTCTATGCGCCGCGACTCGTCGTGATCGGCCATCTGCTGAGAAGCGTCGCCGAGCGCGCTGCGGCTGAGGACGACGGGGTGGAAGGCTTCGCCTGCGAAGCCGACGTCTTCGACCTCCTGGAGCACCTGTCCGTCCACGTCCGGGCGATGTCCGAGGCCGAGGCTCCCTGCCCGGACCTGCGAGAAACCCGCACCTGGCACTTCATCGAACTTGCCTGGGGCGAGGCCAACGTCGGACTCGGACTCGGGGCGCTCCCGAACGCCCTGCGCGCGCGGACGGCGGATGCCTCCCGGCAGGCCTGGGGGCGAGCATGCCGTCGTGCCCACGCCCGAGGCCTACCGGGGCCGCTGCGAGGCGACGCGGCCCGGCTAGCGAACCTCGCTGGGGCCCCCGACGACCTCGCGCGCCTGCTCGGCTCCGCCGTCGAGCGCTCGGTGAACTTCAGCTGCATCCTTCGCCTGCAGGACGCCCGCGCCCGAGGTGACGCCGAGGTCGTCAATCGATTCTTCGGCGCGCGGCGCCAGGGCAACAGCGACCTGCCGCCGCTCCTCGGACCCAGCCTGGGCGAGCCGACTCAGCCGTCCCTTGCGACGCGGCTGGCCGACCAGTGGCGCAGCGTCCTCGCATCAGGAGCCTGGAAGGCGGTGTCGCAAGCTCGGAACGACGCGGCCCACGGGCGGGCCCCCGCAACGGGCGCGATGCTGGCCCCGGCCGTCGCCGCCTGGACGGAGTGCCTCGAGGCACTGGTCGCGCTTCGCGACGTCGACTTGCTCGCGGCGGAGGCCACCGGACACGCCGACGGCACGCCGGGCCACCTCTACGATTGGGTGTCCTGGGACAGCGGGGAGCGGCGCGGGCGCAGTTGGATCGCCAGCGGGCTCGTCGATACCGCTCACGATGGGCCGCGGGGGCTGCGCGGGCTCTTCGCCGCCGACAGCCGCTGCCCCGGGGCTGTCCCCCTCCCCTTGTTTCCCCTCGTGGCCTCGGCCTGGTGCGAGAACTGCGTCGCGCAGCGCGCATTCGTGTACAGTCAGCACGCCCCAGCCACCGCACGCGGCGACGGGAGCCTCTTTCTGCGTTGCAGCGCCGAGTGCGGCAACCAGCTCGCGACCCCGTTGCGGTCGGTTCGCCCGCCCTCGTAGCCCCCCTACTTCTGCCCGCCGCCACCCTGCTGCTGCTGACCGCCCTGCTGGCCGCCCATGCCCGGGCCGCCCATGCCGCCGCCCTGCTGGCCGCCCATGCCGCCGCCTTGCTGGCCGGCCATGCCACCGCCTTGCTGGCCGCCCATGCCGGGGCCACCCATGCCGCCCTGCTGGCCGGCCATGCCACCGCCTTGCTGGCCGCCCATGCCGGGGCCACCCATGCCGCCCTGCTGGCCACCCATGCCGCCGCCCTGCTGGCCGCCCATGCCCGGGCCGGCCATGCCGCCGCCCATCCCGCCACCGGCGGTCGCGGGGTCGCCGCCCATGCCCATGCCACCGCCCATCCCCATGCCGCCGCCGGCCGCCGCGTCACCGCCCATGCCGCCCATCCCGCCCATACCGCCCATACCGCCACCGCTCATGCCGCCCGCGGCGTCGCCGCCCATCGCGCCCATGCCCGCGCCGACGCTCTGGTCGAACTCGGGGAGTTGCAGCGAACCACGAAGGCCCCCCGAGAGGATCAGCTTGTTGAGCTCGTCGGTGGGCATCTCTGCCAGCCAGGTGGCGTAGGAGGTGACGACCACGGTGCGGTACTGCTCCCAAGAGTCCGCCGCCGCGCCCACGGAGATCACATACGCGCCGTCCCAGCCCGCCGCGGTCACGTCGATGACGGAGGCCTCGGTGGTGCTCGCCGCGAGGCTGGTCTTGAAGGCCATCTGGGCGCGGTCGAGCTCGATGCGGCGCGCCACCAGCTTGGCGAGGTCCTCGTCGCTCCAGTCGTCGCTCTGCATGCGGGTGAAGGGGTCGTTCGCTGTGAACCAGCTGTTCGCCGTGAGCCCCTCTTGCAAGGCCACCACCGCGCTCTCCTTTCCGCCGGAGCCCATCTGGGCCGGGCCGAGCACCTGCACCAGGGCCACGAGGGTTCCGAACTCCTGCACGATCACCTCGCGCTCAGCCTTGGCCAGCGCCTTGGCCACCTCGTTGAGCGCCTCGGGACCACCCTTGTCGACGAGGACTTGGCTCAAATCGAGGTGCTTGGCCGCCACGGCCAGGCGCGCCGCCGACTCCCGTTTCGCGCCGTCGGTCGCCACCGTGCCGAGCTGGGTGACTTGCTCCTCGGTAAGGCTCGCGAACCAGCAACGGCGGACAAACAGCGCGCCGTGACGCACCGTGCGCAGCGCGGCTGGCGGCGCGGCAGTCACCTCCGTGGCGCCGTCGGCCGCGGTGCCCTCTGCCTTTCCGTCGCAACCTTGTAGGGCAACCAACACCATGAAAAGGCTGAGCATGTGGACCTCGCGGCGCGTCGTTTAGCACGCCGCCCGCCCGCGCCGCGCGCGACCCGGCGTCATTGTTCGTCCGTTCAGCCCCCGCCACCGCCGAGCTGCGGACGCTGGCCGGGCTCCTCGATCACCATGTCCTCGGGGATGTCGTCCATCATCGGCGTGGTGTCGGGTTCCACCGAGGTGCTTCGCCCACACGGCGACTCGCCGCCCCAGGGCGCCCAGGCGGTGGTGTCGATGTCGTCGTAGACAGGCTCGCCCAGCGCGTCGGTCAACCGTGCGCCCACGGCGATGATCCGTTTGAGCGCCTTCCGCTCGCTCAGCGATCCATCGCGCAACATGATGCGCTTGTCGAGAACGACCCACACGAAGCCGAGCTCGCCCACGGCCTGCATGTCTGCCGGCTCGAAGCTCAGGTCGTCGCTCCCCCCGTCGACGATCGCGTCGAGGGCGAGGAAGAAGCCGTTCTCCCCGAGCACCGACCGCCCCTCGGCCGGAAGCCCGCTCATCACGTGGCCGTCGAGGCCCGCGAGGACGGGTCGGCCGTGCACCGTCTGGTACAGGGCCTGCGACGCCGTGCGATCAGGGGGAAGGGGCAGCACCGCGCCGGCCTCGGCCACCGCGAGGCAGGTGTAGAACTCGGGCACGTCGGGCGACCACGTGTCGAGCGGCGCCGCGTGCGTCGCGTACACCTCCCCCAACCAGCCGAAGCCCACGAGGCAGAAGGTGGCGACGCGAGTGCGCCAGTACGCGCCAAAGCTGTCCCAGAGCCCCACGCTCATGGCCGCCGCCCCGATGTGCCAGAGCAACAAGGCGTCGAGGCTCGCTCGGTCGGCGCGCAGGAGCGGGACCAGCTTCGCCAGCCCGATCCATCCCGGGTTGGGCATGCCGGCAAGCTCAGGCCCCGTGGCGACGAAGATCCCCAGGCCCCCAAAGACGAGTCCCAGGCGGGTGGCCCTCGTTTGCGAAAGCACGTAGCCCGCGGCGAAGACGAGCATCTCGGTGAGCATCAGCTCACGACGGCCCGAGGCGAAGCCCAGCTCCCCTTCCTTGCCGAGGTGCCAGGTACCAACGCGTCGTGAGCCCAGGTCGAGCGAGCTGAGCCCGTCGGCGTTGGCGGCCGTCTCGCCCGACCAGTCCCACGGTGACCAGCCGCTCGGGTTGGGCAGGAAGGGGTTGTCGGTGTCGACCACCAGGCCGGGGGTGACGACGACCACGGGCAGGAGGACCGCGAGCTGCCAGAGCCGCTCTCGCCCCCGTCCCTCGCGCTCGACGACGGCGAAACAAGCGCACGCGAGGATCACCAGGAAGGCCACCCGCCCAGCAACCAGCGAGGCCATCGAGAACCAGCACAAGAGCGCCATGTCGTCGCGTGGCCCCGTCCGCCCACGCAGGAAGCGGGCGAGGCCGAGGCACGCGAAGACAATCAGGCCCGACTCGGGACGGCTGTCCTGGAAGGCGCCGACGGTGGTCGCGTTGAAGGTGAGCGGCAGCGCCACCATCCAGCCGACCGTCTCCGTGGTCCCGAGCGCGCGCGCCAGGACTCGGATCGCCCAGGTGTTGACGGCCAGCCCGACCACCACCAGCATGTTGGGGCCCAGTGGCTCCCCGAGGCACCAGCGGAGCGGCCAGGTGAGCACGGCCACCCCCACGCGCTCGTCGAAATATTCGCGCGGATCGAGGCCCCAGGGAAATCCGAGCATCGCCGGCGGCGAGCCCGAGGCCAGCCAATCGCGCAGCCAGAGCTGCGTCATCGCCGCGTCGCCTTCGCGACCAAGGTAGGCGGTGGCCCAAGCCGCCGGGTCGGCACCTACCACCAGCACAAAGGCGATGATCCAGGCGACGTAGGGAGCGAGGCGCACGCGGCCCGCCCGTAGCCCGTGCCGAAAGCCAAGGCTATGCGCCGCAGGATGGGCCAGCTCGGCGAGATGATCGGGGCGCTCGACGAGCTCCTGAGCCCCCTGTTGCCGCCGTGGGTGCGGGGGGCGATCCCGGTGATCGCGGTCGTGCTCGCGCTCATGGGCTTACGACGCACCGTCCCCGCCGACAACGCCCGCCGCCGCTTCGCCCGCGCGCAGCGACTGGCCGAGCCACGGCGAAGCGAGGAGGAGCTCGCCGCGCTCCAGGACGTGCACCACAACGCCAACGGGCTGCTCGGAATCGCCCAGCTCGCCCTCGCCTCCGGCCGCACCGCCCGCGTGGAATCCGCCGTGGCGCGCCTCCGTGCGCTGCGTCGTTACCCAGAGGAGGTCTTGCGACTCCAGCGCCAGATCGAGGGACCGCAGCCGGGGACCCCGCTGGAGGCGGCCTTGATCGTGGAACGTTTCATTGAACGCGGCCACCTCGACGAGGCTCGCTCGCGCCTCGTTCGTTACCGCGCCCGCTGGCCGGGTGACGACGACCTCGAGGCGCTGGCCCCGCGCTGCGACACGCCGGCGGCCGGTGACCATTCGTGACGGCGTCGTGCGAACCGTCCCCGGCTTCGCGTGTCGAAATCGACAACGGCCTGTAAGCCCCCCGGCGAGCGGTCGTTGTCCCCACGAATCGGAGGTCATCGTGTCCATCGTCCTCGCCCTCGTGTCTGTCCTCGCCTCTCCCGCCGACGCCTGCGCCATGCCCCACGAGATGATCGCGGTGGCCGAGGCCAACAAGCCCGCAGCGCCCTCGACCCTCGCCGACGTCTTCGCCGAGATTGACGGCGTCGATGCCGACGCCAAGGCCAAGGAGAGCGTGAAGAAGGCGCTCGAAAACGCCGCCGCCGCGCAGGCGCAGACGGTGATCCCCGAGGTGACGGTCCCCGCCCCCGTGGCCCGCCCGTCCACCTGATACGAAGGGCGCATGCTCGCTCTCCTCGCCCTGGCGCTCGGCCAGGATCCCCACCCCGGGCAGGTGCTGGCCGAGGGGAGCGACTGTGCCGCCTGCCACGTCGTCCCCGGCGTGGCGACGCCCTCCCGAACCGGTAGCTGCGACGGCTGCCACGAGTGGGTGCGCGCCGTATCGGCCGACCCCGCGAAACGGGCCAAGGCGATGCAGGTTTTCCCCCGGTGGGCACGCTACGAGAAGAACGTCGTGAGCTACTTCGACGTGCCCGACCTCGGCGCCAGCTTCGCCCGCCTCGAACCCGACTGGATCGCCCGCTACCTCGCCGACCCCCACGACCTGCGGCCCCAGATGCCGGAGACCATGGTGCGGCTCGGGCTCGATCCCGCAGAGATCGCCGACATCGCGGCCTGGGCGGGGAAGTTCCGCGCGAAGGTCGCGACAACCCCCGCGCCGTCCTCGGCGAACGTGGCCCGGGGCGAGCAGATTTTCCGTGAACGTGGCTGCGGCGGCTGTCACGACTTCGGCGCGCGAAGCATCACCGGGGCCGCACCCGCCGCGCCCGACCTTCGCTGGGCACGCGAGCGCATGAGCAACGACATGATCGCGGCGTGGATCCTCGACCCACGCTCGGTGTCTGCCGCGGCAACCATGCCGGCGCTCGGACTCGGGGCCGACGACGCGGTCGCCTTGCGAGACTTCCTCGTGCTTGCCGACCCCGGTGGCGCGACCGCGAAGGCCACGGTCGCGACCGCCACCGCGCCCAGCACGCCGCCGCGCTGGGACGACGTGGAATCCAGAGTCTTCGGGAAGATCTGCACGCACTGCCACATGGATCCCGCGCAGAACGAGGGGCGACGTGGCCCCGGCAACGCCGGCGGCTTTGGCTGGCCAGAAACCGGTCTCGAACTCCAGACCTACGCGAGCGTGGTGCAGAACCGCGACCGCATCGTCGCGGCGATCGAGCGGCGCTACGCGGAGGAAGTTCGCGACCATGTGAAGCCAGGCGAGGTGCCCGCCGTCGTGTCGCGACCGGCTCTGCCGGGAATGCCGCTCGGCCTACCGGCGCTGCCCGCCGAGGACTTCGCGCTGGTGAAGGCCTGGTACGCCGCGGGGGCGCCCGAGTAGCTCGGCTACTTCAGCGTGCGCAGCGCGCTCGTGGCCTGCCAGCGGATGAACTTGTCGTTGCTCGACTCGCGCAGCGTCACCAGGGTGCTGAGCACGGCCTTGCGCACCTCGGCGTCGAGGCCGCCCTCGGAGCCGATGTTGCCGAGGGCCCATACGCCGGCGAGCATCTCGCGGTCTGAGGGCTGGAAGGCCTGGACGTAGAGGATCAACGCCGGCGCGGCTTCCTTGGCCTGGAGCCGGCCGAGGGCGTCGGCGGCGGCACGACGCACCCGCGCGGAGCCGTCGTTGTTGAGCCGGTCGACCAGCGCGTCGGTGGCGGTGCTGGCCTCGATCTCGGCGAGCGACTCGATGGCGTTGAGCCGGGTCTTCTCGTCGGCGTCGGCCATGACCGACACGAGCGCCTTCTCCACCGTCTCGTCAGCGTAGTTCTGGGCGATCTTGGCGCCGTCTTCGCGCATCACCGGGTTCTCGGAGGCGATGGCCTTGGCGATGTCCTCCGACGAGGGGCCGCACGCAAGGAGGCTGAGGAACGCGATCATGCTACTTTCCCCTTGCCCTTCTTGGGCTCCTCGGTCTTGTACTGCTTGGCGTAGGCGCCGTAGTAGGCCTGCATGCCGGTACGCACGTCGACCTTGTTGAGCACCACGCCGGTGGGCTCGATGCCGGCCTGCTCGGCGCGGGCGCGGAGATCGGTAATCATGCGTCGCGGCGTCTTGCCCGCCTCGATCACGATGACCATGCCCTTGCAGGAGCGAGAGAGCGCGATGGCGTCGCCCACGATGAGGAGCGGCGGCGCGTCGACCAGGACCATGTCGTACTTGCCGGCGAGGCCCTGCAGCACCTGGCGCAGGCGCAGGCTCTCCACGAGACGACCGGGGTTGGTGGGCACGGGGCCCGAGGTGAGCACCGAGAGGTTCTCCACCGGCGTGGCCTGGATGGCCTCGTCGACCGGGCAGTTGCCGGTGAGCACGTCGGACAGACCACGCTCGTTCGAGAGCGAGGGGAAGGTCTTGTGCTGGGTGGGCCGTCGCAAGTCGCAGTCAACCATGATGACACGCTGGCCATCCTGCGCGAGGCAGATCGCGAGGTTGGCCATCACCGTGCTCTTGCCTTCACTCGGAACGCACGACGTGACGGTGAGGATGTTGATCTGCTGGTCGACTCCGGCGAACTGCACGCCGTTGCGGATGTTGCGGAATGCCTCGTAGAGCGGGTCGGTGGCGGGGAGCTGGTCGATGAGCGCGCGTTTGCCGGGGAGGCGGTAGTAGGGGACGATGCCGAGCACCGGGAGCGGCCACACCTCGCGGAGGTCGTCCTGCTCCTTGATGCTGTCGTCGATGTATTCGGCGAGGAACACCAGGCCCACGCCCACCGAGATGCCCACAAAGCACCCCAGCACCAGGTAGACCAAGAGCTTCGGCGCGGCGGCCTTGTCGGGCGCCTTGGCCGGCTCCACGCCCTTCATGTCGGCCACGGTCATCGCCTCGGCCACGGCGATCTCGTACTGCGTTTCCAGGAGCGACTTGTAGATCGACTCGGTGGCGTCGGCCGCGAGCTGGAGGCCCGCGATCTCGCGCATCTTGTTGGGGTAGCGCGCGAACTCATCGATGGTCGTGGCCGCAGCGGCCTGCAACTGGGCGCGACGCTGCTGGATACCCGCCAGGGCCACGCGCAGCTCGATCACCTGCGGGTCGAGATCGTGCTGCTCGCGCAAGGCGTGAGTGAGCTGAGACTCGAGCTCGCGGATCTGCGTGTCGAGGAGCACCACGTCGGGGTGCTTCGGCGTCTTGTCGAGCAGCTGCGCGGCACGCTCTTGCTGCGTTTCCGCCAGGGTCTTGCGCAGGTCGCGGATCATCGTGTTGCTGGTGACCGTTTCTGGGCTCACCATCGCGAGCGACTCGAGATCGTTCACCTCGCCATGCTCGCGCATCTGGGCGCGCACGTCGGCCATCTCCGCGTCGGCCTCTTCAGCCGCGGCGTAGAGCTCGCTCACCCGCTGCACGGCGTACTTGATCTCGGTGTCGAGATCGAGAACTTGCTGGCGGGCCTTGGCGTCGGCCACGTTGGTGAGCGCGATGTCGAACTCGCCGCGGAGGCGGCCCAGTTCACCGGTCACGAAGACCAGCGCGTCGCGCGTGTCTTGCTTGGCGCGGTCCTGGCTGATCGCGAGGTACACGTCGACCACGGTATCGGCTAACAAAGCCGACAGTTCCGGATTCTCCGTCGTGGCCAGGACGATGAGGATGTTGGTGCCCTGCTGCTCCTGGATCTCGATCCAGGGGTAGGCCAGGATCTCGCCGTCGATGCCGGGGACGAGCAGCTTCTCCGCCGGGAGCAGCTCGCCGTCGCCGTCGCGCAGCTGGAGACGCCAGATCACTTCGTCGAGCACGGGCCGCATCTGGGCCAGAGCGATCTTTGTTTGCATGTCGTCGCTCGCCCCGGTGAGCGACTGCGCCATCTCCGAGAGGTCCATCTCGGAGAGGATCGACATTGAAGCATCGGAGGACTCGATGCTGATCTTCGCGGTTGCCTCGTAGCGTTTTGGCAGGACCATCGCGAGGATGCCCGCGCCGATCGTGAAGAACACGACGGCCTGGAGGAACAACCACTTGCGACGAATCAACGCCGCCCAGACTTTCAGAAGTTCCATTCAGAGGCTCGGGGCCGGCGTATACCCCCTGCCTTTCACGCTCGCCACCGTCTTGACGTGCGGCGGCGAGCAAACTACCCCCGCGGCCCATGTTCGCCCTGCTCCTCGCGCTCGCCTGCAATCCCCCGGAGCCCCCGGTGAACGTCGCCGACGCGGGCGTTGAACTCCGACTCCCGCCTTCCAAGGCCTTCACCTTCGGCCCCGGCGACCGGATCGAGATCTGGGTGTGGCGCCACGACGACCTCACCGTCGAGATCACCATCGCCCCAGACGGCGCGATCACCTACCCGCTGGTGGGGAAGGTCCAGGTGGCGGGGCTCACCTACGACGAGCTCGTCACCATGCTGCAGGCCAAGGTGAACGACTACTACGTCGACGCGCAGGTACAGGTGAACGTCAAGGAGGTCACCAACCAGAAGGTGCTCGTCCTCGGCGAGGTGCAGGCGCCCCAGGTGATGCAGATCACCAACGACCTGTCGATCCTCGAGTGCCTCGTGAAGGCAGGCGGCATCAACGCCGACGCTCGCACCAGCAACGTGCTCCTGATCCGGGGCGGCCTCGACAAGCCCTCGCTCTACACGGTGAACGTCGACGCCATCTACGGCAAGGGCGACACCTCGCAGCTGGTGTACTTGCAGCGTGGCGACATCGTCGTCGTGCCGCCCAAGACCATCACCAATGTGGAACGTTTCTTCCGTCGTGTGCAGGCGATCCTGGCGCCGGCGGTGGCGGGCTCGGCGGTGTACCGCAACTTCGCCGGCGGCGGCGCGCAGGGCACGTCCTCCTCGCTCTCGGACTGAGCCGCCGTGCACCGCCTCGTCGGGCCGGCCCTCGCGATCCTCGATGCGCTCTGCATCGTCGCGGGCCTGTTCGCCGCGTGGGCCTTCTGGACCTGGCGCTCGCCGAACCTCGGCATCCTCGTCCAGGTGCCGTTTCACACCCTCTTCTGGCCGAACCGCTTCATCACCTCGGGGCTCGTGCTCATCCCGGCGTGGCTAGTGATGCTGCGACAGTTCGGCCTTCACGACCCGGGACGCCTGGAGAACAGCTCCCGCATCGCCGCTGCCGTGAGCCGCAGCGCCGCCTGGGTGGCGGTGATGATCGTCGTCGAGAACTTCGTGCTGGGCGAGCGCGTTTACCCGAAGTCCCTGGTCGTCCCCTTCGTGATTGCCTCCTGGGTGATCCTCCTGGGCACGCGCCTCCTGATGTTTCGTGTGCTCTTGCGTCTGGAGCGGCCACCCACCGCGCTCAACGCGCTGATCGTGGGGGTCGACGAGGACGGGCTCGCCATGGCCGACACGATGGCTCGCGATGCTCGCCATGTTTGCCGCGTGGCGGGCTTCGTGCGCACCGGCGCGGAGGCCCGCGAGAAGGTGGAGCCGCGCGACATCCTGGGGACGATGGCCGACGTTGGGCGACTGGTGAACGAGCACCGCATCGGGATGATCATCCTCGCCACGCGGCACATTCCCCGCGAGGATGCCCTGCGCATGGCGGTGCAGGCCGACCGCATGGGACTGCGGGTCTTGCAGGCGCCCTATTCCTGGGGGGTGGTGTCGCCCCGAATCGGTTTTGCCCGGATTGGTGGCCTCGAGTTCATCGACCTCGTCGGGCTCCAATACCCCACGCTGGGCGAGCAGCTCAAGCGGGCCTTCGATCTGGTGGCCGTCGCCATCGGCGGCACGCTGGTGCTCCCCTTCCTCGCGATGGTGGCCTTGGCGGTCAAGCTCCAAGACGGCGGCCCGGTGCTCTACGTTTCACCCCGGGTGGGGCGCGGCGGCCGCACCTTCGGCTTCTACAAGTTTCGCTCGATGGTGGTCGACGCCGACAAGCAGCGCGAGGCGCTGGAGCACCTGAACGAGACAGACGGGGTGCTCTTCAAGATCCGCGACGACCCGCGCATCACCCCGGTGGGGCGCTTCATCCGCAAATACAGCGTGGATGAGCTGCCCCAGCTGCTCAACGTGCTGCGCGGGGAGATGAACCTCGTTGGCCCGCGTCCCCTCCCCGCGCTCGACCTCGAGGGCATCGAGGACGACCCGGAGATGCGCTTCTGGTTCGAGGCGCGCCACAAGGTCAACCCCGGCATCACCGGGCTCTGGCAGGTGTCCGGCCGAAGCGACGCGGGCTTCGCCGAGATGGTGCGTTTCGACATCCACTACATCCAGGACTGGTCGCTCTGGCTCGACGTGCAGATCCTGATCAAGACGATCCCGGCGGTCTTGAGGGGCCGGGGAGCCAGCTGATCAGCGGGTGAGCGTGAACGTGTCCACCACGTTGCCACCGAGGTCGTAGACGGTTCCGATGAGCGACTGGGCGGTGGCGTCGACGAGCACGTAGTGCTCGACTTTCTCCTCGACGGCCGTGTACTCCCGGCCGTAGCTGGAGGTGTAGAGCGGGGCGCCGCCGCCCCCGGCCACCACGTGAACGGTGCCGCGCAGGTCGTCCCGCACGCCGTAGCGCCAGGGGTGGGAGCGCTCGTAGTTGTGGTTGTGCCCGGTGAACGTGAGGGGGACGGCCGCTTCTTCAACGATGGGCAAGAGGTACGTCCGCGTGTTCGCGTCTTCCCCGTGGGGATTGCAGGAGCTGACCGCCGGCCGATGCCACACCGGCACGCGCCAAGGGGCGTTGGACGCGGCGAGATCGCCCTCGAGCCAGCTCTCCACGTCGGCCCAGGTCTGCTCCGCCTCGAGCGTGTCGTTCACGACGCTGAAGTGCATGGGCCCATAGTCCACGCCGTAGCTGCCGCGATCAGTGTGGCTCGGGAACAGCGCAAAGGCGTACTGCTCGTTGTTCTCGTGGTTGCCGAAGGCGAAGGCCATTGGCATCGTGGCGAGCACGCCGGGGGCGGCGTCGAGCCAGCCCTCCCAGTCGCTCCACGTAGCGCCGTTGCTCACGGCGTCGCCCGTGAAGATCATGAACTCCGCGCCTTGTGCCTGCGCCGCCGTGGCCAGCGCCGACCATGTGTCGGGCGCGCCGCGGGTGTCGCCCATCACCACGAAACGGACCGCCTCGTCGGCACCTGCCGGGGGCGCGGTGACGAAACTGGACGCTTCTGACCAGTGCTCCTCGCCACCCACCCGGTACGACCACTGCCGCCCGGCCGCGAGGCCACAGGCACGGACCACGTGTACCCGCACGGTCGACACCAGGTAGCTGGCGCCGACCAGCTCCCAGGCCGGTCCACCGTCGCCGAGCGACAGCGCCACGCGGCTTTGCAGGTTGGCGGTGTCGGTTTCCCAGACGAAGGTCATCTCCGTGGCGCCGTCGGCGCCAAGCACCACGTGAACGCGACGAGGGTCCCCGGCGGGCGAGGCCAGGGCGACGTCAGCGAGCGCGGGGACGTCGGCGTCCCAGCCGCCGTCGACTGGGGACAACAGGGGCTGCGGACAGGCGTGCGGCGAGCCCTGGCCTTCGAGCGTCGCCACGCTGTCGAGCGCGCCGGGCTCCACCTCGACTGAGGGCATCGTGGGGACGACCGGAGCCGTCGCCAGGTCGGCACCAGAAGCACACGCGAGCAGCCAGATGGTCACGAGGGGCCTAGCGTAGCGCGGGACGCAGCGATCGCGCAGCGATGTGTCCGCGATGGCGGCCGCTAGACTGCCATCGAGGGCAACATGACCGACCGACGCACCCTGCTCCTCGGCTCCGCGCCGCTGGCGTTGTTCCTGGCCGCCGATCCCGACGCCCACGCGCGTCCCGAGGAGCAGGCACTCCTGGAGCGCGTGCGCGCGCTCTGGCTCCACCACACGCAGCGCGCGGACAAGCTGCGCGAGGGGGTGCTCAGCACCGTCGGCCCCTCCGTCGACGTGGCGGCGCTCGACACCATCGCCGAGGGGCTCGCGTGGGCGGGCATGGCGGCAGCGTGCGGGTGGGAACGGCCCCGGGATGTGGTCCACCCCGCTTTCCAGGCCGCGCTGCGTGAGGCAGCCACGGCCATCGGCGATGCCGTCCACGTGTTGTCGGACACGCTGGCCCGCCTCGACCCTGCAGCGATCGATCCCGGCTCATTCCTGTCCGCGTTCAACCTCCTGGCCGACTCGCTCGACGACCCCGCAGAGGACAGCATCACCCGCGCACAGCTCGGCGATGCGAGGGCCCGCATGGCCGAGGAGCTGCGGCGCGACGGACTCGGCCGGGTGCTCGAGCGCAAACAGCGAAAACTCCGGCAACTGGCAGACCTGGGGGAGGGCGTGGCGAGCGCCGACTCCGGACTGGTGGAGAGTCGCGACATCGCGCTCCTCGCCGAGGTCGAAGTCGGCGCCGCCGCCTGGGGAAGAGGCGAGGTCGCGCGTGACGGCCTCGGAGCGGCCGCAGTGGTCGGCATCATCGCTCTCGGGCTGGTGATCGTGGGCGGCTTCGTCGTATTCGGGCTCGGCGTTTCGGTGTCCCATTGCTTTTGCGCGGGCGTTCCGCTCATGCTCCTGGGACTGACCATCGTCGTCCTCGGCGGCATGGGCATCGCCGGGATCGTGCGGCGGGCGGGCAGCGTGCCGGTGGCACAGATCTTCGCGGCAGGTTGGCGCCCCGCCGCCTCGCCCGAGCGTGACGGGCTCGGCGGGACGGTGTGGGCCACAGGCTTGCTCAAAGACCGTGGCAGTGGCTGGTCCTTCGGCCCCAGGGGACGCGCGCTCGCGACGGCGCCGGCCGGCGCCCCGATGCCCGGCGGGAAACTGGGCGCGCTGGTGGCTCGGACCGCACGCCGCCCGGACTCGCCCTTCTACGCGATGGGCGCGCACCTCTCGGCCGCCGAGGCCGAGGGGCTCGAGGTGGCCTGCAATGTCGGGCCGGCACCCACAGTCTACGGCCGGGGCTTCCGCGTGTTCTGGCGTCCCGAGCGTCGCTAACGATCCACGCTAAACCGGTCGATCTCGTTCCCCGCGAGATCGCGTGCCACCACGTCGGCGGCCGCCCCATCGATGGTCGTCAACACGAAATGCTCAGTCACCTCGGCCACCTGGGTGAAGGGGTTGGCCATCTCGTTGGCATAGAGGTCGGCCCCCGCCCCGGCCGCGACCACGTAGACGGTGCCCTCCCCGGGCGACACCTCGTTGCCGCCTCGCAAGGGCACGCTCCGCTCGTAATTGTGGTTGTGACCCGTGAAATCGAGCTGGACCCCGTTGTCCTCTTCCACGGGCGACCAGACTTCCTGGAGTTCAGTGTCACTCCCATGGGTCGTGCAGGACGAGTAGGCAGGCATGTGGTGACTCACCACCTTCCACGCCTGCTTCGTGGCGCCTAGGTCGCCGTCGAGCCATTGCGCCTGCGCGGCGCGGTCTTCCGCGGAGGCGCTGTCGTCGAGGACCGCGAGGTGGAGCGGTCCATAGTCGAGCGAGAAGGTCTTCTCGTCTCCCGGCTGGGCAACCAATCCGAAGTAATTCTCAGCGTAGAACTCGTGGTTGCCGTGCACGAGCACCATCGCGTGCGACTCCATGAAGCCCACGCCGGCGTCGAGGAAGGCGTCCCACTCGTCCATGTTGCTGCCGAAGTCCACGGCGTCTCCGGTGAAAAGCAAGAAGTCCGGCGAATACGTCTCGATCTGGTCGAGGAGCGCGCTCCAGGTCGCCTGGTTGTCCCGCGCGTCGCCCGCCGTCGCGAACAAGACGGGCACGTCGCTGCCCGCCGCCGGGGCCGTCGTGAAGCTGTACTCCGCCGACCAGTGCCCCTCGCCGCCCGCCCGGTAGGCGTAGGTCGTGCCGGGCGCCAGGTTGCAGAGCGGCACCTCGTGTACCCGCCCGCCGCCGGTGTTGAAGGTGAAGCTCGCACCGGCGACTGCCTGCGGTTCAGAACCCTCCTGCCAGACCTGCACTTGCGACGCCAGTGTGTCCTCGTCGGTGCGCCAGAGGATGGTGGCCTCCGCGGCTGGGTCGCCCGACCAGGAATAGCGCACGTGGTAGGGGTCGGGCGCGCTGCCGAAGCTCGCCTCGTCGACATCGGCCGGATCGCGATCCGACGAGGAGTAGCCGAGCTGCGGCGTGAGGATCGTGTCGCCACAGGTCGCGACGGCATCGTCGGTAGCGAACTTCTCGATGGTGTGACACGCCAGGAGCCAGAGCATCAGAACCTCACCGTGAAGCTCGCGTCGAGCCGGTCGTCGTCGAGCTCGTCGCCTTCGAGCTGGATGCTATGCCGGTAGGCCGCCGACAGTTTCACGTCGTGCATCCACTTGGGCGTGCGCGGCACGTACAGGTTGAGTCCCCCGTCGATGTCGACCGTCTCGATCTCCTCGGGCGCGGACTCGAGCGCGTCGTTGGGCTCGGCCCAGCCACCGCGCGCCACCACCTCGAGATGCTCGCTGGCCCACTTCACCGGGATGAAACAACCGACCTGCCCGTACGCGGCGGTCGCCTTGTAGTCCACCACCTCCGCCGAGGCGTGCACCACCTCGCGGTCGGCGTACTCGCCCTGGACGGAGAACACGCCCACGGCGGCCTGCACCTCGACTTGCAGGATGTTTGTCTCCTCGGCGGTCTCGTCGCTACCGGTGAAGTTGTAGATCCAGCCGCCGCCGATTCCGAGGTAGGGCTCCCGCGCGGTGCCCTCGAAGGGGCGCTCGCGCATCCCGAGCGGGGCGAGCAGGACGCGCTGGGCGAACATGAAGCGGTCGTTGACGTTCTCGGCGCGGTTGCTTCCCTCGCCGTCGAAGATGCCGGACGTGACCGACAGGCGCGGCTTCTGCGCCAGAAACAAACGTCCCTCCGCGCTGGCGCCGATCTCGCGCTTGATCTCCATGGCGTCGGCCATGCGCGGGTCGGTGGGGAACTGCCGCTTCGTGTCGCTCGACAGGCGATGCACCGAGAAGGGCACCTTGAACTGGCCGGCGTTGAGCGAGAAGTAGGGGACAGGCGTGTAGTTGACAAAGGCGTCTTTCAGTGAGGGTTCAGGCGCGAACTCCATCTCCACGCGCGCGCGCACGCCGATGGGCTCGGCTGCGGCCTCCAGGCCCATCCGCGCCTCGAAGGCAAAACCGTCGGTGTCAGACACCAGCCGCTCGTCGTCTTGCCGCCAGGCGAAGGCAGGACGCACCCAGCCTCCCGGCGTGACGGCGAACGGGCGAGCGTCTTCAGCATGGGCGATGAGTGCGAGGAGCAGCATGCGGCGGGAGACTAGCGCGGGCTAAGTTGGGATGGTGCTGGGCTGGCTACTCGCTTGCGATCCCGAGGCCGTTGAGGAGCGACGGCAATCGCAACCGGGGGACACGGGGGACAGCGCCGAACTTGGCCCCAGCATCGACTGGATCACCCCGAGCGACGGCAGCGTGGTGACGGCGCCACTGGCCGTGGAGGTGCAGGCCACCGTCGCGAGCGCGCCTCCTCACGACCCGGTGGCGAGCATCAGCCTCTACATCGACGACGAGCTCTTCCGCACCGAGGAGGGCGCCCGCCTCGAGGGCACCTTCCCGTCGTGCGCCGACGAGCCGCCGCACGAGCTCCGGCTCGCGGCCGTGGCCACGAGCGAGGCCGGGGCCACGTGGAGCAGCGAGATCACCGTCACCCGCGCCTACAACATGCGCGTCACCCTCGACACGAGCGACGGCGACCACGAGCAGCCCGACCGCGAGCTGAGGGCCTTCGCGAGCAGCGGCGAGGAGCTCGTCATGGCCGAGTGGCGCCTCGATGGCGTGCTGGTGGCCAGCTCCACGCCAAGGCGCAGGCTGCAGACGAGTTGCGACGACTGCAGCGGCGAATGCTGGGTTGTCGATGCCACCCTAGACCTCCGGCCCTACCTGTCCGTCGTCGACGCCGAATGCACGGTGCTCGGCGCAAGTGGCGTGTCCGCGAGCGCCGCGAGCACCCTCTACATTCAACGCGACCACGACGGCGACGGTCGCGACAGCATCGACTGGGGCGAGAACGACTGCGACGACGACGACCGCGAGGTTTACGGAGGGGCGCACGAGTACTGCGATCGCAAGGACAACGACTGCGACTTCTCGGTTGACGAGGACTGTAGCGATGAGCCCACCTGGCCGGGCACCTGGACGTCGACGGACGACGCGGCCACCACGGTGTCCACCTGGGCCGAGGCGGAGATGGGCATGCCCACGCTCGCCGCGGACTTCACGGGCGACGGGGTCACCGACCTCGTGATGGGCGCGCCCTACTACGACGGCTACCCGCACTGGTGGGGCGGCGTGTACTTCGCGCCCGGTCCGTTCTCGGGCGAGGTCGTGCTCGATGAGAACAACGCCGCCATCGTGCACGGCGACGACGAGGGCTCCGGCATTGGCGAGGCCCTCGCGGCCGGCGACGACTACGACGGCGATGGCTGCGAGGATGCGTTCCTCACCTACGGTTGCGACGGCGGCTGCTGGTTCAGCGGGGCGAGCGTGACGTCGGGGGTGACCACCGACGTGGGCCACACGGTTGTCTACGGCGCCGACGACGGCGCGCCGACCTTCCCGAGCGCCGTCGGCGACCTCACGGGCGACGGGAACGACGATCTCGCGGTCGTCACTCACGACGGCGCTGCTGCGGCCGACGCCGGGCACATCTTCCTGATCACGGGCCCCTTCGTGGGCGACGTCGCGACGGCCGACGCCGCCGTCGTCGTCGAAGGCACCAGTGACCTCCGCGTGGGCATGCACGCCTGGGCGGGCGACGAAGACCTCGACGGCGACGGCGTGAACGACCTGGTGGTCCCCGCCAGCAGCAGCGCGGTGGCAATCGACGACTTCGACGCCGTGGTGGTGTTCCAGGGTCCGCTCGCTGGCGGCACGGCGGCAGACGCGGCGTCGATTCTCCTCTTGGATGCGGAGCCGAGCGAGCGGGCCCGGCCGTGGCTCGTGGGCGACGTCGATGGCGACGGCACCGCCGACCTCGCGCTCGGCATCCCCTACGCCGACGACGCCGCCCCCGGTGCCGGGAAGGTGTTGCTCCACCTCGGACCCGTGGCCAGCGGGAGCCACGCCGGTTTCGGCGACCTCGCGTTGCTTGGGGAGACCTCCGCCGATTTGGCAGGGTGGAGCGTGGAGGGCCTCGCGAGCGGCGGCGCGCCTGGAATGCTGCTCGTGGGCGTGCCGCGAGCCAACTCGATCTACGACGACGCCGGCGCGGTTTACCGGGTGGCGATGCCGGCGAGCGGTACCCTCGACCTCGAAGACGTGCCCGACCGCTGGGTTGCAGGCCTCAGCGACGGCGGCGTCGGTTCCTGGATCCTCACCGGCCAGGACCTCGACGCCGACGGCGTTTCCGACGTGACAATCGCCGCGCCCGGGATTCTTGGCGCCGCCCTCATCTTCCCCAAGCCCTGAACCGCCACCGGATAGGCCTCCCCGATGCAAACCCCTACGATCCCGAAGGCCGACTGGCTCGGCTACGGCATCTTCGGCGGCGCGCTCTTCCTGGTGCTGAAGCTGCACCTGCTCCCGGCTTTGCTCTCAGGGCTCCTGGTGTACGCGCTGGTGATGCTCCTGGTGCCGATGTTGCGCGTGCCCACGCTGGGGCGCGACGGCACGCGGCTCCTCGCGGTGGCGCTCATCGCGATCGCCACGATCGCCATCGTCACCGGCGTGGGCTTCGGCATCGTCACCTTCGTGCGAACCGGCAGCGAGGGGCTGCCGAAGCTCGCCCAGAGCATGGCCGCAATCATCGAGGGCTCGCGCGATCAGCTCCCGGCCTGGGCGCTGGCCTACCTGCCGACCGACGCGGAGGAGCTGCGGCTGTTCACCGTGGAGTGGCTGCGTACCCACGCCAACAGCTTCGGCGTGGCGGGGGCGGGCGTCGGACGCGCCCTCGCGCACATCATCACCGGAATGGTGGCCGGGGCCCTCATCGCGCTCGAGACGGCGGTTCCCAAGGAAGCACCGGGGGCCCTCTCGGTGTCGCTGCGCGCTCGCGCCCGGCGGCTCGGGCTCGCTTTCCGCAACGTGGTCTTCGCGCAGGTGTGGATCAGCGCGGTCAACACGGTGCTCACCGCGATCTACCTGGCGGTTGCGCTGCCGGCGATGGGGGTGCATCTGCCCTTCACCAAGACCCTCATCGCCATCACTTTCCTCGCCGGCCTCATGCCGATCCTCGGCAATCTCGTGTCGAACACGGTGATCTTCGTCGTGAGCCTGTCGCAAACGCTGGGGCTGGCGATGGCCTCGCTGGCCTACCTCGTGGTGATTCACAAGCTCGAGTACTTCCTCAACGCGCGCATCATCGGCGGGCACATCCGGGCCAAGGCTTGGGAGCTCCTCATCGCGATGATCATCATGGAAGCGGCGTTTGGAATCGGGGGACTGGTCGCCGCGCCGATCTTCTACGCCTACGTGAAGGACGAGCTTCGGGCGCTCCGGCTCGTTTGACGCAGCGCGAGGGCGCTCCGGAACCCACCGCTACCGGGTCCCGGCCCCCGCTGCGACCCCCGTGGCGACGCCACCACGGAAGTCATGCCCCCGAAAATAGAACACTCTCGGCAGTCATCTAGGAAAAAATAAGACAGGCGCCTCGCGGTGGCCGTCAGCGCTAACCAGCGAACGCCGATTTCTCGCTGGTAGCTGAAATCCAGGGCCCCAGGATGGCGCAGAACACGCTCAGGAGTCTTATTTCTTGTGGGATGAGTAGGTGGAGTGTCTTGTTTTCGAAGGGATGACTCCGTGCCACGCGGCCCGTGGTGACCCCGTCGATTCACACCCCCTCCTGACGTGCGCCCACGTCGCCGCGCCCCCCGGGCTCGGCCATGAGGGGCCCAACCGGGTAAGCCCCGCCGCGATGGGAGTCGGACGCACGGCGCTGTTCCTCGTGCCGGTGGCGCTCGTCGCCCGCGGGATCGGCTTTGTGGTGCCGATCCTCATCGCGGGCTGGTTCGGCATTCAACCGGCCACCGATGCATTCTTCTTTGCCTTGTCCGTGCCGAGTTTCCTGTTGGTGCTGGCGTCGAACGCGATGGGCACGGTGGTGGTCCCACCGCTGGCGCAGCTCAGGGTGAACGATCCGGCGCGACTACCGGGCGTCGTCACCGGCGCCTCGCTGCTCGCGGCCGGGCTCACCACGCTGGCCGGCGCCTTCTTCGCCCTGCTCGTTCCGCATGCGCTGCCAAGGTTCACCGCCTTCGACGCCGAGACACAGGCGCTGGCGGTGCGCTTCACCTGGGAGCTCTTGCCCTTCGTGGCCGGCGTGGGCGCGATCAGCGTGGTGCGCGCGGCCTGCGAGGGGCTCGGCGCCTTTCGTGCCGCGGGCTTCTCTCCTGTCGCCCGGAGCCTCGCCATCCTCGGGGTGGTGGCGGTGGGTCGTGACTCGGGTCCGGCGATCTTGCCTCTGGCGCTCTCGTTCGGCGCGGCGTCTGAGCTCCTCTGGCTCTGGGGCGTGCTCGGCCGTGAAGGGGTGAGCCCCGGGCTGCCCACCTGGCCGGCCCAAATGGCCACGGCTGTCCAGGCTTTTGGTCCCGTGCTCGCGGGCGAGACGATGGTGGCGCTCAACCTCGTGGTCGACAAGGCCTTCGCCGCCGGCCTTCCCGAGGGCAGCGTGACGATCCTCGAGTACGCCGACCGGGCGCGCGTGATCCCACAAACGCTGCTGGAGAGCTCGCTGGTGGTCGTTGCCTTCCAGGCCTGGGCCACCGCCCGGGCCAAGGGCGACCCCTCGGCGGAGCGGGCTGCCGTGCAACAGTCCTTGCGATGGGTCTTCCTCCTGGCGCCGCCCGCGCTGGCCGGGATGGTGGTCGCGCGGGAGGTGCTGGTGCGCACGCTGTTCTCGCACGGCGCCTTCCCCGACTGGGGCGTCGACGACTGCGCCAGCGCGCTCGCCGCCTTCGTGCCCGGCATCTTCGCCTCGCTCGTGGGCACGCTCTTGGTCAAGGCGCACATCGTGGCCGGTCGCTACCGCCTCGTGATGGGCCTCGGGGTGGTGTCATTCGCGCTCAACGCGGCGCTCAACATGCTCTTCCGCGAATCACTGGGACTGCCGGGGTTGGCACTGTCGACCTCGGTAACGACCGTGTGCGTCACGGCGTGGTCGTGGTCGCGACTCCAGATCGGTCGGCCATCGCTGGATGGCCTCGTTGTCCTCGGGCTCGCGGCGCTCGGCGCCGTGCTCCTCGTCGACCTAGAGCCGAGCTCGCTGATCGACCCCTCGCTCTACCTCGCGGCCCTGCCCTTCCTGGTCTTGCTGGCCTTCGGCGCGCACCGGGCGCGGAGGGCCACATGAGCGCCTTGCTCATGGCGATCCTGCTCTTCTTCCCCTACATCGACGCCAAGCTCGCGCTCGACCTCGGCGGCTGGCACGCCGACGCGCCGCTGGCCGATCTCGCCGCGCTGGTGCTCGCGCCGTGGGGCCTCTGGGCCGCGTGGCGCTCAGCCTGGCGCCCGCCCGGCTGGCAAGGTTTCGCGGCGTTGGTGGCGGTGGGCTGGATGTCGGCGTGGCTCGGCGACGCGCCGGGGATCGCTCTACACGAGCTCGTTCGCAAGGTGGTCTTCTCCGGCGTCGTCTACGGCCTAGGCATGGCCGCAGCCGTTCAACTCTGTCGCGACACCGAGTGGCTCAGGAAGGCGCTGATCGCCAGCGTCGCGGCCTGCGCGTCGATCTCCGTGCTCACATCGGCGCTCCGCATCGCGGGCGGTGACGCCCTCTGGTGGCAGTCGATCGAGGGACTCACCAACAACCACAAGACGCTCGCCGTCGCGATGGCGCCCGCGCTGGTGCTCGTCTGGACCTGGCGCGAGGACCGCGTGGCGCGCTGGGTGGTTGGGCTCGGCGTCGTGGCCCTGATCGTCTCGATGAGCCGCACCGCCTGGATCGCCACCGCCGCGGGCGGCGCCTACGTGCTGAGCTGGCGCGGTCGTCCCCTCGCCTCGCGCCCCTGGGTGGTCCCTACCGTGGTGATCGTGGGTGTGCTGGCCGCGACCTACGGGCCTCATCTCATCGAGAGCGCGGCCCAGCTCGACGCCCTGCGGTCGCGGCAGAGCCTCGACAAGCGCGCCTGGCTGCTGTTCACCGAGAGTCCCTTGCTCGGCGGCTCCCCGGGTGCCTCGATCCGCTATGAAATCCCCACCTTCCCCGACTACCGGGTGAACGGCGTGGAGGCGCACGGCGTGATCCAGAAGGTGGGCGCCGAATATGGGCTCCTCGGACTAGCCGCGTACGGGTGGATGGTGGCTGGCATGGCGAGGGTCACCCGGGCGCACTGGATCTGGCCCTGTTTCCTCGCGCTGCACGTGAACTTGTTGCTTTCCACCGAGGCCTTCACCCAGACCCACTGGGCGATTCTGGGCCTCGTGCTTGGCCTCGCCGCTCGCCGATGAAGCTGCTCCTCGCCTCGAGCTTCCTCCACCCGCGCGGCGGCGACACCACGCTCCTGCTCGCCGAGTGGGAGGGCTGGCGCGCACGCGGCGTGGAGGTGCTCCCCTTCGCGATGCGGCACCCCGACAACCTCGCCGCGTCCACCGAGGCCCGCTTCCCGAGCTGGCACGCGCCGCGAGAAAGCCGCTCGCTCGGCGCGAAGTTGCTCGCCCTCGGGCGTTCCACCTGGAACCGAGAGGCGGCGCGGTCACTCGACGGCCTCCTACGCGACACCCGGCCCACCGCCGCCCACCTCCACCACCTTCATCGCCATCTCACGCCGTCCATCCTACCGATCCTCAAGGCGCACGGCGTGCGGGTGGCCTGGACGGTGCACGACTACGAGCTCACCTGCCCGACGGGGCTTCGTTACCGAGGGGGGCAGCCCTGCCAGGACTGCCAGGGTGGTCGTTACGGGGCAGCCATCGCCGGGCGCTGCAAGGACGGGCGCCTGCTCCCGAGCACAGCCGTGGCGTTGGAACACGCGGTCCATCGCTACATCGGCATACAGAAATTCGTCGACATCTTCGTCGCGCCGTCGCGCGCGGTGGCCGATGCTTTGTCTGCCGACGGCATCGAGCGCGTGGTGCACCTACCGAACCTGCTGCCCGCCGGGCGCCTGGCGTCGCGACCGCCCTGCGACGTGGTCTTCGCGGGGCGCCTCACCGAGGAGAAGGGCGTATACGAGCTCCTTGCCCTGGCTCGTGCCCTGCCCTCCGCACGGGTACACGTGTACGGCGAGGGCCCCCTCGCCACCGCCCTGGAGAGCGCGCGCCTCGACAACTTGAGCGCCTTCGGCGCCCGCCCCGTCGAGGAGGTGCGAGGGGCGCTCGCGGCCGCGAAGCTGGCCGTGGTGCCGTCGCGCTGGCCCGAGAACCAGCCCTACGCGGTCCTGGAGGCCCAGGCGGCGGGTGCGGTTGTCGTGGCAAGCCGTGTGGGCGGTATCCCCGAGATGGTGGATGACGGCGTGGACGGCGTACTCGTGGCGCCCGGTGACCCCGCCGCGCTGGTCAACGCCGTGTCGCGACTACTGAGCGACGACCACCTCCGATCAGCGCTGGCCAAGAAAGCCCGCGCCCGCGTCGAGCGGGAGCGCGACGCCGACCGCTGGTTCGCCGCGATGAGGGAGATCCTCGGCGGCTGAGGGCACGTCCAGACGTCGCCGAGCGCAGCGGAGACAACTTCGACGATGCCGAGCCCCGAGGCTAGCGTCGCGCATGCGCCCCCTCATCGCCCCGCTCGCCCTCGCTGTCCTCGCCTGCACCGGCGCGCCCCTGGGCGACACCGCCGAGGAGCACGAGTCGAAAGACCGCGACGAGGCCGACGCGGACGCCGACAGCGACAGCGACAGCGACGCCGACAGCGACAGCGACAGCGACGCCGACCCGCTCAGCGAGGCCGCCTGCGGCCCCTGGGCGGCGATCGCCGAGGGACGGTCGTGGACCTACGCGTTCACCGAGTCGAGCGAGTTGAGCGGCGAGTGGGGCCAGTCGGTGACGAACTTCAGCGGCAGCCTCGGGACCATGGAGGGCTGGGGGGAGTACGACTCCAGTGCCGGCTCGCAGACATACGAGTGGGTCCGCGCGATTGCCTGTGACGACGGCCTTTATATGACCGCCTACACCATCGACTCGACCTACGCTGGCGACACCTACCGCACTGAGATCGAGTATCTGGAGCCGGTGCTGTTGTTTCCCGCGGCCCTCGCCGTGGGCGACACGTACACGCAAGACTTCGACTACGTGGCGGAGATTGATGGCAACCGCTCCGAGGGACGGTACACCATCGAGGTGGCGGTGGTCGCGGAGGAGGAGATCGAGACTGGGATCGGGCCCTTCAGCGCGCTCAAGCTGCGGCAGGTCTACGACTCCGGAACCGAAACAACGACTAGTGAGGTCTGGGTGGCCCGGGACGTGAGCGTCGTGGCCGGCACAGGCTGGGAGATCGTGGAGTTCGACGACTGAGGCTTCGCGCCGCCCCACCGTTTCCGTAAGGCACCTCGCCCTTGCCGCGGGGCGACACCTGCAACGGCGATCGCTGCGCTAGGCTGCCCTGGCCGTGAACGCCCTGTTTTTCGTGCCTCCCGTGGAATTGAACCGGCGCAAACTGCCGGTCGACCGCGTTTATGGCTGCAACTACGGCTACGACTACAAGCCGCCCATCCACTTCCTGCAGCTCGCCACCGTCGCCCGCGACTGGCTCGGATGGAACGTGCGGCTCGTGGATTGCCCCGCCGAGGGCATCGATCTCGCCGCCTTCGAGGCGCTGGCCGAGGGCATCGACGTGGCGGTGTCGCAGAGCGTGTACCTCAGCGCCGAGGAGGATCTCCTCGCGATGCGTGCCGTGCGCGCGCGCAACCCCGGACTCCGCGCGGTCTTCTTCGGCACCGCGCCCACGTGGAAACCCGCCGAGTTCCTCGACGACGAGCACACCTATGTGCTGCTCGGGGAGCCGGAGCTCACCCTGCGCGAGCTCGACGAGAGCTGGCGCCAGGGACTCGATCCCGACGCCATCGAGGGCCTCGCGTGGCGTCGCGGCGACCGGCTGTATCGGACCGGGTTTCGTCCCCTGCTCGACGTGTCCGCGCTCCCCATGCCCGACCGTCGCCTACTGAACGGGAAGTACCGGGCAAATCGCCTCGACGTCCACCCCATCACCACGCTGGTCGTCTCCCGGGGCTGCGGCTTTCGCTGCACCTTCTGCACGCCCAACGGCGTCGACCAGATGATCGAGCTCGAGTTCAAGCGCCTGCAGCCGAGCTACAAGGACCGGCCCCCGCTGCGAAAGCGCACGGTCGACCAGATCGTGGCCGAGTTCGAGACGATCGCCGCGCTTGGCTACAAGGGCGTGGAGGTGGCCGACAACATCTTCACCTGGGGCAAGGAGCGCACCCGCGAGATTTGCACCCGCATCGCGCCGCTTGGGCTTCACTGGATCTGCCTCGCTCGCGCCAACATGCTGCACGACGGCCCCACCATCCGCGCCATGGCCGACGCCGGCTGCAAGCTCGTTTACATGGGCTCGGAGTCCTTCGACGACGGCCTGCTCGACGACATGCAGAAAGAGTTGAAGGTCAAAGACGTGCATCGTGCGGTCACGACGTGTCGCGAGAACGGCGTGGAACCGGAGGTGAGCGTGCTGATGGGCGCTTCGCCGAAGGAAACGTGGCGCACGCTGTTCAACAGCTGGCGTGCGTCGCGACAACTCGGCACGCGCTTCGTGCACTTCAGCGTGGCACTACCCTCGCCATCGACCGAGATGTACGACACGGCGCGGCGAGAAGGCTGGTTTATCGACGGCGACTTCTTTCCCGCCGACAACCAGCGCGACGTCATCGTCAACCTGCCCAACCTCAGCGCGCGTGAGCTGCGAGCCGCCTTGAAGCTCGCCTACGTTGCGCAGTACCTGAGCCCGGCCGGCGTCGGCAAGCAGGTGCGCAAGGTGTCGAGCGTGGCCGACCTGAAGCACAAGGCCAAGAGCGCCGTGCGGCTCTTCGGATTCTTGCGCAGCGCGCAGACGGCGGACCGTGGAATCCCCCCCGGTCGTGTCACCTCCCCGCAAATCGGGGCAGACAAGGGCTTGCAGGCGGAGGCTCTCCCGGCGTAGGGTGCCGCCCGTGATCGTCCCGCGACTCGGCTCCGTCCTTCTCCTGAGCGGCTGCTCATTTGGCCTCGTCGCCAACCCCTTCGACAGCGAGGGCAACTTGGTCGGCACCGACGCCGACGCCGACACCGACGCGGATGCCGATGGCGACGCCGACGCCGACGCCGATGGCGACGCGGAGGTCGAGGTCGATATCGACAGCATCGACCCCAGCTGGGGCACCGCCGCCGGCGGCACCGACGTGCTCATCACTGGCACCTTCCTCGACGACGCCACCGTGCGTTTCGGCGGCGTGGAGGCCGAGGTGCTCTCGGTGTCGGAGAACAAGGGCGAACTGCGGGTGCGCACGCCCGAGTTCAACGGCGACGAGGGCTCGGTGAGCGTGGTCGTATCGAGCGGCGACGACACGGAAACCGAGGAAGACGGCTTCTACTTCTTCGCCGACGGCACCGGGCAGAAGGGCGCGGTGGGCGCCATCTCCTACGTCGACATCGTCGGCGACTACTGGTCCGACGCGCCGCGCGACTACGGCTACGGCTTCCTCTACGTCACGCCGCCCAACGATTTCGAGTGGGGCGAGTACTGGTCGGGCGCGATCGACCAGTGCAAGTCCGACCAGGACTACACGGGCAGCGCCGACTTCGAGGTATACGACCTCGGCAACGGCTCGAGCGCGACGGCGCGCAGCGGTGGCAAGTCCTTCAGCGTGTCCTGGAACGCCACCAACGGTACGCTGGAGAGCCCTGAGCTCACCGGCGCCGAGCTGGGCGGCGGCATGAGCTACGACCTCGACGACCTCGAAGCCACGAGCGGCGCCGTCCCCGCGATGAGCGTCCCCGACCTCTTCGAGATCCCGTCGGCTTTCGCGGTCAATGCCCCCACGCTCGACGGCGTCCGGGTCGACGAGGTGTCCAGTAGCTTTGCCCTCTCCTGGAACGGGGGGAGCGCGGGCGACGGCGTCCTCTTGCAGCTCGGCATGCGCAACTCGAGCGGCAACGCCTACCAGGAGACCGTCTTCTGCTGGTTGCGCGACGACGGCAGCTACAACATCAGCGGCTCTGTCTGGAACAGCTGGCCGGTCGGGCGGCAGCTCGACGTCTACGTGTCCCGCTACGCCGAGGGCAGTGGCACCTGGCCCCACAACAACGCCAACTCGGGCGTGATCGGCGAGTACACGATCTACGGCGCCGTCTTCACGAAGTGAGGCCGCGTGTCGTGGTGCTTGGGGTAGGCCTCGACCCCGTCGACCGCCTCGGCCTCCTTCGCGCCGTCGATGGCCTCGTCGACGCGCACGCCGTGGACGGGCGCACCCGGGTGGTGGCCTACGCCAACGTGCACGTCCTCAACACCGCCTGTCGCGACCCGGGTCTTAGGGAGTTCCTCAACGCCGCCGATCTCTGCTACTGCGATGGCAATGGCGTGGTGCTCGGCGCGCGATGGCTGGGCCAGCACCTGCCCGAGCGCATGACCGGGGCGGACTGGATCTGGGACCTCGCCGCGCTCTGCGAGGGACGGCGCAAGATCTTCTGGCTCGGCGGTCGCCCGGGGGTCACGGCGATGGCGGCGCTCAAGCTGCGCGAACGATGCCCCCGCCTGGCCATCGACACCGACCACGGATACCACGACCGCTACGAGCCGGTGGTCGACCGCATCAACCAGAGCGGTGCCCACGTGCTGCTCGTCGGCATGGGCACGCCGGTCCAGGAACACTGGTTGTCGCGACAGCTCCCTGCGCTGCGGGTGCCGGTGGCCTGGGTGACCGGCGCCACCGCTGACTTCGTGAGCGGCACCGTCTCCCGAGGCCCGTCCTGGCTGCACCAGGACTACGAGTGGGTAGCGAGGCTGGTCACCGAGCCGCGACGGCTGTGGAAGCGGTACCTGCTCGGCAACGGCGCCTTCGCCTTCCGGATCGCGCGCGACGCCGCCCGCCGTAGTACTTTCGACCGATGAGCTCGACCCGTCGTGACCTCCTCGTGCGTGCCTCCGCCACCGGGATCCTCCTCGCCTGCGAGGCCCCCAGCTCCGGGAGCAAAGACACCGCACCCGGCGACACTGGCCTCGACGACACGGGCGGGCCCGACACCGGCGGCGCCCTCGACAGCGGCGACAGCGCCGACACCGCCGAGAACCCCGACACCGGCGACATCGGCGCCTGCGAGAGCTGGGGCGAGCCCGACAGTGCCTGTGAACCGACGCCTCCCGTCGGCGAGGGGCCCTACTTCCGGGAGGACGCGCCGGAGCGCCAGCAGCTCAACGTACGCGGCGAGAGCGGCTACCAGATTCGCCTCGAGCTTCGCCTCCTCGACGAGAGCTGCGTGCCCGTCGAGGGGGCGGTGGTGCACATCTGGCATTGCGACCAGACGGGCATCTACGCGATGGACGACGCCGAGTTCCACGCGCGCGGCAAGGCCACCACCGGCGCCGACGGGGGCACCTGTTTCGAGACCTTGCGTCCGCCGCCCTACACCGACGGTGCCGACGGGTTCAACCCGGCGCACTACCACATCAGCTGGTTCGTCGATGGCGTGCAGACGTACACCTCGCAGCTCTACTTCGAGGGCGATCCCTGGCTCACCGAGGTGCACTCGCAGGAGTTGGTCACGACGCCGGAAGACGACGGCAGCGGCTCGCGCGGCACCATCCGTTTCACCTTCGTGCTCGGTTCGCTCCCGCCGCCGGAAGAGGTCTAGAGTCGCTCGACCTCGGGCTTGTAGCGGTCTACCTGCCGCTGCATGGCGTTGGCCTCGCCGCTGAGCTGGAGCGCGCCCTCGGGGCAAACCCACCAGCAGTACAGGCACTGCACACACTCGGGCGCCGCGGTCTTCACGCCGATCTCGTCGAAGCCAAGGCCCGTCGGGCAGAAGTCCACGCAACGGGCGCAGCTTCCGCACTTGGAGATGTCGCGACCCACCAGTTTCAGTGTGTCGTCTTCCAACGAGTACACGTCCTGGATGATCTTCGCCTTGTAGGCAAGCTCGGCCACCTTCGGCTGGGCCACGATGGGTCGCACGGCCTTCTTCAGCCAGAGCAGCGACCTCGCCTCCGAGAGCTCCGCGAGCTTCGAGCGTGGCGGCGCCTTCTTGATCGACCGGATCACCGGCATCTCGCTGGCGATGCGCGCGGTCAGCGCCACGTCCAGGTGACCCGCCGCGAAGGCGTGCACCAGGTAGGGCACCTCGGTGTAGGGCATGTCGACGAGGCGACAGGCGACGAGGTCGTTGAGGAAGGCGTTGTCGGAGAAGAGCAGGCGACCAAAGCGGAAGGGCTCGCCGTCACCCGGGCCGTTGCCCTCCATGCCCACGAGGCCATCCACGATCACCAGGTCGGGGACCACCACCTCGTTGATCGCGAAGATGTTGCGCCCGAGGTCGAAGTGCATGTGCCGCTTGTCCTGGCCACACGCGATGCCCACCCAGTTCTTCATCGCGCAGGACAGGCCGGCCTCGGCGTGGGTCTTGATCTTCGGCACGGAGATCAAGAACTCCGCCTCCATCACCGTCTTGGCCACCTGCGGGTGCGCGCCCTCGTGGAGCACCACCACCGTGCCCGTGTCGCGATTGAGGTCGACCGTCTTGACGCCATAGCGCTCGGCGAGGCCCTGCACGCGCAGGCGGCGGAAGGTGCTGATGTTGCGACGCTCCACGCCCACGTTGCTGCCGTCGGCGATGGTGATGTTGCGATAGCCGCGGCGCTGGAGTCCCTCCACGATCCCCGCCAGCACCCGCAAGTCGACGCAATTGCCCGAGAGCGCGACGAGGTCGTTGTTGAGATTGGGTTTGATCACCACGCGGGCGTCGCGGTTCTGCGGGAGCTTGTGCTCCCAGTCGGCGAGCCCGCGCTCGATCGTGGCCTTGATCTCGGCGGTGGTCCACGCCTCGTGGACGTCGACGCGGCCCTTGTCGGAGCGGAAGGTCAGCACGGGCGCCACATTAGCGCACGGCGCTCAGGACCGCCTCGTAGCCGGCCCAGGTGCGGGCCCAGCGATACCGCTCGACGAAGCTGCGCCCGGTCGTGCCCAGGCGTGCGCGCTCGGCCGGGTCGCGGGCAAGGCGAAGGACCGCGTCGCGTAACGCGGCGGCGTCGTCGCGAGGCACGAGCACCGCCAATCCCCCGGTCGCCTCGCGAACAGCGGGCTCCTCGTAGCCCACCACCGGCAAGCCGCAGGCCATCGCCTCCACGGCGGCGAAGCCAAAGCCCTCGGGCATGAGCGTGGGGAAGAGCGCGATGTCCGCCGACTGGTAGTGCGGCACCACGTCGGGCACGTCGAAGTGGAAGTGGACCGGGAGCTTGTGCGCCTGGACACGCAGCTGGTCGGCGTAGATTCGGTCCGCGATGGCGCCCACGACGTGTAGCTCGACGTCGCGACGCTGATCGGGACGCATGCGCCCGAGGGCGTCGATGCTGGCGTGCTGGGCCTTGCCGGGGAGCACGCGCGACACGTGCACGAGGCGGAGCTTCCCATCGGGCGCCCGAGGACAGGGCACGAAGCGGTCGAGGTCGACCCCGTTGTGGACCACCGTCACCTTGGCGGCGGCGATGCCACTGGCCAAGAGCGTGCCGCGCGTCACCTCGCTGACCGCGACGATGCCCGCGAGGAGTCGCGACTGCGCCCGGTAGAAGAGCCGCTTGGCCGACGACGACGCGCCCTGCCCGCCACCGCCGAAGTTCAGGTCGTGCACGATCGTCACCGTAGGCACGCCGGGGACGATCACCTCGATGGAGTTCGACAAGACAGCGTCAGGCGAGAAACGCCGGGCCTCGGCCACCGCAGCCATCGCCATGGCCGCCCAGGCGCTCGCCCCCTTGCCCCGCAGGTCCACCGCCACGGCGTCGGCAGGCACTAGTGACCGGTCGCGACGATAACCGCAGACCAGCCTCACCTCGTGGCCGGCCCGCCGGGCCTCGGCGAGGAGGCGCTCGAAAACGGTCTCGGTGCCGCTCTGGACGTCCGGCGGGAATCGCCGGGCGACCATGAGAATCTTCATCGTGTCACTCGGTGTACCCGAGTGCCTTGAGCATCTCCTCGTTGGTGCCGCCCTCCCCGCCCATGTAGCGGAGCGAGGGGACGAGGCCGTCCCACGTCGGCACGCGGGGTAGCTCGGGCCACAAGAGCGACCGACCGCTCATGTCGTCCGCCGCAGGCAGGTCGGCGCCCGAGAGCAAGGTCGGCGCCACGTCGAAGAGCGTCGCGCCCTCGATCACCGTGCCGGCAGCCACGCCTTCGCCCCAGGCCAAGATGATGCCGCGCTCGTCGTGCGTGCCGGTGTAGGCCTCGCTGAGCTTGACGTAGTCGACGATGGGCTCGCCCCCGACGGTATCGACCGCGAGGCGCTCGGTGCTCACCGCCTCCTTGGCGAGGGTGAGCGCGAGGCTCGCCGGGTCGCCCGGGTAGGGCTCAACCCGGAAGAAGGGCTCGCCCTCGCGATCCAGCCAGCCGAGCACGATGGCGCGGGCCCGCTCGGCCTCGGAAGCCTTGGCGGTGCCGACGGTGAGCTTGTGGCCCACCCGGGTGACGTCGACCTTGCCGATGCCCTCGGCACCCAGTCGCGACTGCAAGCGCTCGGTGAGCGGGAGGAACTGGCCAGCTTCGCCGCTACCGTCCATGGCCTTGAAGCCGTGGTCGGACACGACGAGCAGACGCATGTGGCCGCCGGCCCGGCGCATGAGCTCGCCCAGCACCACGTCGGCCTGCGTGTAGGCGGCACGCAGTTCGGGGCCCCCCGCCTCGTAGCGGTCCCAGTAGAGGTGCGCGAGTCCATCGGTGGCGTACAAGTTGAGCGAGGCGACGGCCGCGTCGGAGGCGTACACCTGGGCCACGAAGACATCGCGGTCGATGTAGCCGCGGATGAGCTGCATCTCTACGTTACGACGCTCCGGCCCTGGCCCGGTGAGCTTGTCTTCCAGCGTCCAGCGGGCGCCACGCAGGAGCGTGGAGAGGCGCACGCCAGCCTGCACGAGCCCCAGCACCGTGCGCACGCCCACGCCACCCGAGCCCACCTGCTTGCGACGCAGGCGGTTGCCGAGCTCGACTTCTTTCACGGCCCTGAGCGCGTCGGGCCAGGTGTCGGGCGCGGGCGCTAGCCAGGACGGCACCCAGAAGCCCCCGGTCGAGAACGAGCGCGGCGGGTAGTCGACGAGCGGCTTGTAGAGCCCAACGGCCCGCCCCTGGGCCTCGGCCACGTCCCACCAGCGAGCCACCTGGCAATCGTAGGATTGCACGTGGAAACCACGGATCCCATGAGCCTCCGGCGGCTTGCCACTGGCGATGGTGGTCCACAAGAGGGGCGAGAACATCGGCTCCATGGAGCGCAGCGTCCCGTGCGCACCCTCGGCCCGGATCCGCTCGAAGGCCGGGAGCTCCATCCCGTCGAGCACGTCCCAGGTGGCGCCGTCGACCCCCACCATCAGCATGCGGGTGGGCATGCGCCCCACTCGGTCGCGACTCGACCACATCCAGGCCGCCGCTGCGAGGAAGAAACAAGACGCGGCAAAGGCGATCATCTTCTCGCGGCGGCGGGAGAAGTAGCCAAGGGTGGCCATCCCCGCAACCAGCGGGATCGGCGACAAGAGCGGCAGGTCGTTGAACAGCGGGTGACCAAGGTCGATCCCGAAGACGAGCAAGGAGAAGGCGAGGACGAGCGCTGCGGTGAGCACGAGCACTCTCATGATGGCTCCACCACCAGCGCCCCGGGACGGAACGCGTCCCAGAAAAGCCAGTCGCCGGGGAAACGAGTGAGCACGTCGGTCAACCACGCGGCGGTAAAGTCGGCGCCTCGCTCCAAGGCCTCGGCGAGCCTAAGTTCTCTCACGACGGGAACCTCCGGGCCAATGACGCTCAGATGACGCGACGGCCGCTCTGGGTCGCGCACGGTGTAGAGCGTGTGGAGCCGCGCGCCGCTGCGCAGCGCCATGTAGAAGGCGCCCACTGGCACGACCATCGGCTGACCGAGCACCGGCCGCACCAGGCGTCGGCCAAGCTCCTTGCCGCCACCGGTGCCGTCGCAGGCGGTGAGCACGACACCGCCGCCTTCGAGCACGCGCAGCAGGGCCCGGAGGTAGCTCGTGCCGTCGTGGAGGGTCACCTTCATGCGCGCCTCGAGCCGCGCGCGCTCGCTGCTCGCCCACCGGCCCACGCGCGACTTCTCCACCGCCACTTCCCCCCCGCCCACCTGGTGCACGGCGTGCCCCAGGGCGCCGAGCACCGCGAGCGGCAACTGCGCTGGCCCGGTGTGGGGGTGCATCAAGACCACGCCCTTCCCGGCGGCGCGGGCCGACTCGATGTGCTCGATCCCCTCGAAACGCAGATAGTTCTGCCAGTTCTTCGAGTCAATACGACCGAAGGCGAAGCTGGCATACTGGTTGACGAAGTGGGTGGCGAAGGCCTGCGTCGAAACCGCGTCGAGGTCGTCGCGAGCGGGAAAGGCTCGACGAAGGTTGGCGAGCACCTCGGCCCGCTTGCCGCGCGAGAAGCGCGCCGCCGCCTCGCCGAGCGCCCGGTTGGCCCGGTACTCCCAGCCGGGCGGGCTCCTCTCCAGCGCGATGCGCCAGGGGCCCCACACCAGGAGGCGATAGGCGTCTTTCGCGGGAGATTCCCCGATGACCACTATTGTTCCAGGTAGCCGAGCTGCTCGAGCATCGCCCGGTCCTCGGCGGAGAGCTCGGCGGCGGATCGGCTGGTGTCGCCACGGAAGAGACCCTCGGACTCGCCCCTGAGGAGCCCGAGCAACTGCGCGCCCTCGGCCGTGCCCAGCGTCGCCGGGGCCACGTCGTGCTCGCCGCGCGGGTCGGTCGCGAGCTCGAAGTACTCGCCCGTGCCGCTCAGCTCGGCGTGTACCCAGCGCGAGGAGAGGCCGCGGATCGAAGCCATCCGGTACTTGGGCTGGGTGATGCGCCCCGCCTCGCGCTCGGCCTGGTTGGCGGCGCGGTCGAAGGTCATCGAGGCGCCGTGGGCGCGGGCCTCGGCGAGCGCGTCGATGCCGCTGGTGCCGTCGCGGGGGAGGCCCAGCGCAGCGAGCACCGTGGGCGCCAGGTCGGTGCCGTCGACCGGCGTGTCGATGCGCTGCACGGGCACCTTCCCCGGCCACCGCATCGCGAAAGGTACATGCACGCTGGTCTCGTAAACGTCGTCGCCATGGTCGAACCACTGGCCATGCTCGCCGAGGCTCTCGCCGTGGTCGCCCACCACCACCAGGAGCGTGTGGTCGAGGTCGAGCGCGTCCATCAAGCGCCCGAGCTGGGCATCGGCGTAGCTCACCTCGCCCCGGTACTGGGCGAGCACGTACTCGAGGTCGGTGATGCCCTCCAGGGACTTCGCCAGGTACGGGGCGTAGCCGCTCACGCCCAGCATCGAGGTGTGGGCGGGGTCACGCGGGTCGCCCGAGTAGTAGCGGGTGTCGTAGGGGGGCGGCGGCGTGTAGGGACCGTGGGCGTCGAAAAGGTGCACCCACAGGAAATAGGGTGCTGCTTGCTCCGCTTCCCAGGCCAGCGCGAGGTCGACCGTGTCGGCGCCGCGTCGCTCGAGGACCGCGTCGGGATCCAGGCGGCGCGCCAGCATACCCAGGAACCGGTCGCCTAGGAGTCGCGACTTGCCCCGCAAGGCACTGAATTCGTCGTCGTACACCGAGAAGCCGCGATCGAAGCCGAGACCGCCCTCGAGCACGAAGGCGCTCACGAAGGCGCCGGTGGTGTAGCCCTCGTCGGCGAGCCGCTCGGCCAGCATCCTCCGTTCTGGAGGCACCGGGATGCCGTTGAGCAGAACACCATTTTCCCAGGGACCGGTGCCGGTGAAGAGAGCGGTGTGCGAGGGCCCGGTGACCGGCGCCACCGCCGAGGCTGCCGTGAAGAGCGTGCCCTCGTGGGCCACGCGGTCGAAGTGGCGGGTGTCGATGTCGGCGTTGCCGAGGGCCCCGAAGTGATCGGCGCGGACGGTGTCCAAGGTGACGATCACGACGTTGGGCCGCGCCTCGTGGCTCGGCGCCGCCCGCGCGTCGCGCACCCCCGACCATGCCCAGGCCCCGTGCCCGGAAGCAATCAGGAGCGCGGCCGTGGCCACCGCGTTCGCGCCACGGACCCCCTGATAGAGCGCCACGGCCAGCGCCGCGACACCGAGGATCGCCCCCGCGAAGGCCATGGGGGATCCCTGCCACCAGGCCGGGGTCGTGAAGGGCGCGGGGTCGGTGAAAATCACCACGAAAGCGCGCAACACCCAGCTCGCCGCGAGGCCGAGGAGCGCGCCGAGCCAGCGCGAGCGGCCGTGCGGGCGACCCGGGACGGCAAACGCAACCAAGCCCGCGAGGGCACCGAGCGCTGCCCCCTCCAGGGCGCCGATCACCATCAGGACCAGCTGATCGAGCCCGCGCAAGTAAAGCGTGCTGCCGACGAGCACGCGCACCGCGTCGACCGCGCCCGTGCCGGCGGCGCCGAGGGCAGAGAAGGCCAACACCTGCGTGGCGGCAGCGGCGCGAGAGGGGACGAGGTGCACGGGGGCGGCGCGTAGCCAGGGGGCGTCCCAGCGGCCACCCGGTCGGTGGTGCAGGCCTCGTGCAAGGCGCTTCGCCGTCGCGCCTCGACAGCCCGCCCCGAACATGGCAATATGCGCGGTCGGTCGGGGGTCGGGTCTTCCTCCGCCGGGAGAGGTTCCTATGCGCCATTTCCGCGTTGTTCCGCTCGCCGTCTTGCTCGTCCTGCCCTCCGTGGCCTGGGCGGGCAGCACGGCGGTCGTCACCCCGATGGTCGACGCCGGCGTGGGCCCCAAGGTCACCGGCAACTTCACCAGCCTCGTCAGCTCGGAGCTCGACTTCTCGGGCGTGTACGACACGGTGAACGAGCTGTCCAGCGCGCCCTCCAGCCTCAACGCCAGCTGCCTGACGTCTACGTCCTGCCTCGGCGGCATCGCCAAGAGCAACGGGGCCGACGTGGTGCTCGCGGGCAGCGTGGCGCCGGGGGGCGAAGGCCTGAAGGTCAACCTGGTGCTCTACGACGCGAAGAAGAACGCGATCGTCCGCAAGAAGTCGTGGGACCTCGCCGCCGACGTGGCCACCGCCGCCTCGATGGCGCCGAAGATGGTCAAAGAGATGAACGGCCAGGGCTCGGCGACGGTAGCCGAGAAGGAAGACGCAGACACCGCCAAGGCCGCGGCCGCGTTTGCCGAGGACGAGGAGGAAGGCTTCGACTTCGAAGACGAGCCAAGCCCGAGCGTCCAGGGCAAGACGAAGTTCACCGTCGAGTCCAAGTCCGCCGCGCTGGAGGATGCGGTCGACGAGGAAGAAGAGGCCGAGCGCGCCGCCGAAGAAGCGGCCGCCGCAGCCGCAGCCAAGAAGAAGGCAGACGCCGAGGCGAAGGCCAAGGCCGAGGCCGCCGCCAAGGCAAAGGCCGACGCCGCCGCCAAGGCAAAGGCCGATGCCGACGCGAAAGCAAAGGCGGACGCGGCCGCCAAGGCCAAGGCGGAAGCGGAGGCCAAGGCCAAGGCCGACGCCGCCGCGAAGGCCAAGGCCGACGCCGAGGCCAAGGCCCGTGCCTCCGCCGCCGAGTCCGAGGACGAGGAAGACCTCGACGCCCAGCTCGCCGCGTTCTCCTTCGGCGGCGGCGGCTCGGGCGGGATCGTGATCGACGAGGGCGGCGAGGAGGAGGAGGAAGAGGAGGAAAGCTCTTCCTCCGGTGGCACCTTCTCCTCGCGCTACTCGGGATCGAGCAGCTCGAGCAGCAAGAGCACCGCGTCGAAGAGCGCCGCCAGCAAGTCGACGTCGAGCAAGACGACGCCCAGCCGGGTGGTCGTGGAAGAAGACGAAGACGAACCGGAGGACGAGGACTACGCGCTCGACGAGGAGGAAGAGGAGGATGAAGAGGAGCCTGCGCCTCGCAAGTCCACCAGCTCGTCCAGCAGCAGCAAGTCCAAGTCCTATGATGAAGACGAGGAAGACGAGGAGGAGTCCTCGAGCTCCAAGAGCTTCAGCTCTCGCTACTCCAGCCGTGCCGACGAGGAAGACGAGGAAGAGGCACCGCGCAGCAGCAGCAAGTCCAAGTCCTACGACGAGGATGAAGATGACCGGTCCAGCTCGCGCGCCAGCGTCGACGACTCCGAACGCGCCCGCTTCGGGGTGGCTGCCCGTGCTGGCTACAGCCGCTACGGCGACTTGAACTTCGTCAACTACGGCGTCGAGGCCGAGATCCCCGTGGCCGCAAAGGTGCTCTTGATGATCGGCATCGAGGGGGCGTCGACCAACCGCGGCTACACCGAGGAAGAGAAGGCCGCCATCGCCGAGACTTATGGCGTGGATCCCAGCCAGGTCCAGGACTGGAACGCCGTCCTCCCCATCAACTTCGGCGTGGTTTACAAGGCCACCGGCAGCAAGGTGCAGCCCTACATTGGCGCCGACGGCGTGGCGGTGATGTACACGGCCAACCCCGACTTCGCCTTCGGCGGCCGCCTCCGCACCGGCGTGGATTTCCTCGTGGCCGACAACTTCGGCTTCAACCTCGACTTGGCCCTCGGCGTGCTCGCGGGCTCGGAGTTCGACGCCATCCAGCCCGGCCTCCCTGAGCTCGGGTTCTACCCGGAGATCGGCGGCGGGACGGTACTTCTGTTCTAGGAGGGGGGAACCGGCGTAGGCCGTTCCCCCCCACCGTGCCATGCCCTCCGCCCTCCGATGACACACCCCGACCTCGGGACTAGGCGTGAGGCAGCGGCGCCTCGTGATCGGCGGCCGCCGAGGGTAAAGCAAAGGTTCCGGGCGGTGAATCGCCTGGCGATCAGGGGACCCGCGTCGGGCAATAGGGCCGGGGACGGCCGCCCGAGGCTAGAGCCCCGCCAGCACCGCGTCCGTCGCCTCGCGCGTGCTGAGTGTGCCACCGAGCTCTCGGGTGACCCGACCCGACTTCAGGCAGGCCTGGACGGCCTTCTCGACGCGCGACTCCTCGTCGCGGCGACCGAGGTAGCCGAGCAACATACCGGCCGTGAGAATCGACGCGAGCGGGTTGGCGATGCCCTTCCCGGCGATGTCGGGGGCGCTACCGTGGACGGGCTCGAAGAGCGCCGCCTTGCCCGGATTCAGGTTGCCACTCGAGGCGAGGCCGATGCCCCCCTGGAGAGCGGCTCCGAGGTCGGTGATGATGTCGCCAAACAGGTTGTTGGTGACGATCACGTCGAAGCTCTCCGGGCTCTGCACCAGGCGCATCGCGAGCACGTCGACGTAGAGATGGGAGCTCTGGATCTCGGGGTACTCAGCGGCGACCTCGCGGAAAACCCGCTGCCACAGGTCGTGGCCGTGCCGCATCGCGTTGGCCTTGTCGCTCATGCACAAGCGCTTGCGACCGTGGGCCCGCGCGTAGGCGTAGGCCGCGCGGATGATGCGCTCAACGCCCTTGCGCGTGTTGATCTCCTGCTCAATAGCCACTTCGTCGGGGGTCCCGCGCTTGAACTGGCCGCCGATGCCGGTATACAGGCCCTCCGTGTTCTCGCGGAAGACGACGAAGTCGACGTCGTCCTCCGACTTTTCCTTCACCGGGCAGTACCGGGCATCGAGAAGCTTACAAGGCCTGAAGTTCACGAAGAGGTCGAGTTGGAATCGGCTGCCGAGGAGAATGTCCTTGGCGTGCACGTTGCTCGGCACGCGCGGGTCGCCCAGCGCGCCGAGGTACACCGCGGCGAACTCGGACCCGAAGCGGGCCATCACGTCGGCCGGCATCGTGGTGCCGTCGCGCAGGTAGCGCTCGGCGCCGAGATCGAAGTGTTCCACCTCGAGGTCGGGGGCCTGCGCCGCGAGCACGCGCAGACCCTGCTCAATGACTTCCGGGCCGATCCCGTCCCCGGCGACGACTGCAATCTTGGGCATTTTTCCTACTTGGCGGCGGCGGCGTTGTCGTCGGGCGAGGCCATCTCGGCCTCCGCGTAGCTCAGCATCCGCCCTTGCTTAGGGTCCCACACGTTCCCGCGAAGGCACGCCAGGATGTCGCGAGGGTGCCATGAGGTGCGTCCCGGATCCTGGAGCTCAGGCATCGCCGCCATCGCCTCGGGCAGGCGGTAGAACGGGATGCGATGGTTCAAGTGGTGCACGTGGTGGTAGCCGATGTTCCCGGTGAACCAGTGCATCAAGGGCGACATGTCGAACATCGAGGAGGATCGAAGCGCGGCGAAGGTGTACTCCCATTCACGACGGCCCTTCACCTGCATGTCGGGGAAGTTGTGCTGCGCGTAGAAGAGGTAGCTCCCGAGCGCGGTGGCCATCGCCACCGGGAAGACCACCGTGAGGATGGCGGCCTCCACGCCCAGCCAGATGCCAACCGCAGCTGCCAGCGCGCCGTGCACGAGGAGGGCAACAAGGCCGTCGAGGTGCTGGCGCGGCTGCCGCTTGAAGGCCGACAGGCACATCCCCCACACGAAGACGAAGCCGTAGCCAAAGAACATGGTGACGGGATGGCGCGAAGCACGGTAGGCAAAACGCTGCTTCGGCGTCATCAGACGCCACATGCCCACGGTAACCACCGGGTAGCTGCCGATGCTGGCCCCCACCATCTTCGCCGTGTGCTTGTGGTGGTAGTCGTGGGTTTCTTTCCAGACCGACGCGCCGGCGAGGATGTAGTAGCCGAAAAGCCGCATGATCCCGGCGCCGAGGGGCGAGCCTGTGAAGACCGCCCCGTGCAACCAGTCGTGGTAGAAGATGAAAACCCGGACGATCACCAGGCCGCTCAGGACGGCGGCCGCCATGCGCATCGGAAATGACGGGGCGAGCACGGACGCCGACGCGGTGCAGCCCCACACGAGCATCGTGACGGCGAGCAGCCGCCACGTCTTCGCCCGGTCTTCCCGGGCGTACTCGTTGGACGCGCGCACGAGCTCCGGCCCACTCCGCATGCAGATCTCCAAGCGCCGCGTGTTTACAAGAAACAACCACGGCGGGCAAGGGGATTAGACCCCTGTTTGCGCATTTTGGTTACACCCTGGGCGATGGGCGCGATTCGCATCCGCACCGGCGGGGTCGAGATCGACGTGGCCGACGAGGCCGAGCTGGAGTCCCTGCGGGCCAGGGGCCTGCTCGGCCCCGACACGGATCTCTGGCGCGACGGTCGCTGGGCTCCTCTCCAGCTCCCGGCGGCGTCTCCCGTCGCAAAGGCCGCTACGCCTCGCGCCGGCGACGACCCGTGGGCCGCCTGGAGCGGCGCCGACGACGATGCCGCCGAGAAGGCGCTCGGCGCCTACTCGCGCAAGGAGCCCGAGCCCCTCGACCTGCCCGTGTCCGCGATGGCGCCGATGGCTCGGCCGATCGTCGTCACCCAGCGGCCCGCAGAGCTGCCTGCCGAGGCCCTTGCCCCCGTGGATGCCGGGGCTGTCGAACCGGTCCTCGTCGAGCCCTCGGAGCTCCTGGAGTCCACGCTCGACCCGCTCACGGAGCCCCCGGCCACGCCGCGCCCGCCGCCAGCTCAGGCCGCGCCTGCCCGCCCGGCCCCCCCCAGCCCCGCGCCTGTGGGACTGCCGCCGATGCCGGACAGCTTCGGACAGGTTGCACAGCGCCGACCGCGCACGTCCGACGCACCCCCGGCCACAGTAGTCGACGACCGCGACGCCATCCGCCTGAGTCCCATGCGGATCGTCGGCTTCGTCGTCGTGGGTTTGCTGCTGGTTGGGGGCGGATGGACCCTCTACCAGCTGTCGCGACCCATGACGGCGCCGGTCAACTCGGTCAGCTCCGCGCAGCCGGTGCCCGCCCGGGAAGAGACCGGCGCCGCGGCCGTGCTCGCGGCCGTGGAAGCCGAGCTCCGGAGCGTGTCGCTCGGCGAGGTGCGCGAGGTGCGCAAGCCCGGCGACCTCGGCGACGCCGTGCTCATCGAGCTCCAGGAACTCCGCCTCGATGTGGAGCGGGTCGATGCCCCGGTCGGCAAGTGGGGCGGCAAGAAACGCGACGACCCGGTGATGGCCGAGGTTCGCGTGAGTTTTCGAAGCGGTGGCAAGCTCGACCGGGAACTCGGTGCGATCGCGATGGTCGTGGGCCGCTACAAGCAGGCCTACATCATCGACATCCCCGTGGTGGAGGCGCGGTGGAGTTCCGGCGGTGAAACCCGTTCGAAGATGATCGATGCCACGCTGGCCGAGCGCTTCGTGCAGGGGCGCGCTTCGCTCGCGCAGCTGCTCGGACTGGAGTAGCGCTACATGCCGGCGCGCGTGGCCCGCTGGAGAGCTTCGATACTCCGAACGACCGCCTCCACGCTCGGACGACCACGGTTACTCAGGCGCACCTTTCGGTCCGGGTTGATCAGGTAGAGGCTACTGAAGTACACGGGCTTCATGGGGAGCTGCAGGCAGCTCTTGAACAGCCGCGCCACCGGCCCTCCGCGGTCGGTGAGCAGCGGGAATTCGAGCCCGAGTGCCCGGGCCAGTTCGCTCTGAGCCGGACCCTCCGCTGGGTTGACCGCGAAGACGCGCGTGTTCAGGCGCTTGAAGTCGCCAAGGTGCGCCTGCAAGGCCGAGAGCTCGTCGCGGTCGCCCGAATCGTCGGGGCTGGAGTAGAAGAACATCACCGACCAGTGTTTGCCGTGGCGATGCCAGGAGTCGTCCCAGCTCTGCAGATGCCACTCGGGCGCGGTTTCCCCCTCGGGCAGGAGGGATGGGTACACCCGGTCGCGCAGGGCGTCCTGCACGGGGGAGGGCAACTTGCGGAAGGTGGATCGGACAGACATGGGGGCCTGGGGCTAACCAACCCCCGGCGTGCCGGCCCGCCACGCTGCCAGCGACCGTAGCCGGAACGACCGCGAGGCCCAGGCGCCCCCGGCGGCGAGCACGCCTCGCACATGCGCCGGCGCCACCCAGCCCTCGAGCGCGGCGACAACGTCGTTGTCTGGCCACGTCAAGTGCGGTGACGACGGCGCCACCGGCTCCCGGCCACCCATCTCCGCGAGCAGGGACCGGCGACCCCGCGCGTGATGTACCGCGCAGGGAACCTGGGTGGCCACCTGCAGGATCCCCTGGTCGACGAACGGGAGAATGGGCTCGAGGCCGAAGGCCCCGCACGCCGCCACCGCCTCTTGCACCTCGGGACGGGCCTGGCCCAGCGCCCAGTGGGCCGCGAGCGCCGCGTCGTCTCCGGGCGCGGCAGCGAGGAGCGCCTCCAGTTCGGCCACGACACCCGCCTCCCGGTCTCCCGGCGACAGCGGTCCCAGCGTCGCGAGCAGCGCGTCGACGCCGGTGCTCGGCACCACCCGACGACCCAGGCGAGCGCGCCAGTTCGCCTCGGGGGGATCGAAAGGAAAGGCGTGGCCGGAGCCGAGGGCGAGGCCCACCATGCCCTCGACCCAGGCCGCGCGGGCGAAGGCGAGCGTCGCCAGACCGAGCGGCGTGGCGACGGGGGCATCGAGGACCACCTCGTCGAGGAGCGAGGCCACGTCGATGTCGACGCGCTTGACGGGGAGCCCGGCGCGGGTGGCCGCCTCGTGACCGGCCTCGTCACCCGCCAGCACCAGGGCCAGGGCGGGACGATGGTGCACTGGCAGGTGCGCGAGCAGCGCGGCCGAGGCAAGTCCGCCCGACACCGCCAGCGCGTACGGCATGGCCGCCCGAGCCCGCGAGGCGAAGGCCAGGTCGAGCGCGTACTTCACGCTCCGCAACCAGCGCTCTCGGTTGCCTCCGCCCAGCAGCGGGTGAACGGGCAGCGTCCACCCGCGCCAGCTCCGCAGAGCGGGGCCCGCATCCAGCCACGTTGCGGGCGCAAGCCCCAGGGCCCCCTGCCGCCAGCTCACCGGCGGCAGCACGGTGCCCAGCGCCACGAAGCGTCGCAAGGCGCCCGGTTCGACCGGGCCGGTGAGCCCCGCCAGCGACAGCGCGCGGGCCTCGCTGGCAAAGGCGATCCCATCGCCCAGGCGCGCGAGGAAGACCGGGCGTTCCCCGGCGCGGTCGCGCGCGACGAAGCCCTCGTCGGCCGAGGCCGCCGCCACCGCCACCGGTCCCGCGAGTCGCGACAGCGCCCGCTCCACGCCCAGTCGCTCCAGCAGGGTGGCCATCACCGCCGCCGAGCCCGAGCCGGGTTCAAGCTCCAGCTCCCGCACCAGGGCATCGAGGTTTTGCAGCGGGCCGTCCACCGCCACCGTCCACCCGCCCACCGTCGCCACCGGCGGGGCGCTCGGCACCGACGTGGTCACCACGAAAGCGGCCTGCCCGCCGTCAATCTCGTGTCGAGCCGCCGGACCGCGCGCGTCGAGCACGCGCCCCAGTCGCCGCGCCGAACCGAGGGCACTCGGCGCGCCAATAACCCCGGCAAATCCTCCCATGGAAGCCTGCTAGATCCCGCAGGCCTCGTCGCAATCGTAGACGGGCCCCAGCGTGTTGTCGCTCAGGTCGTTGGTGGCGCAGGCGGTGAGGCTCACGTTGCTGCAGTTCATGCCGTAGCCGCCGTTGGCGCCGAAGGCGTTGCCCTGCACATCGGCCGTGGCGTCGCTGAGTGACAGCCCATTGCCGGTGTTGAGGGTGGAGATGCTGTTCACCAGCGTGACCGTCCCGCCGTCGATGTACACGCCGTCGCTCGTCGAGGCGCTCACTTCCACGCCGTCCACCAGGCCGAGGCCGTCGACGGTACCGCTCACCGAGGCCTGCTGGTAATAGTCGTAGAACGAGTAGTCGTGGTCGACGTAGACGCCGTAGCCGCTGGCATCCACGACGCTCACGTCCTCCATCACCCAGTCGTGAAAGCCGCTGAGCGTCACGCCCGTGCCGCCGGACACGAGGACCTCGATGTCGGACAGGGAAACGTAGCCTTGATCGGTGCTGCTCCAGTCGAGATAGACAGCGTTGTAGGCGCTCTGTCCCACGCTCAGGCCATCGATCTCGATCTGGGGTGGCAAGCCGTAGCCGTAGTTGTACACGCCGTAGCCGGCGGTCGACTCGATGCTGAGCCCGGCGATCTCGAGCGACACGTTGTTGACGCTCACCACCGAGCCCACGGCCGTGCCGACGGTCACGTCCTCGAGCTTGAGGCTCGCCTCGGTGGAGCTGTCCGCGTAGGTGTCGTAGGTGCCGTCGCCATCGTCGTCGGTCCAGTACCCGTAATAGTTGCCGTAGCCGCTGAAGACGGAGGTGGCGTAGGAGCCGGTGTATTCGTAGTCGAGGACGCCGTTGGTGTAGTAGTGGTAGCCGTAGTTGTAGTCGCGAGTCGTGCCGATTTCGAAGCCGCTCACCTCGGCGGCCCCGTAGGCCACGTACACGGCCTCGCCGCCGAAGTCGGTGGCGGAGTTGTTGGTGATCACCGCCGGGTCGCCCTCGTCCTGGTAGTAGGCCGTGACCAACGCGCCGTTGTAGTCGGTCCAGCTGTTACCCTCGACCGTGGCCGGCGAGCCCTGGAGCGTCATGCCGCTCGCGCCGCCGGTGAAGGTGTTCCCCGTCGCGACGAAGGCGTTGTCGTAGTAGGAGCTGATGTCGCTCCCCTCGTAGTCGTAGATGTACTCCGAGACGTCACCGGTGAAGTCGTTGGTGTAGGTGTAGGTGTAGGTACCCATCGTGTCGGCAAAGGTGTTGCCCGTGAGCAGGACCTGCCCGTATTCGCTATGGAAGGTCGCATAGGCCGAGTAGCCCGACAGGGTGACGCCGGTCATGTCGGTGGTTCCGGTGTAGTTGAGCACCCCCGAGCAGCCATTGTTCGCGATGTTTCCGCCGACGAGCGTGATGTCGCCGTACACGTTGGACAGCCCCCAGCCGTAGTTGTCGGCGAGCGTCGTATTGGTCAGGGTGAGCTCCGCGTACACCCCGAGCAAGGCCGCGCCACGGTCGACGAACATGTACTCGTAACCGTCGGTGTAGAGCCAGTTGCACAGGCCGGTCGTGGTGCTGTCGACCTCGCGGGTGTTGCTGATGCTCAGGCCGTCGATCTCGCCAATCACCGAGTCGAAGCGAGCGCCGATACGCGCGCTGTTGTCGATGGTGAGTCCCGAGACCGTGAGGGCGGGCGTATCGCCGGTGTTGTAGGGGCCAACGTACACGCCGTAGCCCTCGTAGTCGCGCACGGTGACACTGCTCAGCGTGGCGCCCGGGGCCTGGATCCAGATGCCCGTGCCGAGGTAGCTGCCCTCGTCGTAGTCCGGCGAGTAACCCCCCAACGTTCCGCCTTCTTCCTCGTTGATGGCGATGGTGCTGTTGCTCACGTTGATCGTGGCGGTGGGATGAACGGCGAGGAGGCCGAGCACTTGCGAGCCATACACCTCCACGCCGTCGGCGCTGAACGCCGCGTCGATGGCGAAGACCGCGTAGCCGTTGTCGCGGAAGAGGTCGCCCGACATCGAGAGCGAGCCATCGATGGCGACGATGCCGATGAGGTCGGTCGTGGTGACCGTGTTGCCCGACATCACGATGTCACCGCCGTTGCTGTGGATTGCGACGCCGGAGCAGGTGGAAAGGTCGGAGCACTCGCCGTTACTGTGGACCTGATCGAAGATGTTGTTGGTGAGCGTGGCGCTCCCGCCGCCGGCCACCTGCACGCCGTAGTCCATCGGCTCGCTGAACAGGCTGCCATCGACGGTGACCGACGCGCTGGAAACGAGCACACCGCCGAACTCGGGCTGCACGAAGGTGCTCGCGCTCACGACGACGTTCTCGCTGCTGCCCACCTCGATGCCGTAGTTGGCCACGCGATCGAAGGTGACGTCGATGATGGCCACGTTGGTGGCCGACTCGATCACGATGCCCGAGCGGCTACTCTGCACGGTGATGCCCGACACTCCGGGGCCGTCGCCGGTGAGCGTGAACGCCGGCGTGTTCGACGGCGCCTCGACGAAGGTCACCTCGGCCCCCTCGCCCACCACGCTGATGCCGCCGGGCACCGACACGCTCTCGGTGTAGTTGCCCGCGCACACGTTGACGGTGCTGCGTCCCGACTCGAGCGCGGCGTAGACCGCCTCGCCGATGGTCTCGAAGTCTCCGGTCTCGCCGTCGAGGTTGATGCAGCCGGGATCGCCGTAGTCCACGTCGCCCGAATCTCCGGAATCGTCGGTGCCGGGGCCGTCCTTGCCGCCGGTGTCGTCGCCCGGAGCGTCCGGGCAACCGGCGAGGAGGGCGAGCGAGGGAAACAGGGCGACAAGACGCATGACGACTCCAACGGCCCCCCACGGTAGCCCTCCCGGCGCGTCTCCACAAGTTAGGCCCGCGGCCTTTCCGGAGACAGGATGGACCCCGAGCGCAAGGCCCTCCACGACGCCCTGGAGCGTGCGAACGCCCGCGCCCTCGAGGGCGGTGGCCGCGACGCCATCGAGAAGCAGCACGGCCGCGGCAAGCTCACCGCGCGGGAGCGCGTGGAACTGCTGCTCGATCCCGGCACGTTCCGCGAGCTCGATCGCTTCGTCGTGCACCGCTGCAACGACTTCGGCATGGACAAGAAGCGGGTGCCCGGCGACGGCGTCGTCACCGGCTACGGCCGCATCGAGGGCCGCCTAGTCTACGTGTTCGCGCAGGACTTCACCGTCTTCGGCGGCACGCTGTCCGGGGCCTACGCCAAGAAAATCTGCAAGGTGATGGACCTCGCGATGAAGAACGGCGCCCCGGTCATCGGCCTGAACGACTCCGGCGGCGCCCGCATCCAGGAGGGTGTGGAGTCGCTCGGCGGCTATGCCGATATCTTCCTCCGCAACACGCTCGCGAGCGGCGTCGTGCCCCAGCTCTCGGGCATCCTCGGACCTTGCGCGGGCGGGGCGGTGTACTCCCCGGCCATCACCGACTTCATCGTGATGGCGAAGAGCACGAGCTTCATGTTCGTGACGGGTCCCGACGTGATCAAGGCCGTGACGCACGAGGAGGTGACGCAGGAGCGCCTCGGGGGCGCCGACACGCATACTTCGGTGTCGGGCGTGGCCCATCTTGCCGCCGCCGATGAGCAAGCCGCCATCGCCGTGCTGCGCGCTTTGTTGGCCTATATTCCTCAGAACAACATGGAAGAAGCACCGCGTCGCAAGACGGACGACGACCCGCGACGGGCCTGCCCGGAGCTCGATGAACTCGTTCCCGGCAACGCCAACCGTCCCTACGACATCAAAGACTTGGTCACCGCCGTGGCCGACGACGGCGCATTCCTCGAGGTGCAGCCCGACTACGCGGCGAACGTCGTGGTGGGCTTCTGCCACCTGGGCGGCCGGAGCGTGGGCGTGGTGGCCAACCAACCCGCGGTGCTCGCGGGGGTGCTCGACGTGAACGCGTCATTGAAGGCGGCACGTTTCGTCCGCTTCTGCGACGCCTTTGGCATCCCG
>SXON01000069.1 GCA_005778355.1 Pseudomonadota bacterium | reverse complement strand
GTCGCCGTTGTTGGCGTTGGTGGGGTCGAAGTCGAAGAACACCTTCGACACGGTGGTGATGGCGCCCACGCCGGTGCCCGTGGTGATGCTGAGCGCGGCGTTCGGCAGCTCGGGATCCGCGCCGTAGCTCTGGATGCCCAGCCGGCAGGAGAAGTTGCCCTGCTTGTCGACCAGGACGATCCGGCCGCGGAAGCCGAGCAGGCCGAGGGTGTCGAGCCAGCGGGAGAGATCGATCCACAGCTCGGTGGTGTCGGTGGCCACCAGCTGGACGCGGGCGGCGGGAAGCTTGACGGACGGCACGATGAACTCCTCGGTCGCGACAGGATAGCCATCGCGGTCGAGGTGCGGGGACGGGGACGGGGACGGGGCAGAACGAGCCAACTATAAGCTAGGCAAATTTCATTGTCAAGCGTTGTCATGGGCGCGCGCGGCCGGAAGTGACCGGCCAACGATCCTGCTCGCCGGTCCGCACCCGACCGGCTACGCGCGCCCGATGCTGCTCGTCCTCTTCGCCTGTGCCCAGACCCAGACCGTCGCCACGCCGCCCGCCTCGGAGCCCGCCGCCGCTCCGGCCGCCGCCCCTGCTGTGGTGGAGGAGCCCGCCCTCGCGGTGCGCAACGTCGACGTGGCCACGCTGAAGACCGACAAGGAGCGCGGCGACATCAAGCTGGTCGACGTGCGCACCCCCGAGGAGTTCGCCTCCGGCCACGTGCCCGGCGCGGTGAACCTCCCCCTCGACCAGGTGGGCGCCCGCATCGGCGAGGTCGACGCGCCCGGCGCCGAGGTGTACCTCGTGTGTCGTTCCGGCGGACGCTCGGCCAAGGCCGCCGATCTGCTGGTCGCCCAGGGCTACGCGACGGTGAACGTGCAGGGTGGCACCGAGGCCTGGAAAGCGGCGGGCTACCCGGTGGAGTAGCGACCGGGTCCGGTCGGGGCGTGGGCAGCAACCTATTCCGCCCAGAACCCCTTGCGATCCACGTCGTACCAGCCCGTCCCGTCGTCGAGGTAGTCGTCGATCTCGTAGGCGCTGGCCTCGTCGCCCGAGAGCACGCGCCGCGCACCCGTCGAGGTGCTCACCGCGCCCGGGCCGTCGTTGTCGTACTCGAGGTAGCGCATGTTGGCGGCAAGCAGGTCCACACCGCCCTGGTTGGCCCAGTCGGCCCATCCCTCCGCGAGCACGTGCGCGCCGAGGGTGGAGCCGCGGACGGTCACCTGCGCGTTCACCGCACTGCCGGGCACCGCCGAGTTCCAGGGCCGGCCGAGGTAGAAGCTGCCGTCGCCGGAGAACTCGCTGTCGACGAAGAGGTAGCCGAGGGTGTTCTGGTCGGTGCTGGCGGCGGTGATGTAGGAGGGAGACCCCCCCAGTCTCGTGCCACTCGCCTCGATGGAGCACCGGTCAAACACGGCGGTTGCCCTGCCGAAGATGAAGTCGACGTCGCCGACAACAGTACAGCGCCGGTAGTACTGTCGAGTCGGGAGGGTGTCGAGCGAACCGTTGCCGTCGGCGCAGAGGGTGTCCTGGTCGCCGAGCAGCGCCACGTTGTCGAGCACCAGGTCCTCGCCCAGCGCCCAGAGCGCCAGCGCCGCCTGGTTGGCGCTCGGGTTCTCGGGGTCGTCGCTGCCCTCCACCCAGTCGTTCTCGATGGTGAAGTTCTTCCCCTTGAAACCCGTGCCGGTCACCACCACGGTCGCGCTGCCCGCCGTCCCGTAGGTGGTGCCGTCGCCCTTGTCCTTCGGGTTGGCGTTGTCGTACACGATGCGGACGGCGCTCGCATCGCCCTCCACCTCGCCGGCGAGGGTCAATCGCGGCTGCGCAATACTCAGCGTTTCCCGGTACGTGCCGCGTCGAATGAGGATCACCACGCGGTCCTCGGCGCCCGTCGCGGCGGCGAGGGCCTCGTTCACCGTGGCGAAGCTGTCCGGCCCGGTCGCCCGGCTCCCGTCGACCACCAGGCAGGCTGCCGTCCCGAAGTCGGCGCAACTCAGGATCGCGAGCTCGGCGGTATCCGCAGGTAGAGCGGTGTCGCCTGGGGCAGCCGAGTCGACCAGACCTGGGGCAGCGGTATCGGGGGCAGAGTCGAAGGGCGGCGCCGGGGTGCAGGCGAGGAGGCTGAGCATGCCCCGCGTCCTAGCCCTTGGCGCCCGCGGTCACGAGCAACCGCACGTCGAGCGACCCGTTCTTGAGACGGTGCGACGCCGGTCGGTCGAGGCCGAGCAGGTAGACCGGCGCGTCCGCGGGGACGAGAAACGCGACACGCCAGCCCGCGTAGCGCGCTGCGAGCAACTGACCGACCGTGCCGTACAGGCGTTCCACGTCGCCCCGGCCGATGCGCTCGCCGTAGGGAAGGTTCGCCACCAGGAGCCCACGCTCGGCCGGGGGTTCGAGCGCCTCGAAGGCCCCGGTTTCCCAGGTGATGTATTTCTCCACCCGGGCGCGCAGGGCCCCCTTCCGCGCCAAGTCCACGAAGTCGGCCCGCAGGTCGCGGGCGAAGATCGGCGCGGGGAGCGCATCGCGTTTGTCAGCGCGCACCTGGTCGCTCACTTGCCGCCAGAGCGCGCGGTCGAAGCCCTGGTGATGCTCCAGGCCGAAATCGTCTTTCCCCCGGTGGATCAGCGGGGCCTTGCCGAGCGCGATGTACGCCCCCTCGATGGCGATCGTCCCTGAGCCGCACATGGGGTCGAGCAAGGGCTCGGTGCCGTCGTAGCCGGCCAGCAGCAGGATCGCGGCGGCGAGGGTTTCCTTGAGCACCGCCGGGTGACCGCCCAGTCGCCAGCCCCGCTTGTGTAGGGCCCGGTCGGCGGTGTCGAGGCCGAGTGTCACGCGGTCTTCCCGCACGTGGGCGACAATCGTCACCGGGTAGTCGTGGTCGGCATCGTAGCGGGGTGCTTCTTGTCCCTCGAAGCGGGCGGCCACCGCCTCGGCGATGGCTTCTTCCACGGCGGCGCCATCGATGTCGTCGGGCACCACCGGCTGCACGCGGTAGGGACGACGCGCGCGCAACCACTGCGTCCAGTCCACAAGGCGGGCGGCCTCGGCCAGATCGTCGAGCCCGCTCGCCTCGAACTCGGCGACGATGCGCTGGATGCGGCTCGCGGTGCGGAGCACGAGGTGCAGGCGGTAGGCGGTGGCGAGGTCGGCCTCGAAGCGCACCCCCCGGAAAACCCGCGCCGTGGGCTCCACCCCCTGCGCGCGCAGCTCCTCGACGAGCACGGCCTTGGTGTCTTCAGGGCAGGTCGCGAGCCAGCGCAGGGGTTCCACGCGCCCGCATAGCCCCCTGGTTACACCGGCGGGGCTCAATCGAGGTGCCCGTGCAGATCGACTTCCGTCCCGACCACCCTGTCACCGCCGAGGCCTGCAAGGCCGCCACCGGCAAGACCTTCGACGAGTGGTTCGCCGTCATCCAGGGCGCAGGCCTGGAAGCCAAGCGTCGCGACGCAATCCAGCTGATCTACGAGCAAACCGGCCGCGGCAAGGACGTGTGGTGGCCCACCACCATCTGGGTGGAGTTCGAGCGCGCCCGCGGCGTGGTGGTGAAGAAGGATGGCCGTCCCGAGGGCTACAACATCTGCTGCACCAAGAGTTTCAAACAGCCGCCCAGCGAGATTTTCCCCCACTTTGCCACCGAGGCGGCCTTCGCGGGCTGGGTGCCCGGCTGGAAGGGCGCGATGACGGAGGGCGCCCCCTTCACCGTGGGCAGTTGCTCAGGCGTGGTGGGCCGGATCCGCGCCGACAAGGACATCCGCATGAGCTGGGACACCCCGGGCTACGGCCCGAGCGAGATCGAGATCCAGTTCAACGTGATGGCCGGCAAGACAACCATCAACTTCTACCACAAACGCCTCGCGACGCGCGACGAGGCCGACGGCCTGCGCCGGGCCTGGGGCGAGGCGCTGGATCGGCTCAAGGCGCGGGTCGGCTAGCGCTGGCACGCGGCTTGCTCACCGGAGGGACGACTCGTTCACCCCCGGAGACAGCATGTTCCTTTCCCTCATCGTCGCGACGATCCTTGGCTGCGCCCAGCCCGAGGCGCCGAAGTCGAGCGCCCTCGACATGCCGAAGGGCCCCGCCAAGTCTGCTGTCGCCGCGAAACCCAAGACCGACGCCGAGAAGACGGTGCTCGACATCGCGCTCGGCTCGCCCGACCACAGCACGCTGGTGGCCGCCGTGTCCGCCGCCGGCCTTGCCGACGCGCTCGGCAGCCCGGGCGGCATCTACACGGTGTTCGCGCCCACCAACGCCGCCGTCGAGAAACTCCCGGTCGGCACGGTAGAGGGACTGCTCAAGCCCGAGAAGAAGGGCGATCTCAAGAAGATCATCCAGCACCACGCCGCGGTACCCATCGTGCCGATGGCGCAGATGCAAGACGGTGGCACGCTCACCATGGCCGACGGCACCAAGGTGACCTTCAAGCGCGAGGGCGACAAGGTGACCGTCGAGGGCGCCAACATCCTCGGCACGGTCAACGCCGTCAACGGCGTGGTGTACGTGGTCGACAGCGTGATCCTGCCGCCGGCGTAGCCTTCACATCGGCCAGGAGCCCGATAGGCGGGCGGGGTGCGCGTGCTCCCCGCCTTCGCCGCCGCCGCCGTCGGCACGGGCCTCGGCGTGGCCGCCGTGGGCTTCGACTACGCCGAGGGCCTGTCCTACCTGAGCACCGACCCGCGCGCGTGTGTCAATTGCCACATCATGCAGCCGCAATACGACGGCTGGCAGAAAGCGGCGCACCACGCGGCCGCCACCTGTGCCGAGTGCCACCTCCCGGTTGATTTCCCTTGGAAGTACGTGGCCAAGGCGCGCAACGGCTGGAACCACAGCAAGGCGTTCACGCTCCAGGACTTCCCGGAGCCGATCCGCATCACGCCCCCCAACGCGGCGATCCTCCAGGCCAACTGCGAGCGATGTCACGAGGCGCTGGTGCACGAGATCGCCGCTGCCCGCGGCGCGCCCCCCTGTGCGAGTTGTCACGCCGACGTGGGTCATGGCGAGCAGCTTGGCCTCGGTGGCGCCCCCCAACCGGAGGAATACCCCCATGTCGATCGCTAGGCAGTCCTGGCCCTACCTCCTCGTAGGCGCCCTGGCCGGCGCCGGGGCCGCCCTCGGGATGGCGCTGGTGCTCAACGTGGCCGACCGCAAGGCGGAGGCCCGCGAGACCGTCGTGCGCGTGGTCGACGTGACGGACGACACCACCGACCCGGCCGAGTGGGGAAAGAACTGGCCACGGCAGTACGACACCTACAAGCTCACCGCGCTCTCCACGCGCACGCGTTTCGGCGGGCACGGGGGCAGCGAGGCCCTGCCCGAGCAGAAGATCGAGCGCGACCCCTGGCTCAAGCGCATGTTCCTCGGCTACGCCTTTTCCATCGACTACCGCGACCGGCGCGGCCACGCGTACATGTTGGAAGACCAGGAGCAGACTGAGCGACAATCGAAGCCACAGACAGGATCTTGCCTGCATTGTCACGCCTCGGTGATGCCGCTGTACCGCCAGCTCGGCAACGGCGACGCGATGAAGGGCTTCGCCCAGAGCTACACGCTATCCTATGCCGACGCGAACCAGATGTTGCACGACAGCGGACACGCCCACCCGGTGAGCTGCGTCGACTGTCACGATCCGGACTCGATGGCACTCCGGGTCACCCGGCCGGGCTTCATCCTCGGCATCCAGGCGCTCGCGGAGGGCAGCGCCGAGGTGCCCCACCTTGCCAGCGTGCAGCGCTGGCGCGAGGGCCCGCGCGCGGCGCCCTACGACCCCAACGCCGACGCCACCCGCAACGAGATGCGCTCCTACGTGTGTGGGCAGTGCCACGTGGAGTACTACTGCTCCACCAAGATGAAGCTCACCTTCCCGTGGAGCGAGGGCCTGGCCGTCGAAGACATCGAGTCGGCGTGGAACAAGACCACCTTCGCCGACGGCGAGCGTTTCTACGACTACAAGCACGCGGAGACGGGCGCGCCCATCCTCAAGGCACAACACCCGGAGTTCGAGCTCTGGAGCCAGGGCGTGCACGCGCGGAGCGGCGTGACCTGCGCCGACTGTCACATGCCCTACATGCGCGACGGCGCCTCGAAGGTGTCGGACCACTGGGTGCGCTCGCCGCTCTTGAACGTGGACCGCGCCTGCCTCACCTGTCACCACTTCTCGGAGGAGGAGATGCTCGCGCGAGTGGCGGTGATCCAGGATCGCAACCAGGCGCTCATGCAGGGCGCCGCCGCCGCCCTGATGGACCAGCTCGACGCGGTGGTGGCCGCGAAGGCTCAGGGCGCGACCGACGCGCAGCTCGCGCCTGCGCTGGAGCTCCAGAGGCAGGCGCAGTGGCGCCTCGACTTCATCGCCGCCGAGAACTCGATGGGCTTCCACGCGCCCCAGGAAGCGGCTCGGGTGCTCGGCGAGGCGGCGGACTTGGCGCGGCAGGGGCAGGTGTCGGCGATCAAGGCCACGCCGTGAGGGACTACCAGGCGCCGGACGCCCCCGAGATCACGTAGGCGGCGCCGGTGAGCCCGGCGTCGACTCGTCGTCGGCGTGGGCGTTTCTCACAGGACCAGCTCCACCCCCGCCGACTGGGCCGCGGCCGCCAGACGGACGTCGAGCGTGGCGAGGGGGAGGCGCTCGGCAAGGGCGAGGTCTAGGTAACTCGCGTCGTAGGCGGCAAGGCCGTGCAACCGCGCGAGCAGGCGAAGCTCACGCAGGGTGCGCGCCTCGCCCACCTCCGCCACGCGCACCGGGATCGCGAGCACCAGCTCCGCGGCGCGGCTGGCCTGGGCCTCGGTCACCCGGCCGCGGCGCTCGGCCACCACGAGCGCATTCGCGATCTCCACCGCCCAGATGGCGGGCACCCGCGCGACGCCGCCATCGAGCCCGGCCATCACCCGCTCGGCCGCCTCGCCCTCGTCGCCCAGTAGCCATGCCACGACCACCGAGGCATCGAGGACCACGATCACGTTCGCCCCTCCTCGATCCAGTCCTCGATCTCCTCGCCGGTGGCCCTCACGCCCGCCCGCAGTGCGCGCGCCTCCACGAGTGCCTCGCGCAGCGGCAGGGGGGGGGCTGGCCCGGCGCGCCGCAGCTCGGCGACCGGGCGCCCGTGCCGGGTGATGGTGACGACGTCGCCCCGCTCGACGGCGTCGAGCAGCTCGGAAAGGCGGGTCTTGGCATCGAAAGCACCGACGGTGATCATTTCAACTAGCCTCCAACTAGACTACCTGCGCCGCCCGCCCGCGTCAACCACCCTCCCAGGCCGCTCGATCGCCGGCCCCAGCGGCCGCGCCGCGAGGCGCTACCAGGCGCCGGACGCCCCCGAGATCACGTAGGCGGCGCCGCTGTCGACGCCGTTCGCGTCGGCGTACGGGGCGCCCACCACGAGGTCGTCCTTGCCGTCCACGTCGAGGTCGCCGGCGGCCATGGCGTAGCCGAGCAGGTCCATTGCCTCGCCCCGGAGCACGAGCCTCGGCGTGGCCGTGTCGTCCGTGCCGTAGAGGTACACCTTGCCGGGCCAGCCGTGGGGGTAGTAGGGGTCGTCGATGGCGCTCACCGCCACCTCGTCGGCGCCGTCGCCGTCGGTGTCGAGCATGGCCACCGAGCGACCGAAGAAGTGGTGATCAGACTCCGACACCCAGCGGTGCGGGGCGTCGCCGAACTGTTGTTTGCCCACGAGCGGGCCGTAGAAGCAGGCCGCCGCGCCGCCGCGCTCGCCGGCGGAGTTGTCGAGCGGGGCGCCGAGGCAGATGTCCACCTGGGTGTCGCCGTCGAGGTCGCCGGTGGCGAGCGCCGCGCCCATCTCCCCCCCGGTAGCGTCGCCCACGATGGCGACACTCGAGTCCGGCGGCAGCGCGCCCGGGGAAGCCGAACCAGAGACGAGATAAGCGGCGCCTGAGTAGCCACCGCCGTACTGGATGTCGCTGACGACGATGTCGAAATAGCCGTCACCGTCGAGGTCCCCCACGTCTGCCACAGATAAGCTCGAACCCGACGGCATCAAAACCAGCTGCAGGGGTACGGACGCGAGGACCTCCGTCGTGATCGGTCCCGCGTGAAACCAGAGCGCCGCCCGCCGTTCACCAGTGCCGTCGTCGGCGTAACCATCCAGAGCCAGGTCCGCGATTCCATCGCCGTCGAGATCCGCGCCGGCCGCGAAACCGTAACCGACCCGATCATCGACGTTGTCCTCGAACGTGGGCGCGCAGGCCACCGCATCGTCCGGCGACAGTCCCCCCTCGGCCTCCGCGGCCCAGGCGCAGAAGCCCCCGTAGTCCGAAGGGTCGTGGAAGCCGGCGACAACCAGCGTCCGGCCCTCGTCAGCCGCGAGGAACGCCGTCGCCTGGCCGAAGTCCGTCATGTCGTGGTGCGACAGGTCGAGCTCGGCCGACCCGCCGGCCATCACCCGGGTCCCGTCGTAGACCAGGACGTGCCCGACAAGCTCACCGGCCGTGCCCGTGGCGGCCAGACGTGGCGGATCCCCGCCGATGGTGAGCACCTCGCCATGGTAAACCTCCGCCTCGCCGCCCGGCAAGATCGCGGCGACGCCCCCGATGCTCGTCGCCGGATGATCTGAGCCGTCGCAGTCCTGATCCACACCATCGCCACCAACCTCGTCCGCCCCGGGGAAGACTGTCGCATCGCCATCATCGCAGTCCCCATCGTCAGCAGCCACGCCGTCTCCGTCCCGGTCACCCGGGAACGGCTCGCCACCCGTGTCCGAGGTGTCTGCGGTGTCCGCGGTGCTCGCCGTGTCGCCGGACTCCACGTCTCCCGGCGAGCACGCGCCGGAAAGAGCGAGAAGGAACCAGCGGACGGGCACCTGCCCGCGAGGCCTCGAGTCCATCAGTGTTCCACGCCGTTCTCGGCATCCTCAGCGTCCCACTGCGTGAGTTTCCCCAGCAGGTTCGCCCCACAACGGAGGCGATCCATGGGATATGTTGGCGTGGGGTTACAGGGGTACAGGTCGTCGTGGTTATGCGCGACGATCCCGGTGAAGGTCCAGTCGTCGGGGTCGGCCGCGTCCCAGATGCTCAGGACGGTGCTGTACGTGAGCGCCTGGTCCGTGTCGAGATCCCAGAAGAACCGGAGCCAGTCGTATTCCGTGCTGCGGTTGGCGAACGTCCCGGAGCAGTAGGAGTTCATGTAGGCATCGTCCGGCGCAACGGTGGGACCGTCCTCGCACGACACCGCGAACTCCGCCTCCTCCTGAGAGCTTTCGTAGAGCTCGTCGAGGTCCCAATCCGTATCCTTGTAGCACACGAAGACGCAGTCGGATTCGGTGGTGTCGTTGAAGGCAACTGCGGCGTAGTAGTGCGCGATCCCCTCCCATGACGCTGCTCCCTGGTACTCCTTCGAGTTCATGGAATGTGACTCCTCGTCGATGCCCAGGGAGAAACACTCCTCCTCGTCCGCGTCGTAGTAGCTCACGCCGCCGTCGTCATTGTCGGGCGGCCCGCCGTCGTTTGCCTGCGCTGCCACCAGGTGGCCGAACTCGTGCACGATCATGTACTTGTTGTCGTTGCCTCCACTCGACACGTACACGAAGTCATCGTCCGGGTCGCCCGCGTCACCCCGGATGTACTCCGTGCCGTTGGGCCCGGCCTCGTTCGCGAAGTTGAACGTCTCGCCGGTCATCCCGCCGTCGCGCCGCCACATCGCGTGCCCGATGGCGTTGGCGATGTTCCACTGCTCCGTGCCCCCCGGGGTGCTGATGTTCACGGTGCCCGAGGCCGTGGGCGCGTAGGTGCCGGGCCCCGTGGCGTAGATACTCGCCAGCGTGTCGTCGGTGTATACCCACATCGTGTTGCCATTCACCTGGGCGTAGCTCTTGACCTTGATGTCGTAGCTGCGCGTGGAGTCGAGCGTCAGCGTGTCGGTGCAGCCAGGGTCGGGCGTGTCGTCTTCCACGAAGTCGTCCCACTTCACGGTGGAGGTGATGTTCTCCGTCACCTTCGCCCGGGCGCCGCGCGCCGGGTACGTCGTGTCCGTGGTCACGTAGTCGTCGCCGAAGCTGCTGTCGGCGTCGGCATAGGCCACGTCGTAGGTGAAGCAGAACTTCACGAGGTAGGTGGTGGCGCTCGCCTGCGAGGCCAGCACGAGGAGGGCGATCATCGCGCGTCCTCCCGGCTGACCGTCTCGGTGTTCTCCCAGGTACCCAGCGCGCCCCCGGGATCGGCGCTCTCGAGCACGCCTCGCGGCGCGAGCCGGGCCACCGCCTCCGCGTCGAGGAACACCGGGTCGTCGCCTCCATAGGGGAAGGCCACGCGGAGCGGAGGCGCGCTGGCCACGCCCACGATCGTGCTCGCGCTGTAGAGCGTCACCTCTGCCGCGAGGGTGCTCAGCACCGCCGCTTGCTCGGGGTCCCAGGCCGCGACGCTCGGCACCGCTACCTCCCGGCTCACGAGGTCGAGCGGCTCGGGGGCCACGGTGTCGGCCCACCATTCCTCGGCCACGCCGTTGTACGCCACGCGGTAGCGCACCTCCACCGTGAGCCCCTCCCGGTCGGGCACGTACACATCGAGGCTCGGCGCCTCGTTCTCGTCGATGCCCATCACCCATTCAACCACCAGCGCGCGGGGATCGTCGATCCCGGGATCGGCGGCGGAACAGTCACCGGCTAGGGCAGCAGGGGGGGGGGGCCACCAGGCCAAGGAAAGCCAGCGCTGCTGGCCCGCAGATCGAACGCCGCATCTCGTACCTCTCGCGACACGAGAACCATAGCATGAGCGCGGTGGGCGACGTCGCGACCGAGGCGCTTTGACGTCGTGTTGACACCTTCTTGGCTAGATCACAGGTCGTCAACGTGCCGTCGTCGAAGATATTCATCCGTATAGAAGGATTACTTGGCCACCCTCGAGGTTGAACTGCCCCTGCGCTGCAGGTTGCTTGACAAACGTTATTGCCACTACCGCACATGTGATCGTCGGCACTCGCCCCACGAGCCGCCCCTACCCCACCCCGCTCACCGTCCCGTCCGCCCCCACCCGGACGCGCAGCGCCGCCGGCTCGGCGGGGAGCGCGGGCATGGTGGTGATCTCCCCGCAGAGCGCCACCACGAAGCCCGCGCCGTGGTTCGCGCGAAGCTCGCGCACCGGGAGCCGGAAACCGGACGGGGCCCCCGGGAGCTTGGGATCAGCGGTGAACGACAGCGGCGTCTTGGCCATGCACACCGGCCAGTGACCGACCGGACCCATCGCCTCGAC
>SXON01000068.1 GCA_005778355.1 Pseudomonadota bacterium | reverse complement strand
GCCGGCGCCAGTTGCACGCTCGAGGTGAAGAAGCAGGGCGCGTCGTCTTCCACCACGCTCTCGCTGGACGAAGGCACCAACTCGCTGAAGTTCTCGAACATCACGCCGGGTTCCACGGTCGGGCTCTTCCGCCTCGCCTGCGCTGGTGGCAACGCGATCATCGACTGGGTCACCATCAGCAACGGGCCGTACTCGATGGCGCCGCTGATGGATCTCGACGTGACCGCGAACCCTACGAAGGTGCCCTCGGGTGGCCGGATGAGCTTCGTGCGGCCGAGCGACGCAGGGAACTACCTCTTCATGGGCAGCGACGTTGGGGGCCTATCGTACAGCACAGACGGCGAGTACTGGGAATTCGCCAACGGGAAATCGCAAGATTTCATCGACCGCGGCGACATGGGCGTGTTCGATGCCTGGTACTCGGAGTCGACCGCGCTTGCTCAGGTGGTGGTCGCGACGGGCGACAACGTGGACGGCGACGATGGCGGGTAGTGGGTCGGCTCGGCGGGCGGCGACGACTGGACCGAGATCCTGGTCGCGGAGGACCTGGGCTTCACCAAGCACGACAGCGGGTGCGGCGACCAGGAACTGCACGATCTCTATAGTTCCGGCAAGATCCTCGTCCACGACGCCGCCGACGACTGGGACAGCGTGTACGCCCTCGCCCAGCGTCGCGACGGCACGGCGGATACCCACGGCGTGTACCGGGTGACGGGAACCGGCATGCTCGGCACGCCCGGGATCTGCGAGCCCTACCTCACGGGCGCCGGCGGCCTCCCGGAAGACGCGTTGCCCACGGCGGCGGCCATCGTCACCGACGATGCCCTGGGCGAGTCCTGGCTGCTCGTGGGCTACACCGTGCGCAACTTCACGGCCGACGCCGGGCGCTCTGGGCTGTACCTCTGCCCGCTGGTGTCGGACGCCGGCTACTGCGACGGCACGCTGCAGTGCTTCGAGGTCGACGACGGTGACGCGGCCGACGAGGAGGCCCTCGACGTGCGCGACCTAGAGGTAAACCCCATGGTGCCAAACCAGGTGTTCATCGCCGACGGCGGCAAGCGCGGCGACGGCAACGCAGCCGGCACCTGCACGCACGGGCACTCGACCGTCATCGCGATGACGGTCACCGCCAGCGCGCCTGGGGTCGAGCCGGTGGTGGAACTCTGGGACACCGATGCCAGCGACACCACCAACCGGCCGTCCTGGTCGGTGGCGCCCGACTACGCCTTGGCCTATGGGTACACCCCCGGCGCGCCGCTCCCCTACTACTACTCGACCACGGGCGACATGAAAGCGCCGCTCCGCGGTTGCGCAGCCGCGAGCGACACGTCAGCGTGGATCGGCGACCTCGTCCCGCCCAGCAACAGCAACGAGCCGACGTCCTCGATCGTCAGCGTGGTCGCCGACCCCGACGCCAACTACCTGTTCGCGTTTTACCAGGCGGGTGACGGGATCGCGGGCCTGGACTGCGTGCGCCACTTCCGCGCCCACCTCGACGGCGCGGAGCCGCTCGCCGGGGAGGAGATCGTCGACTGGCACCCGCTGCTCGACTTCGCCGACCGCGATGACAACTTCCTCGCCAACGACAAATACGCTTCCCCCCTCGGCGTCGCTGCGGGCACCTCCGACCGTTTCGCGAGTACCGATGCCGGCGACGGCTACCTCGACGCCGAGCCGATCGTCTGGGCGCACGCCGGCGCGATGCACGACGCGGTGTTCTGGGACGACGGCAGCGCCAGCTACCCCGTGCGCCTGCTGCTCGCGGCGCAGTACCCGTGGTGGATCCCCCAGACCGACGAGTTGATGTGGGTGAACGACACGTTGACGTGGTCCACCGGCTGGGACGCCGAGGCCGGCGTGGACGACCTCGACAAGGTGAACTTCCTCATGGGTGAGTTGGGCGCGCGGACGTTCCAGGACGGCACGTTCTTTGACATTTCCGTCCTCCCCGGGGGCCGCCTCGAGGGCGCCTTCGCCGAGGACGTCGTGTACGCCGCGGCCGGCGACATCAGCCTGTTCACCCTCTACGGAAACGAGGATCCCGACCTGCGCGAGGCAGCCGACCGCGACTGCCACCTCCCCGCCGCCACCATCGCGGCGGGGCGCGTCGATACCTGGACGAGCGGCGAGGCCGACGCCGGCGGCAACCTCGTGCACGAGGCCTGGTACTCGCCCATCGCGGTGGATGACGGCGACTACCACGACTCTGCCGAGCAGAACATGATCTTTCACCGGCGCAGTGACGGCGAGTGGTGCTGGGACGCCGTGGCAGTATCCGGCCGACAGAACAATATGAGTTACGACGCATCGGGCGACCTGCGCTGGGAGCTCACCTGCCTCGACTCCGGGAAGTTCGACCCGAGCCACGGCACGTGGAACCAGTGCAACCTGGCGCAGGACCCCGCCGCCGACAATGTCTTTGGCTTCGCAAACATTGGTCGCCTGACCGACCTCGTGGCGCTTGGCGAGAACACGGCGCTGCTCGTGGCCGCCGGCCGGTGCGATAGCGCCGACGACGACGACGACGACGAGCTGTGCCCCGAGGGCAGCGGCGAGGGCCTCTGGGTGGTGCACGACGACGGGGCCACGGGCCTCCGCTACGAGGAGGTGACTTACGACGAGACCGTGCCCTCGGTGCCGAGCTCGGCCGGCAACAGCACCTGCGACAAGGTGTCCTTTTTCGAGGGCGTGGTCGGGACGGGCGACGCCTCCCGGGGCGCCGGGACGCTGTCTCTCCACCCCGACACCGACACCACCACCGGCGGCACCCACGTCCGGGCGTTCATCTCCACCAAGACCTGCGGCGTGCGGGAGGTGGAGTTCGAGCTCGGCGCCGAGTCCACGCCGCTCGCCTGGACGGCGTGGCCACACGGGGACTGCGCGCTCACCATGCCGCCGGTGCTCGGCTACGTGGCGGCCGAGTTCTTCCCCGACCAGACGCTCGGCGCCACCGTGACGCCCGATGGCGGATCGTTGCTGGTTTTCGGGGGCAACGGGTACGGCGACGTCAGCGACGGCGGTGGCGTCTGCGAGATCAGTCTCGCGGACGGGACTGCCCGCACCGCTGTGACCGCCGGCGCGATCCGGCAGGCGATCACCGCCGTGGTCCCCCACCCCGACGTGGAGGGGCTGTACGCGGTGGCGGCGTGGCGCGAGGGGGAGGATTCGACAGCGGGCGACGCGGGGGTGTACCTCATCCAGCGGCGCGAGCTGCCGTGGGGGCACGTGCCCCAGGCCTTCGCGTCCCGGCGGGTGTCTGGCGACGACCTCGACCACGCGCGCGGCATGGACGTGTCCTGGGGCACCGGCGACTACCTCGCCACCTGGGTCGTGCCTCCCGCCTCCCCGCCGACAACGGACCACCTGTACTTCGCCACGATCGGCGGCGGACCGTGGGACCTGGACATCGCGTGGTAGGCCTGCGGCTAGCCCTGCTCGCCCTGCTCGTCGCCTGCGCACCGTCCGCGAGCGACGACTCGACAGGTGCGACCGTGGACTCCGCGCCCCCGGACCGCAGCACTGGCGGTGACTCCAGCCCCGACACCGCGGAAACCGGGGACACGGGGGCGCCAGCACCGCCCGACCTCGACGCGGACGGCCACGCTGACGCAGCTTCCGGCGGCGACGACTGCGACGACCGGAACGCCCACGTGTACCCCGGCGCGCCCGAGATGTGCGACGACGCCGACCAGGACTGCGACGGCGACGGCTGGCTGGGCGCGGACTGCGGCTCGACGCAGGCCATCGCCGCGATGGGCGTGCTGCTCACCGGCTCGCCCTACGGCGTACCCCACATCGTCCGTGACGTGACCGGCGACGGCGTGAGTGACATCCAGGACGGCGACTACCGGGAGATCGAGCCCATGGGTCGCGCCTACTGGACGGCCACCACCATCCCGGAGAGCCCGGGCACCTTCCCCGCCGACAACAACGTGGCTGCGTTCTACGAGTACAGCGACCTCATCAACCACTGGCTCGACTTCGGCGACGTGGACGGCGACGGCTACAACGACGTGGGACACGTGCCCGGTGGCGTGTACGGCTACGATACCTTGCTGTACAAGGGGCCGATCCCCACCGACGGCACGTGGGTGCCCTCCTACGACGCGGACTACTCGTGGACGGCCACGCCCGCGATCGAGTGGTCGGACTGCTGGAGCTGCCAGGCGATTACCGGAGACTGGAACGGGGACGGGCTCGGGGACCTTGCCCTCTCCGCGTGGGACGACACCGAGCCGGAGGAGGATGGCGGGCTCGTGGTGTACTTCGGAGGCACGTTCGGCGACGAGCGGATCACAGTCGGCGGCGACCACGTTCGGGGACTGCACGCCGTCGGCGACGTCACCGGCGACGGGATCGACGACATGATCGTGAATGACTACTGCGAGAGCGGCATGTCGGACTGCTCTGACCTGCTCGACGGGTCGGACCTCGCCAACAGCGAAGGGCTACCCGAGACGGCGGACTTGGCCACCGCCCTGTTTCGCGACACTGAGTACGAGACCTCGTCGTGGTTCAGCGTCGCTGATTGGGACGGCGACGGTGTCAGCGATCTCTCGGTGAACGCCTGGCCCGAGGTTGGAGATGCGGGGGAGTACAACGAGTGGCTGATCTTGCCCGGGCCGTACTCCGGCACCCTCGCGGTCGCCGACGCGCCGGGAGGCTACGACTTCGAGGGGAGCCCTCTCGATACCGGGCCTTCCGCAGGAACGCAGCGGTGCGGCTCGGGCGCTACCGGAAACTTCCTTGTGCGGGGCGCGGGCACTTGGCTGCTCATGCCCGAACCACCTGCGTTGCCCCCTCGCCACTCGCTCCTCCCAGCCCGAGTCACCGCTATCGATGGTTCGACTTCCGGTAATGTCGCCTGCGGCGACGTCACCGGCGACGGCGCCGACGACCTCGTCTTCGGCGTCCAGGAAGACTGGATGGACGGCGACCAGATCCGCATCATCCCCGGCTGGGAAATCCCCTGGGACGACGACACCTACTGGCCCTGAACCACCCCATCCCTGGAGTCCCCCATGCTCGCCCTTCTCCTCGCCCTGCTCGCCTGCCCCGTTACCGTGCCCGGCGACACCGCCACGGCTCCCCCTGCCGCCCCGGTCACCGACACCGGCACGACTACCCCGGGCTGACGCCTCGCGAACCGCTCGGCTACCCCCCAGCCGCCAAGCTCACGCTGATCGTCGATGTCGATGGCGTGTCCGACCGCGGCCACGCCTCCGCCCAGTACACCTCGGTGGCGCACTCGGCGAAGCCAGGCGGAGGCTCGACCTCGGTGGGGAACAAGAGGTCGACCGAGGCGAGGCCCGCGTCGTCGATGCTGAGGCTGATCTCCGCATCGACCCGCGTCACCTCGGGGCCGTCGCCACTGAGACAGGACAGCAGGCCGCTCACGATGCTGTCGCGCATCGCCGCCATCGGCATCTCGGGCACCGTCGCGTCGTCACCCGGGGGCGCGGCGTCGGCCCCACCCTGCTCGCCAACATCGGCCACACGCTCCGCCGCCATCTCGGTTACCGCGCGCCCCAGGGCCTCGCCTGCCTTCTCTCGGCCGAGGTCACCGCCGGCCTCGGTGTTCGCTGGCCGCCGGAGGCGCACCGGCGCGCGCGCGGGGACCGGCGGCGGCGTTGGCGCCACGGTCGCGACCGCAGGTGCTTCGATGTCCGGGGGAAGCGTCGCCCACCACGCGACGAGCGCGAGCAGCACCGCCGCGCCAATCGACGCGAGCGCCCGGCGAGGCTGCGTGCTCCCTCCTCCCTCCTGCATCACTCCTCCTGGCTACCGCCTCGTCCCAAGCCCGCGGAAACTCTCGGTGTTGGTGAGTCGTCGTGACACCTTGATGTCGGCGTACCCCGCCTCGGCGTACCAGCCCTCGATCTCCTCGCCCGTGTAGTAGCCGGTGACCGGCACGCGCAGGCGGTCGTAGATGTCGGCCACCACCACGTCGAAGGGCCAGCGGTGGTGATCGTGCAGCGGGAGGTGGGACAGGAGCCAGCCGAAAGGCGGCACCGGTGAGAGGACCCGGTAGGGCGTGTGGGAAAAGACGCGCAAGCCGCTGGCGACTACCTGGGAGAAGCGGTGGAGCTGCTCGGGGCTCATCGCCGAGGTGGCGCCGCGCAAGGCACCGGTGACGATGCGGGTCGTGCCCTGACGCGGGCCATAAACCCATGTCGAAAGCCTACCGTTGGGCTTGACCAGCTCGCCGAGCATGGCGAAGGTTGCCCGCGCGTTTGGCACGTGGTGGAGCACGCCGTAGCTGAAGACGAGGTCGAAGATCCCGCGCTTGAGCGGGGGACGATCGATGTCGCCCTGGACCACGTGGCCGCGCATGCCCTCTCCGAGGTTGGCGAGGCAGGAGGCCACCGCCTCGGCGGAGCTGTCGATGGCCACCACCTCGGCGCCGTAGCGGGTAGCGAAAAGGGCGTGCCGGCCGAAGCCGCAGCCGGCGTCGAGCACCAGCCGACCCATGAAGTCGTCGGGCGTCAACGGCTGCGCGATATCAAGGAAGTTCTTCTCGAACTCGGGGACGGCGTTCTCGAACTGCGTCCACGTGTGACCGGTCGAGGGGCCGGCCTGAGAGCCCGGACCGAGCATGCGGGGCACACTGTCGACGATGGGGTAGCGGGCGGCACAGCCGCGACAGCGCAGCTCGCCCTCGATGATCTCCTCGACCTTCCCATCTTTCAGGCCGGGCACAACCTCGTCGGGCTCCCAGTGGCCCGCGTAGGCTTTCCGCCACTCGGAGCGGCGGGACTCGAGGTGGAGTTCACCCTCGCCACAGGCTGGGCAAGCGAGCCAATCGAGCAGGCGACGTTTCATGCACGCGCGGCTAACACCGGATGCCCCGGCTATGGCAATGGGTTGAGATCGTCGCCGCGCGTGCTACAACGCGGCGCCTTCCCCCCGAGGAGAACCACGATGCATCGTCGCGCCTTCATCACCGGATCTGCCGCGCTCGCCGCCACCACCGCGCTCCCCGCGATGGCCCAGGACGGCACCTACACGATGAAGCTCGCCACCGTGGCCCCCGAGGGCACGCCGTGGAGCGACGGGCTCGCCCAGTTCAAGAAAGCCGCGGAGGCGGCCACCGCCGGCCGTCTCAAGGTGAAGGTGTTCTTCGGCGGTATCCTCGGGGACGAGAACGAGACCGTCCAGCAAGTCCAGCGCGGCCAGATCCAGGGCGTGGGCGCGTCGACCGGCGCCATCGCGTCGATCGTCCCCGAGCTCAACATCCTCGAACTCCCCTTCCTTTTCAAGACCGCCGCCGAGGCCGACCACGTTCTCGACGGCCCAGCCCTCGCCTCGCTCGAGAAGAACTTCCGGGATCGCGGCCTGCAGTTGGGCTTCTGGTCCGAGAACGGCTACCGCAGCTTCGGCACCACCTTCGGCTTCATCAAGAGCCCGGCCGACCTGAAGGGCCACAAGATGCGCTCGCAGGAAAACCCGGTGCACCTCGCGATGTACCAGGCTTTCGGCGCCTCGCCGGTGCCCATCCCCACCACCGAGGTGCTCACCTCGCTGCAAACGGGCGTGATCGACGGCTACGACAACACGCCGCTCTACGCCTCGGCCGCCCAGTGGACCTCGAACACCAAGTATTTCACGCTCACAAACCACATCTACCAACCTGCCGCCATCGTCTTGAACAAGGCCTGGTACGACGGCCTGCCCGAGGACATCAAGAAGGTGATCCTCGCCACCCGCACCGACCTCGCGGTGCGCATGCGCAAGGAGATCCGGGCGCTGCACCCGATCCTGGTGTCGAACTTCACGGCGATGAAGGTGCAAACCTACACGCCCACCGCCACGGAGCTCGCCACTTTCGAAGGCCCAGCCAAGACGGCGCGCGACACCTACATGGGCAAGGCGAGCGCCGGCGAGAAGGCCCTCTACAAGACCGTCACCGACGCGCTTTCCAAGTACCGTTCCGGGGCGAAGTAGTTCATCCCTGATAGGCTCGGGGCGCCACCCCCTGGAGCCAGCTTGATCGCTGTCCTCGACCGCTTCGATTCCGCCCTGTACCGAGTGGAGCGCGCCGCCGTGTCCGGCATGCTCGCGGTGATGGGGGCGGTGGTGTTCCTCGACGTGGTCTACCGGGTGACGGCCACCACCGACAGCAAGCTCGTTCCGGATGCGCTGGAAGCGTCGCTCGGCGCGCTCGCGATGCCCTTGTGGATGGGACTGGTGTTCGGCAGCCTCGGGGTGCTCGCCCTTCGTACGCGCGACGACGCGGCGGCGCTGCCTCGCGGCATGGCGCTTGGCGTCACGGCCGCCGTCTTGCTCTATGGCTACGGGAAGGTGCTGCCGAGCGGACTCATCTGGAGCCAGACCCTTGCGCTCTCGTTGACCTTGTGGATGGGCATGGCCGGCGCCTGCCTCGCGGCCTACCAGCGTCGCCACCTCGCGCTGGACGTGGGCAGCAAACTCTGGCCGCCGAGCGTGGCGCCAAAGGTCGCGGCGATTGGTCACTGGGTGACGGCCGCCTTCTGCGCGTTGGTCGTGGTCCTCGGAACGCGCTCGATCATCGGCTACGAGCAAGACGGCAACCACATCCCCGGCCACCTCGACACCTGGACCCAGTCCGACCACGCGAGCGGCAACATGATCACCCCCGTGGAGATCCCGGGGCTGCCGAGCATCAACATCCCCAAGTGGATGGTGATGGCCTCCATCCCCGTGGGCATGTGCATCCTCGCCTTCCGCTTCGGCCTCCAGGGCCTGAAGGTGTGGACCGGCGCCGAGGTGCAGGGGGGTGACGACACCCTTCGGCAGCTCGGCATCGAGGAAGAAGCGGGAGGTGCGCAGTGAACGGGATGATCCTGCTCGCCGCCATCGTGGCGCTCGCCCTGCTCGGCTCGCGGCTCTTCGTCGTCGTCGGCGTCGCGACGGCTCTTTGCTTCATCCTCTACGTGGGCGAGGCGGGCACGTTGCAGTCGCTCGACCGCATGGTCGTGAAGATGGAGTCGCTCACGACGAAGAACGTCTTCCTCTCGATCCCCTTCTTCATCGCCGCCGGCGCGATCATGACCAAAGGCGGCATTGCCAGGCGCCTCACCGACCTCGCCAGCGCGCTGGTGGGCTGGATGCCGGGCGGACTGGCCGTGGCGAGCATCATCGCGTGCATCATCTTCGCCGCGATCTCGGGATCCTCGCCGGTCACGCTGGTGGCAGTGGGCGCGGTGATGTTCCCGGCGTTGGTCAAGGCCGGCTACCCCAAGAACTTCAGCATCGGGCTCATCACCTCGGCCGGGTCGCTCGGCTGCATGATCCCGCCCGCCATCGCCATGCTGATCTACGCGATCAGCGTGCAGGGCAGCGCGGCCGTGGATCCCGCCGACCTTTTCTTCGCCGGCCTCGTCCCCGCGCTCTTCATCAGCGGCCTGCTCGCGATCTACGCCATCTGGACCGGCCTGAGCGTTCCCGGGTCGCGTCACCCCTTCTCGGCGGCAGAGGCCTGGCGGGCCTTCAAGGGCGCCTCCTGGTCGCTCACCCTGCCGCTCATCGTGCTCGGCGGCATCTACGGCGGCGTGTTCACGCCCACCGAGGCGGGTGCGGTGGCGTTCGCGGCCGCCGTGGTGATCGCTACGTTCGTGCATCGCGACGTCGCGCCCCGCCAATTGCCCGCGATCCTCGTCGAGGCCGCCACCCTGATGGGGAGCCTCATCCTCATCGTGGTCCTGGCCTTCGGCCTCAACGACTTCCTCGCCGAGATCGATGCGCCGGGGCTGATCCGAAACTGGGTGCAGAGCGCCGACCTCAACGCCTGGCAGTTCATGCTGCTCACCAACGTCGTGCTCATCGTGCTGGGCGCCCTGATGGACAGCATCTCCGCCACCCTGGTATTTGCGCCCATCCTGGCCCCGGTGGCGATCAACCACTACGGCATCGATCCCATCCACTTCGGCATCGTCTTCGTCGTGAACATGGAGATCGGCTACCTGGCGCCGCCGGTTGCGACGAACCTCTTCGTGGCCGCGGCCATCTTTCGGCAGCCCTTTGTCCAGGTTGCCAAGGCGATCCTGCCCACGCTCGGGATCATCTGCGTGGCGCTCATCATCCTCATCTACGTGCCTGCCTTCTCTCTCTTGCCACTCAACTTGCGCGACGACGTGAGCCGCCCGATGGAGTTCCCCTGGTCCGGCAAGGTCGAAGTCGAGACCACCGTGGAACCCACCGCGGCGCCGACCGACCCCGGCCGTCCCCTCACGCTGGAGGAGATGATGAAACAGGCGAAGGAAAACGTCGATGAGGCCGAGGCCCCGCCCGCTCCCGCGCCCGACCGTCCCCTCACGCTGGAGGAGATGATGAAGCAGGCCAAGGAGAACGTCGACAAACAGGAGGCGGCAGAAACCAAGCCGGAAGCTACGCCTTGAGCAGCCTCGTGCCCGACCACGCCCGCGTGCCCGGGATCTTCGGCATCGGGTACTTCGTGCTCTCGGGACTCGCCTTCGTGCTCGCACCCCCACTGCCGCCCCCCGACGGCGACCCTGCGGTGATCGCCGCCTTTCACGCCACGAATGCCAGGGCGCTGCAGGTCAACGCCACCATCACCACCTTCGCTGTGCTCTGCCTCCTCGTCTTCCTCAGCGGACTGCGGGGGCGCCTCTCAGGCGACCGCACCTGGGCTGCGGCCGGGACGACCGCCGGCGGCGTGGGCGCCACCCTCGTGGTGGCCTTCGCCGCCGTGGGCGCCGCCGTGGGTCTGCGTGCTGGATCTACCGAGAATATCCACGTCGCGACAGCCCTACACGACGTGGCCTACGTGGGCGTGGCCTTGGCTGGCGGTGCCTTCGGAATCGCAGCATTTGCGTATGCGTTTGCCATCCGTACTACCCGCGCGTTGCCCCAGGGCCTCGCGCCAGGGGGCTTCGCGGCGGCGCTCGCCTTGCTCGGCGGCGTGGCCAGCGTCGGGCTCGACAGCGGACCTCTCAAGATCGGGAGCCCGCTGAGCTTGTTTGGCTATGCGCTCTGGAATTTCTGGGTCGCCGCCGCGGCGACGGCCTTGTGGATGATCCCGCCGCCTTCCGCGCCTAGACCACTCCCCCCGCCCGGTGCCAGTGGGTGAGGAACTCAGCGAGCAAGTGCTCGTGTTCCTTGCTGATCTGCACCAACTGGCTGCCGTAGATACGCAGGTTGGGCTGCCGCGGGAAGGCGCGACTGTGTCGCACCTCGAGCTCCACGGTGAGCGGGACCTCGCCGGGCATGTGCACCTGGCCGATGACGTGCTCCTCGAACTCGAAGCGGTGCCGACGAGGGTCGGCCACGAAGGACACGCCGGCCGAGGAGATGTCGTACAGGCCGAGCAGCGGCTGGCCCGGCAAATCGGAGAGGCGGAAGCAGAACCCCGACACGCCCACCACGAGGTGACGAGAGGCGGCCCGGCGGTCGCATCGCTCCACGGCGAGCGGCGACTGCAACACCCAGCGGCCCTGCGGGTCGAGCGACACCAGGCGCGTGAAGAAGGAGTAGGCGTCGTTGCGCGCGAAGTAGTCGCACTTCACCGTCGCGCCGAGACGCGGCAAGGGCGCGGGCGCCTTGGGATCGGGGATGAAGAGCGGCCACTCGTCCACGCGCTCGGCGAAGGCACCGCGGGCGGCGATGCCGGCGCCTGAGAGCAGGACAGAGCGGCGCTCGCTCGCGGCACAGGCGAGGTGCACGTTGATGTCCTGAGGGCGGGTCAGCCAGAGGCTGCCGACTTCGCTTCGCGCTTCCATGGTGGGCTCTCCTTGCAACCCGGATCGGCACGGGTCCGCGGCGACATGAGGGCGACGTCTCCGGGATAGGGCAAAGCCATGTTCGTGGAACGCCTGGAAGCCCACGGTTTCCGCCACCTGCCACCGACCGCCCTGGTACTTGGCCGGTTCGAAGCCTTCAACGGCGACCCATTGCTGATGCAGGCGCTCCACGATGCGCTGATGACGCCCCTGGCGCTGGTGGATCCCGACGCCCTCCGCGAGTTGATCCTCAACTGGCGCGGGCAGCCGCTGGACCTTGCCGAGGAGGGCGGCCTGGTGACGGAGGCGAGTTGGACCGGCGGCGACGGGCTGGCCGGCCTCTTCTCCCCCGACGGCGACGGCCTCGTGCGGGTGTCGGCCACCTACCGCCTCGACCCCGTGCTTTTCGGGAAGCTGCGGGCCTCGGCGCTCCGCGACCCGCGCCTAGTCGATGCCATGTCGAGCGACGCGACGCTCCAGGTGAGCTGCGGGTTGCGCTTCGCCTCCGATTTCGCTTCGGTCAGCCTCGACGCGTTGCGATTCGCCGTGGGCGACGTGCCGTTCCCCACCCGCGGCCCCGATGCGCCGAGCTGGCTCCTTGCTTTCCTGCGTGCGCTGCGGGGCCGGGTCAGCGGGCTGCCGCTCTCGGCGCTCGACTGGCACCCCCGGGCATCGAGCTGGCGTGCCGACACGCAGAACCGGCTGGACGAGACCCTCCGGGCGCTCGCCGGCCCCCCAGCGCGGCTGGGCCGGCTGATCCCGCTTGAGACGGGCCTCGGCCAGCTCGACGGCGAAGCGCTCGTCCCGCTCCACTTCGTCGGCGTCGAGGCGGTCCGCACGGCGGGCTGGGTGGGCAGCGCCCTGCTCCGTCGGCCCGACATCCTCGTCGCGCGCGAGGCGCCACACACGGCGGCCTGGCTGCGCTGGTGGCGCGCCCAGGCAGAGGGCGACAACTCGCCCCTGGAACAAGTCATCTTGCTCGGAGTGCCCCGTGGCCGAAATCTCGGTCCGTAGCGCCTGCCTCCAGTGCGCCGGGTGGAAGGAGCTGCCGCTCGGTCGTTGCCCTGCGTGCGGTCATGTCCCGAGCGCGCCCGAGGCGCCCCTCGCCCTGCTCGCCTCCACGCGCATGCTCTCGGAGGCCGACCTCGCCGAGGTGCAACGCCGACTCGCGCAGGGCACGCCGCTGCAGCCCTCAGCCGCTCGACTCGCCGCCGCTCGCGCCGTCCTGCGCGGCGAGTCCGAACCGTCGCCGAGCCGTCGCTTCAGCGCCGCCGAGCTCGGCCTGCTCGCCGCCGGCGCCGCGCTGCTCACCCCGCTCTTGCCGCTGGCCTTCGCGTTCGCCTTTCGCGATGCACCCGCCGGGCGGCAGTCCCTCGCGATGGCGCTGGGCGGCCTCTTCATCGACGCCGGCCTCTTCACCTGGGCCGTTCTCTAGGGCTGGGGCCGCAAGACCTGCTCCACCCGGTCGGCGAAGAGCTTGGCCCCAAAGGGCTTGCGCAAGAGCGGCAGCGCCTTCACGCCGATCAGCTTCGCGTCGTGCGAGGTGACCACCAGCACTGGCAAGCCGGGGAAGCTGGCGGCGGCCTCCAGGGCGAGCTCCACCCCGCTCCTTCCGGGCAGCACCGCGTCGGTCACCATCGCCGCGAGCTCGACACCGTGGGTACGCAGGAAGGTCGAGGCGGCCACACCGTTGTCGGCCTCGATCACCGTGAAGCCCTTGCGACGGAGCACCGCCGCCATGAGCGACAGCATCGAAGGGTCGTCGTCGGCCACCAGCACCGTCCCACGCGCGGCCCCTGCCTGCGGGCGACTCCCCTCAAAGGCAGGAAGTTCGAGAATCACCGTGTCCGCGAGCACCAGCAGTCGCCCGCTCGCCTGCTCCACCGCCGTACGCGCCGCCTCGGTCTCGAGGCTCGCGGCGAAGCCGGCCTGTTCCGGTTCCGGGCGGAAGCTGAGCCGCACCTTGTGGTCGTCGCGCGTGGACGACACCACCACGCGCCCCCCACGGGGCAAGTTGCGGCACATCGCGCTGGTGATCGCCGCCACGACCGCGAAGAGCGGCTCCCGTCCGGCCTGGACCACGCATCCACTGGCTTCGCCGGTGAACTCAACCGGCGCCGGGCCCGACAGGGCCATCACGGCCTCGCGCGCGAGTGAGGCAAGATCGAGGGTCTGAAGCGAGGCCGTCGGGGTGAGCGGGCTCAGTCCATCGACGTGACGTCGTAGGGAACGCAAGCCCTGCACGGCAGACAGCGCCTCGCGGAGCGCACTGGACACGGCCTCGCTGGGCCGAGCTCTCAGCGCCATCTCCAGGTTCGACTCGATCGACGTGCTCAGGCGCTCCAGCCGCCGCCCCACGCTGGTGGCCACGGCTTCCAGGCCCGCCCGCCCCGGGTCGCCCGCTGGGAGCACGACCCACCCACCCCGGGAGGCAGGCTCGGCGCGCACCGCCACGGGCGCCTCGTTCCTCACGAGGAGCCAGGCCCCGTCTGGCCGGATGACGAGCTGCCCGGCGAGGCAGCGTGGCGCCCACTGGGCGAAAGCCTCGTTGCCCGCGAGGACCGCGCCCTCGCGCGACACGTAGGCGCAAGGCCCCTCCACGAGCCCAACGATCTCCTGGGCCCACTGCAAGAGCGTGTCGCTAGGGAACATCCACTCGCCCGAAGCGCAGCGTCGCCACCGCCCATGCGGCCGCCGTCAAGAGCCCCACGATCACGAACTGGCCCGGCAGGAACTCGCCGTCCCACCCCTTCCAGCAGCCCATCGCCGCGACCAGCGTCCACTGGACCAGGTCGTTCGCCACCTCCACGCCCAGCCAGCCCGCCAGCGAGAGGATCGCCCAGATCACGCGGTCGGCGATGAGCAGCAGGATGATGCTCACCACCACGCCTCCCACGGAGCGCACGAACACGGAAAGTGCCATGCCGATCGCGACGAGTGCGAGGTCGGAGAAGAAGCTGGCGCCGTAGCCGAGCGCGAGACGCACGAGCGACTGGTCGCCCTGCGCGATGGCCTGGTCGACAGCGGGGGGGCCGAGCAAGACCCAGCCGAAGCTGATCGCCACCACGAAGGTGATCGCGACGGAGCACGCGGACAAGACCGCGAGCGCCACCGACTTCGCCGCGAGGATGCTCCAGCGCGGTACCGGACGCACCGCCAGCTCCCGGAGCGTGCGATCCGCGTGCTCCCCCGCCACTGAGCTCGCCGTGGCGAGGAGTAGCAGGAAGGGGATGACGACGAGGCTCCGCGCGTAGAGCACCCAGGCGCCCACCGTCACCACGTCGAAGGCGAAGAGGCCACGCACCGGCTGGCCATTGAAGCTCATCCCGTCTTGCCAGCCCGACACCCGCCAGGTGAGCACGGTGACGAAGGCAGCCACCAGCCCCGACACCACCAGCGTGCCGATGCCGCTTCCCCGCGTGAAGACCTTCAAGAGCTCGACCTTGACCATCGACAAGAACTGGCGCGGCATCAGGCCACCCCCGGCTCGGACGAGGTGACCGACAGAAAGAGCTCCTCGAGCGTGCCAGCGCGCGGCACGAGCGCGCCGACGTCGATGCCGGCCTGCACGAGCGCTCGGTTGAGCGCGGCCGTTTCCACGCCGCGTAGCGCGAGCAGCATCCGACCCTCCTCGCCATCGCCCATCACCTCGATGCCGCCGAGCTTCTCGATCACGCCGAGAGCCGCTGGGCGGTCCTGTGTCGCGACACCAACCTCCACCTGCACCGCGCCGCCGAGGCGTTTCACCAGCTCGGCGACGGTGCCCTCGGCCTTGAGCTGCCCGCGGTCGAGGATGCCCACCCGGTTGCACATCGCCTCCACCTCGACGAGGAGGTGACTCGACACGAACACCGTGAGCCGGTCGCGACGCACCAGCTCCTTCAGCAAGTCGCGAATCTCCTTCATGCCGCGAGGGTCGAGGCCGTTGGTGGGCTCGTCGAGCACCAGGAGCTTCGGCTTGCCCAACAGCGCCCGAGCGATGCCGAGCCGCTGCTTCATGCCGAGCGAGTAGCCGCGCACGGCCTCAGACGCGCGCTCGCGGAGACCCACCCGCTCCAGCGCCTCGTCGATGTCGGCTTCCGTGCCCCTGCCCGCGTAGGCCGCCGCGATGCGCAGGTTGTTGCGCCCCGACAGCCACTCCGAGAACGTAGGCGTTTCAACCAGCGATCCGATCTCGGCGCGCTGCCGAACCGAGTGCCGCTCACCAAACACCTCCACCTGCCCCGAATCCCGCTGTATGAGGCCGAGAATGGCGCGGATGGCCGTGGTCTTGCCCGCGCCATTCGGCCCGAGGAAACCATAGAGATCGCCCTGCTCCACGCGCAGGTCGAGGTGGTGCACGGCGGCGCGGCCCCCGTAACGACGACAGAGGCCCGCAACAGCGAGCGCGGGAACTTCACTTGTCAGCACGCCGATCCCCGTGTAGACAGCGGCCCCTGCTAACCCCCGGTGTCCCGATGATCGCGAGCTTGTTTGTCTTCGGCTGTATCGACCCGCAGCCCATCGACGGTGACACCAGCCTCTGGGACGACACCGGCGACGGCAGCGGCGACGGCGCCTCCACGATCTTCGACGTGCGCGACGGCACCATCGGCGATGGCGAGTCCGTCACGCTCAGCGGCGTGCTCGTGTCCTCGCCGCCCACCCGCGAGAACAGCGAGAGCGGGCGTTCCGACGGCTTCTTCATCCAGGACCCCGCAGGCGGCAAGAACAGCGGCCTCTACGTGTGGTCGGCGCAGGGTTTCGGCGACGAACTGACGGTGGAGATGGGCGACGAGCTCAAGATCTCCGGCGAGATCTCGGAGTACTACGACTGGACGGAGCTCGTGATCGGCGACGTCGGCAGCCTCGAGGTGACCGGCAACGGCACCCTGCCCGACCCCGTCGACCTCGGCGAGGGCGGCGACGTGGACTGGAACGCCTACGAGTCGGTCCCCGTCTCGCTCAGCAGCCAGGCAATCCTGTCCGTCAACACCTACAGCACCGGCTACCTCTCGGGCGGCGTGTGGCTCGACGACGGCTTCGTGTACAACGACTACGACTGCCGCGGCAGCTACGACAAGGTCACGGGCATCATCTTCTACCAGTACGAGGCCTGGTCGTTGAACAACCGGAGCGAGGCCGAGCTCGAAGGCTACGCGGCCCCGGGGCAGATCGACACGTCGATCACCGAGATCCGTCGCGACAGCGTGTGTGGCAAGGTGCGGGTGGAGAACGTTGTGGCCACCTCGCCGTCGTGGGGCGAGGAGGACGGGAAGACCTGGGTGTTCGCGCAGGACGCCGGCGGCGGCGAGTATAGCGGGATCGTCGTCTTCTACCCGACCCAGTTCATGGACGTGCAGGCGGGCGACCTCCTCACCGTCATCGGCGACGTGAGCGACTACTACGGCCTCACCGAGATCTACGTCGGCGAGGAAGGCGGCTTCGGCGTGACATCCGGCGGCGGAGAGCCCGTGGCCACCGAGATCACCGAGGTGCCGGAGGACTGGACGCCCTGGCAGTCGGCGCTGGTGACGCTCACCGACCTCACCGCCGTCACCGACCTGGAGTACGGGTCAGTCTTGACCGATCAGGGGGTCTACATCGACAACCTTTTCTACGACTTCGACGGCGAGGAAGGCGCGTTCTTCTCGAGCGTCACTGGCCCGCTCTACTACACGAGCTACGACGACATCCCCCAGTGGCTGGTGGAGCCGCGCAGCAGCGACGACCTCGTCTACGGCGACTGAGCGAAAATCGGCGCCCGACCGACGCGCGATCACGCCGAGCCGCGGCTAGATTCGCGCGCCGCGGAGGTTTGCCGTGCCTGTGACCCGTCGACAAGTGATCGCTGGCGCCGGCGCGCTGGCTGGCGCACAGGCCTGCAAACCCGAGGGCGCAGCCGACACCGGCGTGCCCGAGGCGGCCAGCGTCGACCACATCGTCTTCGTGATGATGGAGAACCGCTCCTACGACCACTTCCTCGGCGCGATGACGCTCCTGGAAGGTCGTGACGATCTCGACGGGCTGAGCGCGGCGATGTCGAACCCCGACGCGAGCGGCACCGCCGTCCCGGTGTACCCCAACGAGACCGACTGCCAGGACCCCGATCCACACCACGGGTGGAACTCCAGCCACGAGCAGTTCAACGAGGGCAAGAACGATGGCTTCATCGTGGACTACGGCGGTCCGGGCGTGATGCAATACATGACCCGCGACGACCTCCCCATCACATGGGCGCTGGCCGACGAGTACGCGGTGTGCGACCAGTACTTCTGCTCCGTGATGGGCCCCACCTGGCCCAACCGCTTCTACGGCCACTGCGGCACCAGCGACGGGATGACCGGCAACGACTTCCCACCCGGCGGCAGCTACGACCTGCCGCACGTGTGGGGGAAGCTCCGCGAGGCCGGGGTCTCCAGTCAATACTACTTCTCCGACCTTCCCTTCACGATCCTGATGACCGAGGCCAGCGACCCCGACAGCCTCCGGTACTTCGAGGACTTCGTCCGCGACGCCGAGCTCGGACGCCTGCCCTCGGTGAGCTGGGTCGACCCCGGTTTCGCCTTCAATGACGACCACCCGCCCCACCACGTGGCGATGGGCCAGGAGTTCCTCGCCGCCGTGTACAAGGCGCTCTCGAACTCGCCGCAGTGGAAGAAGACTCTCCTGGTGATCACCTACGACGAGCACGGCGGCTTCTTCGATCACGTGCCGCCGCCCACCACCGACGACGACTACGCCGCCGACGGCTTCGACCAGCTCGGCTTCCGCGTGCCCACCCTCTGCATCGGCCCCTGGGTGAAGCAGGGCGGCGTCAGCACCGTGTTCAACCACGCGAGCTGGCTCCGCTACATCTGCGACACCCACGGCATCGAGCCGTGGACCAAGCGCATCGCGGCGGCGAACTCCATCGCCGAGTGCCTCGACCTCGACCGCATGGGCCGGAACGAGCCGCTCGAGCCCATCGAGTTGCCCAGCTTCGACTACGACGACGACAGCGTGCCTGAGGCCTGCTACGGCCAGGGGGTTTTCGGTCCCCCCCCGCCAGCCGGCGAGGAGCCAGCCGGTCCGCCTTCGCCGCACGCCCAGTCGCCGGTGGGCGTCACCGAGCCCTGGCACGGGGTCTTCGCCGCGGTCTATCGCGAGGAGAACCGGCTAGGCGAGTGGAACGCCTTGCGACGCTGGATCCACGACTATGTGCGTGGAAAGCCGTACGTTCCGTTCAAGCGCGGCTAGAGGGTCCGGGGCCCACGGCGCATCCGGTCGAGGGCCTCCTCGGCCCGCGTCGCGTCGGGGTGGCCCTTGTCGCGGGCCGCCCGCTCGAGGCAGTCGATGGCCTCGTCGCGACGGCCCGTCACGCGGAGCAGGATCCCGAGGTGGTACAGGCCCGAGGTGTCCTCCGGGTTCATGTGGAGGGCCTCGCGGTACTTGGCCTCGGCGAGATCCACCTCGCCGCGCTGGAAGTAGTCCACGCCCTCCGCCACCCGCTCCGCCGACTCGTGGATGAGCTGCACCTCGAGGAAGGCCTTCACGCCGAGGTTGACGATGAGGAACTGCAAGGGACCGGTGAGCAAGAGCGCGAGGCCCTCCGCCGCCAGGAGCGTGGTCATCGGCACGTCGCCGAAGAGCGGCTTGCCCTTCCACGAGAAGCGCACCTTGGTGTAGCGCGCCTGGTCGGTCATGCGCTTGAGACGATCGCGCAGCTCGTTGAGCGAGCGCTCGATGGCTTTCGGGTCGATCTCCCAGTTGAAACGGTCGTCGGCCATGGCGGCTAGAACTCGGTGAGGGTGAGGTTGCACTCGTGGCTATCGCCGTCGAGCCAGGGGGCGGTGAGCGCGGAGACGATGCCTTCCGACGGGCAGGTGAAGTTGACCGTGGGACACCAGGATCCGCAGTCGGCGCGGTCGTTGCTCGCGAGCGCGTCGTAACCGAGGCAGGCGTTGCCGCTCCCAGCACAGGCGCGGAGCACCGGGTCGCCCACGCAGGCGCCCACGCAGGCGGGGTCGCAGGAGAGCTCAACGCTGGCGCCCGGGGTGCAGGCCATGTCGCCCGCCTCGCTCCATCCGCAGTCGCGCCACTCGCCGGCCTTCTCGCCAGTGCAGGGGTCAGTCACCGGCGGCAGCTCGGCGCGTTCAACCACGGTGACCGGCACCTCGGCCACGTTGTTGTCGTAGCTCTGCTCGGCGAAGCCAAGCTCCGGGTTGATCGTGATGCGAAGCGTGTAGTCGCCTGCGGCCAGCTCGGTGATGTCGATCCACTGGCAGTCGAGGTAGCTCGCATACGTGTCTGCCCAGCCCACCGAGATGCCCTGGTAATCGCAGGTGTAGCGACCCACCCCGCCGCCGCCGTAGTCCTCGGTGTCCATGAGGCAGAAGGCCTGCTTGCGTCCCTCGATGAGCACGGTGCCAAGGCTGTCGTAGAGCGCGTAGTCGGAGAAGGTGCTGAAGTGGTTGTGGTCGTGACAGGGGGAGTACTGGAAACCCGGCATGTCGCGCACGTCGCCGAAGAAGGCGTCGGCGCTGCCCTGGTTGGGCACCGTGGTGGTGAAGCGCAAGACGCGGCGCTGGCCAGCGGCGTCGACGCAGGCCTCCTCGACCGCACAGTTATCCTCGGCGAACGGGATGTCTTGCACGTCGAGCGAAATCCCGAGTCGCGCACTGTCGACCGTGAGGTCGGGGAGCGGGCAGGCGCCGTCGAGGTCGAGCACCATGCACTCGGCCTCCGCCTCGGGCACGCAGCAGGGCACGCAGCAGGCGTTGCCCTCGCCGCAGTCGCTCACCCCCTCCACGCAGGCGTCGCCGATGTCGAGGGGGCTGCCGCTGTCGCCCGTGTCGCCGCTGTCGCCAGAATCACCGCTGTCGCCGGAGTCGCCACTGTCCACCGGGGTGCTGTCGGCCACGACCGCCTGGTTCAGCACGGGCGGGTCGGGCTGGACGGGCGCGGGCTCGGGTGTGCAGGCGAGGAGCAGGAAGAACACGCGCGACTCGGGGTGCGCATAGTGTAGCCACCCGCGCGCAACACGGCGGGCGCGAGGGCTCGCGACGGGGCACACTGGCAAGGATGTCGCTCCTGTTGCTCGGTCTCGCCACCGCTCTCGCCGCCCCGGACCGCTTCTCCACCTTCGCCCTTGGCGAGGGTCGCGGCTGGGTCGCTCGGCTCGACCCGACCGAGGGCACCGCCACGCGTGCTTTCGGGCCCCCCATCTCGCTGGGACGACTCGGCGGCGAGCGCGATCTCGTGGCCGCGCTCGACGACTTCATCGAGAGAAACCCTCGACTGTTCGGCGTGGTCCCCAGCGACCTGGTGCTGCGATCGGCCGCCTACCTGGCCCGGAACGACACCTGGTACGTGGACTACGCGCGCCAGTGGCAAGGTCACCCGGTGTGGAGCGCCGGTGCCACGTTCCGCGTTCGCGGCGGCAAGATCGTGATGATCGGCGTGGACACGGTGCCCTCGCTGCGGGTGGTCGAGACCGTCCCCGGGGGGGCGGTGATCCTCCCTCGCGACGGCGGTTACCGACTCGCGCGCGTGCTTCGTCGCGACACCATCTCGCCTCCCGGTCGCTGGACGGTGCTCGTCGACAGCCAGACCGGTGAGGAACTATACGCAACCAACGCCGTACGTTTCCTCGACGGCGTACTCAGCGCCGAACACGACACCCGCAACGCTGAGAGCGGCACCACCACCTCGCCCCTCCGCTTCGCCACGCTCGAGTCGGCCTCCGGAGCCACGGTGGTGACCGGCAGCGACGGCAGCTTCAGCATCGACGAGGCCGAGAGCTGGACCGCGTACCTCGAGGGCCCCTACGTGCGGGTGACCAACGAGGGCGGTGACGAGGGACAGCTCGCGGTCCTTGACGACTCGCCCCTCTTCGACAGCATCGCGGCCACGCAAGCCGAGATCGACAGCTTCGTCTACCTGCACCAGGTGCGCGACTGGGCGCAGCTTTTCTCCCCCGGGCTCGCCTTCCTCGACACGCAGGTGCGTTCCAAGGTCAACGCCAGCGTCACCTGCTACGCCTACTGGGACGGCGCGGTGAACTTCGGCATCGAGGGCGACGGCTGCGGCAACGCCGGGCAGATCGCCGACTCGAACTACCACGAGTGGGGCCACGGATTCCACGAGAACAGCGTGCTGAGCGGCACCGTCGACGGCACCATCGGCGAGGCGGCCGGCGACCTCGTGGCGGTGATGCAGACGCTCGACTCCGCCATCGCCCCTGGCTTCTACGACGACGGTGACCCTATCCGCGACCTCACCACATTCCGGTATTATCCCGAGGATATTCGCGATAACGTTTACCAGGACTCGATCATCTACTCCGGCGCCGCCTGGGACCTGCTGGTGGAACTGCAGTCGCTCTACGGCGAGAGCGCCTCGGAGAAGGGCTCCGCCTGGGAGATCTCCTCGCGCCTCCTCGTCGACTCGCTCGCCGGGGGGCCCACCATCGAGACCATCTTCGACGAGTACATGCTCGCCGACGACGACAACGCCAACCTCGCCGACGGCACGCCCCACCTGTGCCTGATCGTGGACACCTTTGGCAACCACGGGCTCGGACCGGCGGTCGTGAGCTTCCCAGCCACCGTCGCGCACGCGCCCATCGAGAACCAGCCCGCCGACACCGACATCGCGGTGATCGCCAACGTGAGGAGCCTCGCCCCGGGCTGCATCGAGCTCGACCTGGGCGCGGTGCGCGTGTCGTGGACGACGGACGGGGAAGACTGGACCGACACCCCGCTCGCGCTCGCCGACGGCATCGCAAGCGGAGCATTGCCCGGCCAGCCCAATGGCACAGTGATTCACTACGCGATCATCGCCGTCGCCGGCGACGGTGACGAACTGCGATTCCCCGCGGTGGGCGCGCATAGCTTCTACGTGGGCGCGCTGGAGGAGAGCTGGTGCGAGGACTTCAGCGCCAGCGACGGCGGCTTCACGCACGCCGCCCTCTCGGGCAGTGGAAGCAGCGCCGACGACTGGGCCTTCGGCGCGCCCATCGGCATGTCGGGCGACCCCTACGGCGCGTACACCGGCGAGACCGCGTGGGGCAACGACTTCGATCGCGACGGTGCCTACCCCTACGAGGTAGTCAACCGGCTCTACTCGCTCCCTCTCGAAGTCGACACCGGAGGGCCGATCGTCGTGCAGTTCCGTCGCTGGCTCACCCTCGACGTCGAGGGTGGCGACCACGCGCGGGTGTACGTCAACGAGGCCGAGGCCTGGACGACCGAGGTGGCTGCCGACGAGGACTGGATCCAAGCCACCCTCGTCGTCTCACCCGCGAGCTCGCCGGTGACGCTCAGCTGGGAGCTCGAGAGTGACGACAATGACTCCGCCGGCGGCTGGAACATCGACGACGCCTGCGTGTACCGCACCACCCTCGACACGCCGGTCGACACCGGCGACACGGCCGGAGCCATCGACACGGGCGACAGCGCCGATGACACCGATTCCGGCGGTCGCGACACCTCCGTGCGCGAAGACACCGCCACGCCCCCCGGCGACGAGCCCTGCAGCTGTCGCGATGGGAGCGCGGTGGGTGCGCTGCTGCTCCTCGGCCTCAGGCGCCGACGTTAGCGCGCGTCGCTAGTTGCAGATCTGCGTGCCCCACTTGTCGATGTCGTCGGACTCGTCGCAGTCCTCGTAGTCCTCGGTGGTCCCCGAGATGCGCACGTCGATGTCGTAGAGCGGGGTGGCCACGCCCGTGAGCTGGATGAAGTCCGCCTCGGTCATCATGCCCGCGTCGACCGTGCCCGACCAGGTGGCCTCGCCAAGCAGCGTGTAGCCCGCGTCGGTGACGCCCCAGAACTCCACCGCGAGGCGGTCGTTCACCGTGTAGTAGCCGTTGTTGGCGACGGAGTACCACACCCAGACCGAGCCGCCTTCGCACTCGTCGGCGCAGACGTCGCGGAGCACGGGGTACAGGCTGTTGATCTGCTCGACCGGCGCACCGGCGCGGAAGTTGTTCGCGCCCTGCCAGTTCGGCACGGGATCCTCGGGCATCTCCGAGTTGTCGCCGATGTTGGTGAGCGAGTAGTCGCTCTGGTGCCACACTGGGCGCGCCTGCGTGAAGCCGGCGCTGTCGGTGAGCACGCGGATCTTGCCGCCCGAGTCGTAGGTGACGATGTCAGCGTCGCCGTCGTTGTCGGCATCGACGATGGGCACCGGGCCCGCGCAGGTGGGCGCGGTGAGCGAGTAGTCGGCGAGGGTGTCGCCCGTCTTGCCGTCGATGATCAAGAGCGCCGAGGGGGACTGCCACACGATCTCCCAGGTGCCGTTGCCGTCGAAGTCGTAGGCCGACACGCCACCGCGACCGCTGCCGCTCCCCGGGGCCTCGATCGACATCACCTCGTTGCCGTTCATGTCGAGCACGAAGAGATCGGTCGTCGTGGCGATGAGCGCCTCGGGGTAGGTGTCGCCGTCGATGTCGGCGATCGCCGGGGTGGTGGCGAGCCCGCCGCCGAGGTCGAAGGTCCACAGCACGTTGCCGTTGGCGTCCATGGTGTACACGCCGTAGTTCCCCACGGAGACGACTTCGGGCGAGCCGTCCTTGTCGAGGTCGGCCACCGCAACCGTGCCGTCAGCCTCGCCGTTGGCCCAGATGCTGTTGCCGTCAGGATCGTAGGCGGCGTTTCCCACCACGACTTCCCACACGCCGTCGCCGTCGAGGTCGGCGGCGATGCTGTGGCCGTAGGAGTTGCCAACGCCGAGACCGTCGCCCTCGGTGCCGTTGCCGCGCACGTCGCCGTTGGTGCCGTCGATGATTCGGCTGCCGTGGTACACCTCGGCGCTGCCGTCGGCGTCGAGATCGGCCATGCCGAAGGCGCCACACGTGCCCTTGTTCTTGCCGTAGGAGGAGGGGCCGGTCCACACCACGCGGCCCTCGTTGTCGTAGGCGGTGACGGTGTAGTTGCTGTCGGCCACCACGTTGGGCAGACCGTCGCCGTCGACGTCGCCGATGGCGGAGAGCTGGTTCATCGAGTTCGACAGCGTGGCTTGCCACTCCGAGGAGCCGTCCTCGGCCGACACCACCCAGAGCACGGCCGAGCTGTCGAACACCACCACGTCAGGAACGTCGGAATCGTCCACGACCCCGTCGCTGTTGTCGTCGGTGATCTGGCCCACGACCGCGGGGCTGTAGGTGCCGCTGCCCACCTGCTTCTCCCAGAGGACCTCGAGATTCCAGTCAGGCTGGCGCGGCCCACCCTCGCAGTCGGCGTCCTGCGCCACCGCCTCGGCGGCGAAGCTGCGCTCGTCGCAGTAGTCCGGCATCACCGTGCCGCCGCCGCTGTCGGTGTCGATGTCGGTATCGGCGGTGTCCTGCGGGGGCTGCCAGTCGCCACCGGAGTCGAACTCCGTCGTCGGATCGTCCTTGGAGGTGAGCTCGTTATCGGTCACGCAGCCGATGGCGGCGAGGGCGAGGAGTGAGGGCCAACCGAACCGGGACATACGAACCTCCGAGAAAGTGACGCGAGCGGCGCGCGTCGGGACACGTGATCATGCCACGGCCTGACTCCGGCTACAACGACGAGACGGTGAAATGTGTGACGCCGTTAGAGGATTGAGAGGCCACCGTCGGCGACGAGCACCTGCCCGTTGATCCAGTAGCTGCGGGGATCCACGAGGAGTTCGACGATCGACGCGATGTCGTCGGGCTCCGCGATCCGGCCCAGAGGGGTGTGTCGCGACGCGAGCTCCACCATCTTTTCCCCCTCTGGAAAGTACCGAAGCGCGTCGGTGCGCACGAGGCCGCCGCACACGGTGTTCACCCGCACGCGAGGGGCCAACTCCACCGCGAGCTGCCGGGTGAGCGCCTCCATCCCCGCCTTGGCGGCGCCCATCGCGGCATAGCCGGGCACGTGTCGCGACGAGCCCATCGACGAGAGCCCCACGACGGTGGCCCCAGTCGCGAGCGGGCAGAGCTTGGTGAGCAACCAGAAGGGACGCAATGACGATTCCATCGTCAGGTCCCACTGGGCGGTGCGGATCTTGTCGAAGGGCTTGAGCACGCCGATGGCGGCGTTGTGCACCAGCACATCGACACTGTCGAACGTTCCTGCGATGCGCCGGAGGTCCTCCTCGCTGCGCACGTTGCCCTGCACCAGCACCGCCCGCGCGCCCTGGGCTTCCACGTCGGCGGCGACTGATCGCGCGGCCTCCTCGCCCTGGAGGTAGTTCACGAGGATCGAGCGACCCGGCGCCGCGAGACGACGGGCGATGGCCGCGCCGATACCCCGGCTGCTGCCGGTCACCACGATGTTCATGGCCGCCGGCTTATCCCCGGCGACGTCGCACCTGGTTGACCAACGCACGCAGCTCGCCCACCCGCAGGGCCCAGCCCACACCGAGGAAGACTGGCGACGTGACCAGCCCGAGCACCACGATCCGCCAGAGGGCATCGACGCGACCGTAGTTGAACGCGGGGAGGAGCCCGCGGACGATGACGCCGACCCCGAAAGCCACGGCGGCCGCCACCACGAGCTTGAGCACGTCGAGACCCACGCCGTCGCCCTCCTTGACCTCCCGCGCGAGCTTGGCGTAGAGCACAAAAACGTAGGCCGTCACCGCGAGTGACGAGGCGAGCGCGAGGCCCAGGGCCCCCCAGGTGCGCGCGCCCAGCGCGTAGATGGGCAAGGACAGCACGAGCAGGATCGTCCCGAAGAGCGTCGGCACCCAGGTGAGACCTCGGGCGTAGAAACCTCGCGCCAGGAGGGTCTGTACCGTCCACGGGCCGAGAGCGAGCGAGAAGACCGCGAGACAAGCGGCGAGCTGGTCGAGGCGGGCGGGCGGGATCCGGGTGGCCGAGTACACGAAGGTGCCCACCTCCACGCCGGCCACGCTGAGACCGACCTGGGCGCCGAAGGCCAGCACGAGAGAGCGCACGACCGCCGTGCGCAACAAGGCCCAGGCCTCCGCGCGCCGCTCCGCCGCGTACAAGCGCGCCAACTCCGGGTAGGCCGCCATGCCCATCGCGAATCCGAAAACGCCGATCGGCACCCGCATCAGCGCCTTGGCGTAGTTGAGCGTGGCCACGTCGCCGGTGCTGCCGGCCGCGAAATGCGTCCACACGAGGTCGTCGAAGCCCACGAGCGAGAAGGCCAGCATGATCGGCAAGGCACCCCGCAGGTAGGCGTGCAAATCGGGGTCGCGGAGGCTGAAGATCGGCTGCCACCGGAGCCCCACGCGCAGCGCCGCGACCAGCGGCAAGAGGAAGGGCCCGAGGAAACTGCCCACGAGCACGCCCCAGGCGAAGCCCTCTGCCGAGCCACCCAGCCAACCACCGAGGATGATCCCAAGGTTGTAGATCAGCGGCGCGAGCGCAGGCACGAGGTGCTTGTCTTTCGACAACAGGGCCGCGCCGAGCAAACCACTCAAGACGTGGAAGAGCTGCGCCGGGAGCACGATCCGGCTGAGGTACACGAGCTTCGCCTGGGCCTCGGCGTCGAAACCCGGGAAGAACCAGGCGCAGAGCCAGGGCATGCCCACCATCAAGAGCGGCATGAGCAACAGCGCCAGGCCCACGATGAAGTTCGCCACGTGGGAAAAGGCGCGCCAAGCTCGTTCCTCGTCGCCCTCCGCCGAGAAGCGCGTGAACATCAGGATGAACACGATGGAGAGCGCCCCCCCGCTCACGATGTGGGTGAGCAGGTCGGGGATGCGGAAGGCCGCCGCGTACACGTCGGCCTCGATGCCCACGCCGAGCGTCTGGCCGAGCACTGCGTCGCGGACAAGGCCCAGCACCCGCGAGAGCATCAACGCCACGGTCCATACCAGCGCCGCGGCCGTCAGCTTGCGAGACACGCCGCCGATCTATCCTCCCCGGGCCACCGCGTGGCGGCCCCCGTCCCGGGGCGCTAAGCGGCGCCCCCACGGAGTTCCCGACATGATGTACCTCATCACCCTCGAGCTCAACGCTCGCCCCGCCGACCAGTACGCCGACCTCGAGAAGGCGATCAAGGCGCTCGGCAACTGGTCCAACCGCATGCGCGGCGTGTGGATGGTGGAAACGCGCTTCAGCGCCCAGCAAATCCGCGACCTGCTCAAGCCGAGCATCGTGGCTGGCCAGGATCGCATGTTCGTGTCCCGCATGACCACATCCTGGGCCGGGACCGGCATGGGCGACGGTTTCCAGGACTGGATGAACCGCCGCAACTTCAACGCGCCCACCAAGTAGTCCTCAGGTGACCGGCGCCCCCTTGCGCGCCGTGCTCGAGTCACCGCTTGGACCGCTCGTGGCCGTGGCGAACCGCGAAGGCGCGCTGTTGTCGCTCGGCCGCGCCGCCCCCGGCACTGCCCTGTCGCGACACGAGGCCTTCGCGCTCCTGGAGACCGAGCTTGCCCGATACTGGGCTGGAGAGGCGGTCAGCTTCACGGCCCCGGTGGCGCCGGTGGGCACGCCCTTCCAGTCGCGGGTGTGGTCCGCCCTCCGCGCCATCCCCTGGGGCCGGGCCATCAGCTACTCGGAGCTCGCCTCGCGCGTGGGCTCCAACCCGCGCGCGGTAGGACAGGCCAACGCGGCCAACCCCGTGGGCATCGTCGTCCCCTGCCATCGCGTGATTGGCGGCGACGGCCGTCTCGTTGGCTACGCGGGCGGCCTGGAAATGAAGCGCTTCCTGCTCAAGCTAGAGCGGGTGATCCTGCTCTAGGCCTCTTCGCAGCTCTCGGTGAGGATGGTCACCTGCGCGGCGCCGGCCTCGGCGAACCCGAGGCCCACCTTGAACTTGAGCTTGGCGCTGCCGGTGTCGATGGTGAGCGGCCCCGGCTTCAGCGTGCTGAGGAACGAGATGTGCTTCGGCAGCACGCCGAACTCGCCGAGCTCGCCCGGGGCGGTGACCGAGTTGGCCGTGCCCTCCCAGGCGATCTTGCGCGGCGTGACGACGCGAACGGCGAGCGACATCTCTTAGTTCTCCAACATCTTGCGGCCCTTCTCCACGGCCTCGTCGATGTTGCCGACCATGTAGAAGGCGCCTTCGGGCAGCTTGTCGTGCTTGCCGTCGAGGATCTCCTTGAAGCCGCGCACCGACTCTTCCTTGCTCACGTACTTGCCCGCCATGCCGGTGAACTTCTCGGCCACGAAGAAGGGCTGGGAGAGGAAACGCTGGATCTTGCGCGCGCGGGCCACCATGAGCTTGTCCTCGTCGGAGAGCTCATCCATGCCGAGG